>CAYVKE010000045.1:0-22636 GCA_964451935.1 uncultured Synergistaceae bacterium | reverse complement strand
CCGCCCGTCTCGAGATCCCGCGTCTCCGCGAGGGCGGACAGGCTGTTGATCATGACCTCCTGGAGCGCCGAGATCTCTCGCGTCCGCTCCCGGACCAGTTCCTCGAGGTGATCGCGGTACCGCTTGAGGTTCACGTGGTTTTTCACGCGGGCCTTCACGAGCTCCAGGCTGAACGGCTTCGTGATGTAGTCCACCGCGCCCAACGCAAGCCCGCGAGCCTCGTCGCTTTCCTCGGTCCTCGCCGTGAGGAAGATCACGGGGATTCCGGCCGTCTCCGGCGCGGCAGCCAGGCGATCGAAGACCTGGTAGCCATCCATATCCGGCATGACGATGTCGAGCAGGATGAGGTCCGGACGATCCATGGCGGCCGCTTCGAGAGCAGCGGGGCCGTCCATCGCCACGCGGACGTCGTAGAGATCCCCCAGCGCCGAGACAAGCTCGTCGACGCTCGACTCAACGTCGTCGACGATCAAAACTTTCGCAGGGGTCGAATCAGTCATCAGGTTCATCACATCCTCTCAACCAAAACACAGTGTACTGTCGGCGCGTGAAATTGTCTATCACGTCCGGTACGGAACATCGTCGTCCGGGTATTCGCGCGCGATCGCGCGGATGTCGTCGCCCATGTCGAGAAAGCAGCCGGCCATCTCCGGATCGAACGACGTTCCCCGGCCTTCGGCCACGAGCGAAAGCGCGTGTTCGTGCGTGAAGGGCTCCTTGTACACGCGGCGGCTCACGAGCGCGTCGTAGACGTCGGCAAGGGCCATGATCCGCCCCGATACGGGGATGTCCGCTCCGCGCAGGCCGCGGGGGTATCCGCTTCCGTCCCACTTCTCGTGGTGGGAGTACGCGATTTCCGCGGCGAGGCGCAGGAAAGAATTCGTTCCCAGCCTCTTTTCCGCAACGCGCAGCGCCTGCATTCCGTAGACGGTATGTTTTTTCATCTCTTCGAATTCTTCGGGCGTGAGTTTCCCAGGTTTCCGGAGAATCGCGTCCGGCACGCCGACCTTTCCGATGTCGTGCAGCGGCGCGGATTTGTACAGAAGGTCGACCGTCGCGCCGTCCAGGACGCCCCCGTACGAGGGACGCCCGCTCAGGCGTTCCGCAAGCCTCCGGACGTATCGCTGCGTCCGGAGGATATGGCCGCCGGTCTCGGGATCCCGCGTCTCGGTGAGCGACGCGAGGCAATAGATCGCGACTTCCTGCGTGGCCGCCAGCTCCGACGTGCGCTCCCGAACGAGATCCTCCAGGCGGTCGCGATACCGCTTGAGTTCGATCTGGTTGTTGACGCGCGATTTCACGAGTTCGGGGCTGAAGGGCTTTGCGATATAATCGACCGCGCCGAGTGCGAGCCCCCGGGCCTCCTCGTTCTCTCCCGTCATGGCCGTCAGGAAGATGACGGGGATATCCCTCGTTTCGGGATTCCGCTTGAGACGGCGGCAGACCTCGTATCCGTCCATTCCGGGCATCATGACGTCGAGCAGGATCATGTCCGGTTTCTCCTCGGCGACAGCTTCGAGCGCCCCCGCGCCATCCGTCGCGACGCGAACGTCGTACAGGGCGTCGAGCATCCCGACGAGAAGATCGACGTTCGATCCGGTATCGTCAACGATCAGCACACCGGGCAAAGCGCCGTTCATCCGCCCTTCGCCTCCCCTCCGGAATGCGCGCGCATGAGTTCCAGCGCAAGCTGCTCCGCCTCCTTGAATTTGTACTGTCCGAGCAACGCATCCATCTCCGCCAGGCTTCGGGAATATCCCTCCGGCCAGGACAACGCGAGGATCTCGGCCATGACTTCCCGGCACGGCCGGGGCTTGCGCTTCCGGAGGTCCGGAAGCAGCCGTTCGAGCATCGATGCGAGCTGCGCGGAATTTCCGAACTCTTTAATGGCGGTCGTGACGGCTTGCTCCCCCGCAAAGCAGGCGACGATGGGACCCAGGTCGCGGATCACCCGGGAAAGCTCCTCTCCGAACGCGTCGATCAACGATTCCGTTTCGGCGGCCGTCGGACCGGCGAGGGCCGATTCCAGCCGTTCGGCGATCCGGTGGAGATCCATCGCCCCGATCGTTCCGGCGACCCCTTTGACCGTGTGCGCGATCCGGACGGCGCGCTGCGGGTCTCCGTCCGCAATGGCCGAACGGATCTCCTCAGGCGTTCCGGAATAGTCGCGATGGAATTTGCAGAGAAGAGAGGCATAGAGCTTCCTGTTTCCCGCGACGCGCGACAGACCGACCTCCGGGTTCACGACGCGCAACTGCGACAGGTCGCAGCTTTCTGCTTCCGGCGCGGGGGGTTCGGCGCGCGCTCCGGCGTAGTCGGGCGGCAGCGGGCGCGTTCCGGGGCGGATCCACTTCACGAGCGTCCGGAAGAGGTCCGCCGGGTCGATCGGTTTGGTCACATAGTCGTCCATGCCGCACTCCAGGACGCGCTCCCGGACGCCGGCCATCGCGTCGGCCGTCATCGCGACGATGGGCAGTCCTCCGGATCCGCTCCGCTCCCGTTCCAGCCTACGGATCTCCATCGATGCGGCGAACCCGTCCATCTCCGGCATCTGGAGGTCCATGAGGACGACGTCGTACGGCGAGGAGGACGCGGCTTCCGTCACACGATCCACGCCGACGCGGCCGTTCTCGGCCGTGTCCACGAAGAAGCCTTCGGCCGCGAGAATTTCCGTCGCGAGCTGCCGGTTGATCTCGTTGTCCTCGACGAGCAGCAGGCGCGCTCCCCGGCAAGCGTCGAGTCCTTCGGGCGTCTCCGCCTTCCGCCGCCCCTTTTCGATGCCTCGTTCCGTATGTCGGCCGAAAGCCCCCATGATCGCGTCGAACAGGACGGACTGCGTCACGGGTTTGAGAAGGTACCCGTCGAGATTGCACCGCTTGGCGTCCTCCATGACGTCGTCCCTGCCGTATCCGGTCACGAGAATGATCTTTGGGACCCGCTCCAGCGTCGTCTCCTGCTGGATCCGGCGCGCGGCCTCGATGCCGTCCATCCCCGGCATCATCCAGTCCATGAGGATGAGATCGAAGGGCAACTCTCCCATGAAGGCGCCGGCGCGGAGTTTTTCAAGAGCCTCCTCCCCCGACGCGACCGTGTGCGCTTCAAAGGAGAATTCCTCAAGGTAATGCTCCATGACCTCCCGGAAGGTGCCGTTGTCGTCAACGACCATGACCTTCAGTCCCGCGACCGCCTCGGGAAGGATCGCGCGCGCCGCGGGCCGGGGGCGGCGGCCGAAGACGGCCGTGAAACGGAACGTGCTTCCCTTTCCGGGTTCGCTCTCCACGCCGATCGTTCCGCCCATCCGTTCGACGAGGTTTCGGCTGATGCTCAGGCCGAGGCCGGTTCCACCGTAGCGGCGCGTCGTGGACGCGTCGGCCTGCTCGAACGACCGGAAGAGTTTTTTCCGCTGCTCCTCCGTCATGCCGATGCCGGTATCCCTGACGGAGAACGCAAGCGTGGCCTCGTTTTCGCCGACCGATTCCGGCGTGACGGAAACGACGATTTCGCCCTTCTCCGTGAACTTCACGGCGTTGTTCACGAGGTTGAGCAGCACCTGCCCCAAGCGCAGCGGATCGCCGACCAGCGACGCCGGAACGGACGGGGCGACGTCGAAGATCAGTTCGAGCCCCTTTTCCTGCGCCTTCATCGTCACCTGGTTCGCGAGATTGCCGAGCACGCCGCTGAGGTCGAAGTCGATTTGTTCGAGGTCGAGCTTCCCCGCCTCGATCTTCGAGAAATCGAGAATGTCGTTGATGATCCCGAGAAGGTTCTGCGCCGAGACGTTCACCTTCGAGACGTAATCGCGCTGCTTCGGCGTCAGATCGGTCCGGAGCGCCAGATGGCTCATGCCGATGATCGCGTTCATCGGCGTTCGGATCTCGTGGCTCATGTTCGCGAGGAAGTCGCTCTTGGCCTTCGTCGCGTTTTCGGCTTCGAGCTTCGCTGCTTCGAGATCCGCATTGATCTTCTGCATCGACCGTCTCGCGCCCGCAAGCTCCTCGACGCGCGCCCTGAGGGTCTCTTCGGTCTTTCGGAGCTTCCCGACGACCGCATTCAGCTCGGCTTCCGTTTTCCTTCGCGCCGCGACCTCGGACGACAGCCGTCGGTTCCAGAACAGGGTCAGCGCTATGACGGCAAGCGCCGCGGCTGCGACCCTCCAGACGAGCGCGTAGTCGACTCCCTTCGCGTACTCGACGCGGATCCATCGGTTTTCGATCTCCCGGTTTTCCTGCTCCGTCATCGCCGCCAGGACCTTGTCGATAATCGAGACTGCCTCCGGATACCGCGGATCGACGCCGAACCTGTGGTCGAAGCGGTACCCCGCCTCGCCGGCGATCTTGAGATTGACGAGGCCGAGATTCCGCATCACCTCGATGGCGACCGCCATGTGCTCAACGAAGGCGAACGCGCTGCCGTCGGCGACCCGCAGGAGGCCTTCGGCGACGTCGTTCGTCTCGACGAGGCGAATTTCCGGGTGATGCCTCCGCAGGTAGTTCGCGGCCGTATACCCCTTGCCCGCGGCGACGGTCCGGCCCTCGAGTTCGGCGAGATCCCTGATGTAGCTCACGTCGTTCCTCGTGACGACGACGAGCGGATACGAAGCGTACGGGGAGGACAGAAGGATCTCCCGGCCCGCGTCGTCGCCGCTCGCGATCGCCGGGATCATGTCGATCTCGCGGCGGGCGTAGGCGCCGAGGACGTCGGACCACGAATCGCGCCTGCGGAACTCGAAACGCAGCCCGCTGCGCTCCGTGATGACCTTCATGTAATCGGCGATCAGCCCGTCGAAGGCGTCCGACGAGCCGACCACGGACAACGGGCTCCAGTCGACCTCGCTGAAGGTCAGCGGTCCGTGGGATTCGACGAAGGCGCGCTCGGCGGCCGTGAGCGGAATCCGACCGCCCTTGCGCGCCTCCGCGGACGTATTTCCGGTCCACTTCTCGTAGAGCCGCCGGACCTCGCTCTCCGGAATCAGCTTCATCCCCCGGCGCAGGATCGACTCCAGAAGGGGGCTGTCCTTCCCGACCGCCGCGCAGAGCGGGAGCGGAGCGCCTCCCGTGATTCCGACATTCTCGCCGCGGATGAGATTCCGCTCGCCGAGCTTCTCGCAGAAAAAATCGACCACGGGAACCGCGTCGACGACGACGTCCGCCTTCCCCTGCGCAACGGCCCGGACCGCCTCGCCCGCGTCCGCCGTCTCGAAGAGATCCACCGATGCGATGCGCCGGAGGGCGCCCCCGAAAAGAGAGTTTTTCGTCACCGCGACGCGCCGCCCGGAGAGATCCTTCGCCGAGGTCACGCGCGGCTCTCCCCGTCTCGTGAACGGAGCGACGTCCACGGACGCATACGAAGGCAGTAACGAGAGGAATTCCTCCCGTTCCGGGGTCGCCGCGACGCTCGTGAGGACATCGACCTCCCGCGAGCGGATCTTCGAGAAGAACTCATCGCGCGATCCGTGAGCGACGAACCGCACGTCGAGCCCCGTCTTCTCCGCGAGAAGCATCATGTATTCGACCGCGAACCCCTTCGGGACGCCCCCTTCGCGGTAATTCATCGGCGGGCGGTTCTCGTCGTTCTGGACGCGGAGTTCCCGCGTGTTCGAGAGAAAGGTCAGTTCCTCGTCGGTGAGCGCGGCCGCGAACTCGGCGGGGATCTGTCTCGCGTGACGGACGATCCACTTCCTTTCGAGGTCGTCGCGGTCCTTCGGGGAGATCCTGCCGAGTCCGTCCTCGACGCGCGCGAGGACATCCGCCCTGTCGCGCGACACGGCGGCGTAATAGACCTGCGAGAAGAGCGGGGCGGATTCGTCGAAAGAGAAGATATTGGAGATTCGGTTGATCCCGAGGTAGTAGTTCAGGCCGATCCTCGTCGAGACGAACACCTTGACGTCCCCCCGCATCGCGGCGCGATAGAGGTCGTCGAAATACTCATAGAACGCGATCCGGAACGCGGGGAGCCTGGCCCGGAGATAGTCCTCGGTGTACCCGTGCGTCGCGATTCCGACGATCATCCCGAACGTGTCGTCGAGCGTGCGGACGGTGCGGACGGCGGGATGGGAGAACAGGAAGTAGTCGACGCTCAGGATGGGCCCTGCAAACGCGAGCGCCGCCTCGCGCGCGGGAGTCCGGAAAATTCCCGCGTGGATATCGGCGCTTCCGGTCGCGAGGTATTCGATGGATTCGTTCAGCCCCGGGGCCTGAACGATGTCGACGGACGCCCCGGTTCGTTCCGCCCAGAGCCGCCAGAAGTCGGCGAAGAGGCCCATCGCGTCCCCCGATTCGTTCTCGAACTTCAGCGGCGCGACGCCCGGGTTGTAGACGACGCGAAGCGGTTGTTCTCCGGACGCCGCGCACGACTGCAAGAACGCCGCCGAGAGGGCCGACAGAAAAACAGCGACGAACAGAACGATCCGGCGAAAACGGAAACGGCCGCATCGGCGCATCGGGCATCTCTCCTTCAGGAGACCGTGTCAGCATGCGTTCATGTATCCCTGATTTCCGGAATATCGTTTTGTATCGTCTGTCCGAGTATTCGTTCACCTCCGCTGCGACTATTCTATCAGATGCCCCGGTGTTTTGCTTCCGTTCTCAATCTCTTCCGCGTCAGACCGTGAGCCGGCCCCCCTCGACGACGACGCGGCCGTCGAGCCGCAACGTCGGTTTGCGCATGACGCCGTCGATGTGAATTCCCGCAGCGACCGTTCCTCCGAACGTGTCGTTGCTGCCGAGCGCGACGTGTACCGTTCCGTAGATCTTTTCATCCTCCAGAATCACGCCCGTGAAGCGTGCGCGATCGTTCGTCCCGATGCCGAGTTCAGCGAGGTTGCGCGCCTTCGGATTGTCCCCGAGCTGCGCGAGGATCGCGGATCCTCCCTTTCCCTCGACGCCGGCGAGAAGGCCGTCCCGGAACGTCAGCAGCAGCGGTTCGTCGAGGACGCCGAGCCCGACGAACGATCCGTCGATGACAACGGAGCCGTTCGCGCTCCCTTCAACCGGAGCGATGTACGCCTCGCCCGAGGGGAGGTTGCCCGATTCGCCCCTGTTGCGATACACTCCGGTGCTTGGATGTCCGTCGCGTCCGGCGAGCGACATCGAGAGAGAATGCCCCCCCGTCACGATCTCAGCCGTTCCGGCGCGGGAAAGCAGCTCAGTGTAGCGTTTCGTCACCGCTTCGACGATCGTGTAGTCGGCCGTGATCGGACCGTTGAAGTACATATCCCCGGTGATTCGCGGCATCGTCGCCACGCGTGCTCCGGCGGCGCACGCCTGTTTTCTCGCCTGCGTATGCGTCAGCGAGGCCCCTGTCGGGGCCACAACGACGTCAGCTGACTTCATCGCGGCCGAGACGATGTCGTCCGGCTCCGCGCCGTTCCGTTCGGGAACGGGAATCCGGATCGCAGCCGTCTTCGCGCCGAGGGCGCATCCCGCGAGAAACAGACTCTCGCCGATCTGCAATGTCGTCTCGTCGTAGACGACGACCAGCCGTTCGCCGGCGACAAGCCCCATATTGTCCTTCAGAAGCCGCTTCGACACATCGACAAAATCCATATTCGAACGCCCCTCCTCATCCGATCAGTTCGCGAACGACGCGGGCGACAATGCCCCGCGCCAGGATCACGGGCCTGTCCGTCACTTCCCGGACCGCTTCCTGCATCGCAAGCGTATACCCCATGCAGTCCATGACCGTGAGATCGGCCCCCCATTCCTTCATCTCCGCCGCGGCCGCCCGAACGGCCCTTTCGGCATCCGCGTAGGGCGACGCCGGAACCACGCGAAGATCCGAGCAGACGCTCTTCCAGCGGCGTCCGGATTGCGCGATCTGGTCGCGCGACGGCGTCAGGAAGCCGACGCGAAGTCCTTTCGCGACCGCCTCGACCGTATTGTACAGGATGCGTTGCGGACGCAGGAGCAGACCGTCGGTCGGGAAATCCGGGAATTCGCCCGTGCAGAGCAGCAGCACGATCGAAAGACCGTTCGCGAAATGCTCCGCGATCCTGGCTTCCACGCGGGGCGCAATATATTTTTCGGCGACCTGGACCGACGAACCGTCCGCCAGGCGCGTGACGAGAACGTAGTCTCCGGTCTCGGGAGCGAGAGACGCGATCTCGTCCCGGGAGAGCCCGTCGAGCGCGCCGGCCTCGACGATGTCGACTCCGTCGCCGAGAATCGCGCGCAGATCGGGCGTCACGTCCGTTCGCGGCGACTGTCCGATCGTCACCGTTCCGAGAATCCGTTTCATCGGTCATTCTCCTTTCGAAGTTCGTCCCGATAACAGCACGCCAGATGATCCGCGCCGTTCGGTCCGCAGCGGAGGCACTCGTCGATGGACCCGGCGACGCCGCTCGTCTCCGCGCCCCTGACGTTCTCGAGAACCGTCCGGAACGTCTCGAACCATCGTTCGTCGCCATCGACGACGAACGTCGCTCCGCCTTCGGCTCCCGAGACGCCGCCGCGCCCGATGACCCACGCGTCGCGCGCCCCGAGCGCGCGCAACGCCTCGGGTTCGCTCACGATCCGCCCGAAGAGGGGCACGAGTCCTACCGCCATGCCCATGGACCACGCCGGCGCCTTTCGGCCGCAGGCTTTCATCGCCTCCGGCACGGGAGTCGGGGAGATCTTCTCGACTCCCGCGGCGATGACGCATCGCACCCCCTGCGACGGCAGGAGCGGCAGTATCCGCCCCGGCTCGCCGCCCATAAACCGCCCGGCCATCATCGCCGCGTTCCCGCAGGCGTCAACGATGTTGGCGCCGCAGACGACGACGTCGTCCGGACCCATCTCCGCGGCGATCGCCTCGAGACGGCCGTCGGCCGCCTCGGGACGCCCTCCGCGAAGCAACAGGGAGTGCGCCCCTTCGACGGTCCGCGCCGCCGCGACGGTCCCCCGGGGGGATATCCGTCCGGAAATCCGGAGCGGCGTCCCGGCCAGTTCCTCAGCGAGCGCCGACACCGTCGTCCCGCCCTTGAGCAGGATCATCCCGTCCGCCAGCGCGCGGCGCACTTCGGGAAGCGCGGCGATCCCCTTCGCGATCACCCGCTTGCCTTCCGCGACGGTAAGGGAAAACTGCGCCTTCATCTATACGTCGCCCATTCCCTGAAGGTGCGTCATCGGGCCGTAGAGTTCGATCATCCGGTCGTATTCGGCCGGATCGCAGAAAGACAGCTTCCCTTCGCCGAACGCCTTCGCGACCTCGATGACGAACCGGACGGCCGATTCGATATCGACCGGCTGCGACGCACCCGTCGCGCATCCGGGAACCGCCGACTCCGCCGTCAGGGCGACGCCGACGACCGGAGCCGACGTCGCCGTGCACGGCTGCAGGATGCTGTTCAGATGGTAGAGTCCGTTGCCGTACGGGGTGATGTCCTGCATCGACAACGGGAAGACGACGGGGGCGCGCCCCGTCACGTACGACATGACGGAGAGCAGGTCCTCGCTGACGCGCATGATCCAGCCCTCCCTGACGGTCGGCGAGATGGCGAACCCCCGATGGTTGATGACCCGGTTCCCGCGCGTCGTATCAACGGAGAGGACCGCGTCGAGATTTCCGGACATCTCCTCCGCGTTCGCGATCGCCATGTTGATCGGAGAATCCATGAACGGGACGGGGTCGTGCTGGCGCGTCGGAGCGTTCGGGCAGATGTGCGTCGATACGAAGACGTCCCCTTTCAGGACGTCTCCGACGGCCGACATTCGAGCCAGCTTCATCGCCGTCGCCACGGCCGCGACGGCTCCGTCGGCGTCCGACACCAGGCCGGTCCGCTCGGGTCTCGCCCCGATGCCGCCCAGTCGTCCGACGATTCCGAGCGTCGGGGCCGTCCCCCCCGATATTCTGCCCGACGAACCGCGCACCCAGACCTTCACGAAATCGGTGTTTCCTTTCGGTCCCGTGACGGTCCGCACGACGACGTCCGCCTCCCCCGCCTCCAGAATCGCCGCCCTGACGGATTCTCCCGTGACGACCGGAGAATCCAGAAGTTCCATGGCCTTCATGGTCCAGTAGAGAGACATGAATTAGCTCCTTTCCCGGGATCCCGGGCGCGCATCGAAGGACAGGTACGCGAGAACGGGCTCCCCGACTATGCCCTCGACGGGCTCGAACAATTCCCTGCACCGCATCCCCGCTCCGAGAAGCAGATTTCCGGACGGCGCGGCCAGGACGACGACGCGCATGTCGCGCCGAAGCTCCGCGGTCGTCACTGGAACTCCCGTCCCCGCGTCGAGCGTCATGATGAGGTCGGGGAACGTGTACCGGCGTTTTCCTCCGACGTCGAGCGTCATGTATTCGTTCCAGAAGGTCGCGGACACTCCCCCTTCGACCTCGATCCGGCCGTGGTCGAACCCGCCTTCGGTCACGAGGTCGTACCGCACGACCGCGCCTTCCGCAACGACCGTTCCGCCGAGGATCGCAGCCGCGGCGGCCGCGACCGCTTCCCCGCCGAAATCGGCGTCGCGCATCGCGAATCCGACCTCGATCGCCCTCCGGACCCCGCCGGGCGCCGCGTGCCGTTTCGCGTACGACGCCGACACCGGATTTCGGGCCACGGATACAAGCCCGCCGGCACGTACGGAACTCTGTCGCACGAGCGCCGATACCGCCTCCATCGGTCCCCTGAAGATCGCCTCCAGGTACGTCCCCTTCTCCGGATTTCCTCCCGCCGCGGCCTGCACCGAGCGATACGCGGCGTCGCGATGGAGCCCCATCGAGCCCATGAGCCCCGTCGGATGGGCGCGACCGTTGCACGGGGCGTCAACTACGGGTCGCCCGGTCATCGCGGCGGGAACCCATCCGTTACAGATCGCGCTGCCGCCGCATTCGTTCGTGATGAGCCCGCCGACCGAGAGATCCTCGAAACGTTCGAGAATCGTCACGACGCGTCCCGCCGCCTCCGGCGAAGCGCAGGCGTCTCCCGCCGCCGGCGCCCCCACGGCCGAACACGTCAGCAGCAGGGCCTCCGGATCGACCTCGTCGATATCGACGAGGTTCACTCCCCCGAGGCGCGTCGCTTCGGCCGCGAGGAGGCGCCCCTTCTCCATGGATCCGCCGCCGCCCCCCCCGAGCAGACACCCTCCGAGGATCGCGGCATCGATTTCTTCCCGTGTCAGTTTCATACCCTTCACCCGCGTTTCGTTCTCTACGTCAGCAGAGAGCGGCGCGCATGGCCGCTCCCGCCGCGATCAGCGGATCGATGACGACGAGCCCCGTCTGTTCCCGAAGCACGGCCGCGATCCCAATCGTCGCGAATCCCGTACACGCGAGCGCGAGCACCCGGGCGCCGCGATCCTTCATCAGGCGCGCCGAAGCGATCGTCCGCTCCCGTCCTCCGGGAGTCATGAGGTCGAGCGTCGACGACACCCCATCCGGACGTCCGGACGCAACCAGCGCGTCGCCGAGAATCGCGCGCATCTCTTCCGGGACGTCCTCCATGATGCCGAGAACGCCCACCGCCGCCCCGAACGAACGGGCGAGATGCGCCGTCGCGATTCCCGCGCCGACGACCGGAACCATGAGTTCCCGCTGGAGCGTCCGTACGGCGGGATCTCCCGCACAGCTCACGAGAATGCCTGCGAATCCCTCGCGTTCCATATCGCGGGCGAGCGCGATCACTTTCGGAATCGCGAGGCGCTCCGTCCCGGCATCGTGGATCCCCTCGGGCTGGTCCGGGATGCAACGGGATTCGACCCGAAGCCCCGGAAAGGTTCGTTCGAGAATGTCACCGTGACGCCGGAGCAACGACTCGTCGTTCGTGGTCAGGACCCGGATGAGGCAGACCTTCGTTTCCGTCACCACCATCCGAAACTCCTCCCGAGCGCGTTCACGAAGCCGTAGATTCCGTCTCCGGCGATGAACCCCGCGCCGTACAGCTCGAGGAGCTCCCCGTGATTTTTCTCGAACGCGAGTCTGATGGCGACGGCGACAAGAAGCCCTATCCCATAGACCGGGTTGTTAATCAGGAGCCCCGTCGCGAAAAGCACGCCGAGCGCCTTTTTCGCGCCTCCAGCGAACTGGAGCGCCGCTCCGGCAACCGACCAGACCAGAAGCTGGCGCAGGATTTCCGGATGCGATCCCGCCTTGATCGTCGCCGCAAAGACCTTGCTGACGGGCGGAATGAGATTCTGTCTGAAGTGCATGTCCATGAGAAGTCCGACGACGACCATCGCGATAACGCCGCCGATCAGCTCCGAGATCACCTGCTGGCGTCTGCCGTCGAGTTCGTATGCCGGGTTCGATCCCTTGCCGCGGATGATCCATCCGGTCTTGAGGTCGTATCCCATATCCGCGAAGCACGGCCCGGTGCTGGCGACGTACCCCGTCAGCAGCGCAAGCGCCGCGGGCGGGAATCCCATGAAAAGTCCGAGGCTCAGGAAGATGATGCTGATCGCGAATCCCGGGAACCATCCCGAGTGCATCGCGCAGAGCCCGACGAGAATCGGGCTGACCAGAGCGGAAATCGTGCTCCAGGCCACCCAGAGCGACAGCGTCGAAGCCGACATCTCCGACCAGATGCCCGAGATGAGCGACAGGGCCACGGCGCCCGCGAGGAAGAGGACGAAGCCCATTCCGATGGCCTTCTTCGTGGCGTCTTTGCTCACACTGTACGTCTCCTGCATTGTTTCCGCTGCGCCGTTTCCGGACTTGCGCGTGATGATGACGATGGCCTGGATCAGCGAGACGACTCCGGCCCCGATCATGACGCCATGGGGGATATAGGTCTTCCCGAGATCGACGGGAAGCCCCGAAATTCCCAGACTTCCAAGAAACGCCGCGATCTGCGGGAAGTACCCGCGGACGAGGAGTCCAAGGGCCAGCGCGACCATCGCGAACGTATTCGCGATGAAGGCGATGCCGACCCCCGCCATCGGCAATCCGGCGGCGAGAAACGGTTTGATCTTGAGAGCCGCTCCCGCCGCTCCGAGCAGGATGCCTCCGAAGAGCAGCCGACCCTTTCGTCCACCCTCGTCGCCCGCAATGAGCGCCTGCGCCGTCGCGACGCCGGGAGGCCACGAGCCGGTCGCCGGGAACAGCTCGGAATCGTAGACGCGATACACGAAATACATTCCGATCAGCGTCGCGATCCCCGATCCGACGAGCATCGGAATGAGCTGTTTCATGTCGCCGAAGGCGAACAGGATTCCGACCGCGAGAAGTCCGCAGTTCGCCGCCCCGAAACCGGCGGCGGATGTCATCGTCTGCACGAGATTCTGTCTGTCGAGACTCCGGAACTTTTCCATCGACGCAAGCGGAATCCGCGCTATCGCCATCGCGAGCAGCGCCCCGATCACGGATGTGTTCGGGGTGATGCCGATCCTCGCGATGATCTGCATGCAGATCACGGCCGACAGAACCGAAACGACGACGCTGACCAGCAGCGTCTCCCTCTCGAGCGCCTTCACGTGTGGTTCGTGTGGATCCTTCATGTGACTGCCCCCTTTATCTTGCCGTCAAAGAACAAGCGGAAAACGAAACACGGGTGTGTCCCTCTGCAATATGCGGATTCTCCCCTCCCTTCCCCTCCCGTGACGCAGTTTTCCCTCCTATACGGCGGCATAAAGGAATCACGATGATCCATTCGTCAGACATCAAGAATCGCGCTCTCTTTCGGGACAAAGCGAAGGATACGACGATGATTGTCGGATACTGAAGCAGATGAATGTCTTTGTGTGGGGAGCGCGCCTCTGATCAGAGTCTATCGGACTGCATGCGACGGGATTCTTCTCGTGGACTTATCGGAATGCGATGAGCTTCCCCTCGCAAGGACCGTTCTTTTCTCCATACGCCGCCATCCTGATCGTGTAAGAGAGATTCGTCTCAACACTGCTTTTTTTTCTTTATTATGAGATGAATGCGCCGATACAGGCAATGTCTTGAGGAAACGAAAGAAACTCCGTACGTTTATGCACAGTGCACGAAAACATTCAGTGGTTCAACGCGAGGAATGTGAGGGCGATACGGTAGAGGAACGCTTCGTACCCCGTGAGCGCTCCGGGAGGAAGGAGTTCTTCGATCTTCGAAAGGCGATACCGCAGCGTGTTTCTGTGGATATGGAGAAGGTCCGCAGCTTCTTTGCAGGAACGGTCGCATTCCAGAAAGATTTTCAATGTCTCGCAGAGGTTGGCGTCATGTTCGCGATCGAACGAGGACAGCGGTTCAAGCAAAGATCGGAGAGATGCAAGATACTCTTCTCTCATTGGATGATCGTCGAGACATGACAGGATTCCGCAGTCGCGGAATCGAAACACCCCTCTTCGACACCCAAATGCAGATGCCGAATCAAGAGCTCTGCGAGCCTCATAGAGGCTCCGACGCACACCGCACGAAAGACCGTGCGATTCTCCGGTTCCGATAAGAAACTCCGAGTTCGGCCGGAAGCATCGCAACAATACCATCGAATCCTCTTCCGGAGGGCTCTTCAGCAGAAAAACAATATCTCCTCCCCCAACAGTCATAAGAAAGTCTCTTCCAAGAGAAACAAACATCTCGTAAAGGTTGGTCCTGACCTGTAATGCTTCGTTCCCCCCCGCACGAAGGACAATGATTCGAACGGGCGCATGCGCCTCCCAACCGAAACCGCCGAGTTCTTCGACAGCCTTTTCCGGATCCGCCCCATAGAGCAGCCGCGAAAGGCAATCCTGCCGGAGCGAGGTCGATCGCATCCGCGCTTCTCTTTCGAAAATCGCTGACATGACCTCTCTGATGATGGGGATATAGGCCGTAGATCGATGGAGTCGGACAATCGGAAGCGCGCTCTCGTTCGCGATGCGATACGCCTCTATTGGAAGGTCGTCGATGAATCTTCCGAGCTTGATGCCAAACCCGGAAACACGACGGTCGATCCCCGCTCGAATCAGACGACAGAGGGCTTCGGGTGCGTCCTTGAAGGCATAGGCCGTCGTGAAGAGAAAGCAGTCCGGGATGATCCAGTTTTCGGCATCCGGAACCTCGATGACATCCACCGAACAGACGCGCCGGTCGACGCCGTTTGCGCCGGCAATTACTTCGGCTTCCGCAAAGAGCGGCAGCCTGAGCATTTCTCCGACCCGGATCACGTCCCTTCCTCCTTTCTCGTATCTCCATGGAAGATCGATTTTCGGTACAAAGGTACTCCATTGGGAGGTGCGAAGCAACGCTCCGGGTAGAGCCGTCCCGTCAGGCTTCGAGGGAGATCCGCAGGAGTTCCGGGAGTTCCATGATCCGCGCGTCGGGCCGGAAGCGGTCTCCGGCGGGGAGTTCCGCCGTTCCCATAAGCACCGCCGGAATCCCGGCCGCATGCGCCCCGACGACGTCGATTTCCGGCATGTCGCCGACCATGACGCAGCGGGCTCCGGACGGAAGCGACGCGAACGCCTGGCGGAACATGTCCGGCGAGGGCTTTCCGACGACGTGCGGTTCGCGCCCGCTCGTCATCCGCAGCATCTCGACGAGCGCCCCGACGGCCGGCATCGGTCCTCGTTCGGACGGGTAGGTCCGGTCGACGTTCGACGCGATGAATTTCGCGCCTTCGCGGATCGCGATGCAGGCCTCGCGGACGTCCTTCATCGTGATCGCATCCCCCCAGCCGACGATCACGGCGTCCCATCCGGACCCGCCGTCCGGGGCGCGCACGTCGAGTCCGGCCTCGCGGCATTCGTCGAGCAGCGCGTCGCCGCCGAGAATCATCGGCCGCTTGAGCCCTTCCGAGCCCGCGTATATCGCCGTCGCCCTGGCGGCCGTGAAGACCTCTTCGGGGATCGCCTCGACGCCCATCCGGTTCAGGCGCGCGGCGATTCCCTCGCGCGAAACGCTCGGATTGTTCGTCAGAAAACGCAGCCGCTTCCCGCGCGTCCGGAGTTCGCGCAGCGTCTCGGGCGCACGCGGCGTCGGATTGCGCCCGATGTACACGACCCCGTCGAGATCGAAGAAAAATGCGTCGAAAGAATCCGCGATGCTTTGTCGTTCCACAGGTCCAGTCCCCTTTATCGCAATATGTATCGCCGGGTCACCGCCCGGCGCGTCGGGCGCGCAGCAGACGCAGCGCGATGACGAAGAGCAGGATGCCTCCCCAGAGCGCGATGGCCAGATGCGGGCTCAGCCCCAGAAGGTTCAGGCCGCTGCCGATCACCTGAAGCACGATCAGCGCTGCGACGAGCCCCCCGACCTTGCCGAACCCCCCGTCGGGGTTCACGCCGCCAAGAACGGACGCGAGAACGGTCACGAGAAGGTAGGAGCTTCCGTACCCCGCGCGCGCCGAGTTGAACCGCGCGATCATGATCAGGGCGGCGACGCCGCAGAGCAGACCCGAGAGAATGTACGCCTTCATGAGAACGCGCCGGACATCCACGCCCGAGAAGGCCGCGGCGTTCGCATTCGAGCCGGTCATCCGGACGCCGACGCCCCAGGGCGTCCGGTCGAGCCATACGCCGACGAGCACGGCGCAGACGGCGAAAATCACGAGCGGAACCGGAACTCCGAAGACCGTCCCGTTCCCGATGAAGAGCACCGCGTCCGGAAAGCCCGAAATCACCGAGCCCCGCGTGACGAGGACGCCGATCCCCTCGAGAACCGTCGTCGTCCCAAGCGTCGCGAGGATCGCCGAGACGCCCAGATGCGCGACGACGAAGCCGTTCGCGGCGCCGACCAGCGCGGAGACGAGCATTGCCGCGGCGAAGGCGAGCGCCGTTATTCCGAGGACCGCGCCGGACGACGCGTCGGCGCCGGCGAGCCGCGTGATGCAGAACGCGGCGGTGATTCCCGCGAGGTTCGCGGTCGTGATGATCGAGAGGTTGATGCCTCCGGTCATCATCGCGACCATCATCGCGACGGCCAGGATTCCGAGTTCGGGAAGCTGGAAGGCCATCGACTGAAGGTTCGCGAAGCTGAAGAACCGCCCCCCGAGAAGAAACGCGAACAGCGCGACGAGGCAGGCCAGCAGCGCGAGCAGCGAACGGATCACCGGATCAATCCGGAACATCGACGCCGACCCCCTTTCCGGCTCCGCTCCGCGCGTTCCACGCCGTGGCGCTCACGGACGCGAGGATCACGCACCCGATGACGATCTGGTGCCAGTAGGACGAAACGCCCAGAAGCGTCAGCCCGTTCTGGAGGATCGCGATCAGCGCGACGCCGAGCATCGTCCCGAGGAGCGTCCCGCCGCCGCCGGCGAGGCTCGCGCCGCCGAGGACGACGGCCGCGAGGACTTCCAGCTCCCGCCCGACGATCGAGTTCGGAGCGACCGTCTGCATGACCTGCGCCTGGACGACCGCGCCGACCGCCGCGAGAAAGCCCATGTAGCAGAAGACGAACAGGCGCAGCCCGAGCAGGTTGAAGCCCATGCGCGTCGCGGCCTCGGGGTTTCCCCCCATCGCGTAGATCTTCCGCCCGAGCGTCGTCCGGTTCAGCAGGAAGGCCGTGAACGCGAGGACGACGATCAGCGCGCAGATCGCGAGCGACAGGCTGTAGGTCGCGCCGCCCTGCGTGAAGCTCCACACGTTCACGCCGTCGGCGAACCACTTCGGGAAGTCGTAGAGCCACGTGCCGCGCGTCACGAAGATCAGGATTCCGTAGAAGACGTTCAGCGTCGCAATCGTCACGATCATCGCGG
The DNA here is from genome assembly GCA_964451935.1 of uncultured Synergistaceae bacterium. Taxonomy (GTDB): domain Bacteria; phylum Synergistota; class Synergistia; order Synergistales; family Aminobacteriaceae; genus CALFXN01. The sequence goes on along the minus strand of CAYVKE010000045.1, from coordinate 5,061 downwards.
AGACGCGGAGCGTGTGGACCAGCAGGCCGTTCACCGCGCCGAGCAGCAGCCCTGCGAAGGCCGCCGCGCCGAAGATCGCGATCCAGCCGAAGGGGGCCCCCATCGATTCGCCATGCCGCACGAGGATCGACGCGACGACGTATTGCGCGACCGTGGCCGTCGCCGTGAAGGAGATGTCGATTCCGCCCGAGATGAGGACGGTCAGCAGCCCGGCCGCCATGATTCCGACGAAGGCGTAGCTGTTCAGCAGATCGAAGAGATTGCTCCACGAGAGGAAGCCGTCGGTCTTCGCGCCAAGCACGACGACGAGGAGCAGGATCACCCCCGCGAGCAGGAACTCCCCGCGCAGGGCCGCGAAGCCCGTGCGAGCCCCGCCGGGGAGGCGTTCGTCATTCCGCATTGATCTTCACCGCCAGTTCCTTTTGAGAGATGCTGTCGGGGCGATACTCCCCGACGATCCGCCCCTTGCGCATCAGCAACACGCGATGGGCATTGCAGAGAACTTCCGGAACCTCGTCGGAGATCAGGATGATCCCTATGCCCTTCGCCGCGAGCGCCTTCACGATCTCGAAGATGCCGTGCTTCGCGGCGATGTCCACGCCGACCGTCGGCGAATCGAGGATCAGGATCTTCGGGTTCGTCGCGAGCCACTTCGCGAGAACCACCTTCTGCTGGTTGCCCCCGGAAAGCGTTCGGACCGGCACAGCCGGGTCGGAAACCTTGATATTCAGGCTTTCGATCCACTGCCGTACGGTCGCGTCGAGACGGCGGCCGTCGATGAGGCCTCCGCGGCCGACGAGGGAGTCGAGAATCGTGAGGACGGCGTTGTCCCCCGCCGACTGGTCCAGGACGAGCCCGAGCGTCAGCCGGTCCTCGGGCAGGTAGCCGATCCCGGCGCGGATCGCGTCGCGGTTCGATTCGAGCCGGACGGCCCGGCCTTCGACGCAGATCTCCCCCGAGTCCGGAGCGGAACAGCCGAAGAGCGACAGCGCGAGTTCGGTGCGCCCCGAGCCGAGCAATCCCGTGACGCCGAGGATCTCCCCCCGGTGCAGCGTGAACGAAATGTCGGCGTAGTTCCGTTTTTTCGAGAGATTCCGGACCTCGAGCAGCGGCGCGTTCGCGTCGCAGGGGGTCCGATTGATGTCCCAGGTGAACTGCCTTCCCGTCATCAGGAACGCGAGACGGGCGTCGTCCAGCTCCCGCGCGTCGTACACGCCGGCCGTTTCGCCGTCGCGCAGGACGGTCACGCGCCGGGCGATCTCCATGACCTCGTCGAGCCTGTGGCTCACGAAGAGGATCGCGAGGTCGCGGCGCTGCAAATCCCGGACGACCGAAAGGAGCGCGTCGACCTCCGCGCGCGTCAGAGAGGCCGTCGGTTCGTCCATGATGACGAGACGCGCGTCCTCCGCGATCGCGCGGCAGATCGCGACGAGCTGGCGGTCCGCGATCGACAGCTCGCGAACGGGCCTGTCGGGGTCAAGCGACACGCCGATCCGGCGCATCGCGTCGTCGGCGGACTTCCGGAGCCGCCGCCAGTCAACGAGACGCCGCCCCTTCTCCATGTACTGCCGGATGCCGATATTCTCGGCCACGGAGAGGTTCGGGAAGAGCGAGAGATCCTGGTAGATGACCTGGACGCCGGCCGCGATCGACGCCGAAGGCGTCAGGCGCGCGCGGGGCGTCCCGTCGATGCGGATCTCGCCCGAATCGGGCGCGTGGACGCCGGACATGATCTTGATGAGCGTGCTCTTGCCGGAGCCGTTCTCCCCGACCAGACAGTGGACTTCGCCCGGGGAGATCGAAAAATCGACCCCCTTCAGCGCGTGAACGCCGCCGAAGGACTTCCGTATTCCCGTAAGTTCGATGACGCAGGGCATATTCCGAGCCTCCAGACTGAAAAAGGAGCCGCGCCGACTGCAGGAGCGGCTCCCCTTGCTGCGACTTTTCCCGCGAAAGCCACGCGGACTTCCCTCGAACGCCGCGAGGACTTCCCGCGACTCTAGAATCCGAGCTTCCCGGCGCTCTCCGCCGTGATGTCGAGGATCTTGTCGAACGTGATGACCTTGCCCTTCGTGTCGGGGTCGGTCACGATCTTCACGGCGCCGAGCCCCTTGATTTCCTGCCCCTCTTTGATCTCCTGCTTGTCGAGCATGGCCTTCGCGACCGCGACCATCGCGTAGCCCGCATCCGCCGGATCCCAGAGGTAGCCGTGCGTGATGTATCCGTCCTTGAGGGAGGGCGCCGCGTGGCTCGGGATCACGGTGCCGACGACCGCGACCGCTCCGGCCGGGCCCTTCTTCTTCAGGGCCTGCGCAGCGCCGATGGGGCCGAGGCTTCCGAAGCCGACGATGCCCTTGAGGTTCGGGTAGGTCTTGAGAAGGTCGTTCGTCTTCTTGAACGATTCCTCGACCGATTCGCCGCAGGGGATCCGGTCGGTGACGAGCTTCATCTCCGGGTACTTCGCCTTCACGTAGGCGAGGCCGACGTCCGCCCAGTAGTTGTGGAGCGGAACGGTCAGGCTGCCGACGAACACGGCGAACTCGCCCTTGCCGCCCATGGCCTTCGCGACGCGCTCGAAGTTCATCTCGCCGAACTTCTTGTTGTCGATCAGCTCGATGTCGAAATCCGCGCCCTTCTGCTTGTCCGACTCGTGCGTCAGAACGATGATGCCCTTGGCCTTCGCCTTCGCGAAGACGGGTTCGAGCGCCTTCGCGTCGTTCGGGACGACGCAGATCGCGCTCACGCCCTTGGCGATGAGGTCTTCGACGATCTTGACCTGCTGCGCGGGGTCCGCGTCCGACGGCCCCTGCTGGTAGGCGTTGACCTTGAATTCTCCGGCCGCCCGCTTGACGCCTTCCTCGAGACGGTTGAACCAGGGAATGCCGCTGATCTTCACGACAACCGCGATTTCCGGATCCTTCGCCTCGGCGGCGACGCCGCAGAGGATCAGGGAAAGAGCCATGACAAGCGCAAGAGCCACAGATACGTTCTTCCTCATATCCACACTCTCCTTCGTGCGATGCTCCCCCGTTTCCGGGGGGAGAACTCATCCCCGCGCGGCCCGGAGCTTCCGCAGGGCCGCGTCCCACTTCCCATCCCGCCCGGGTTCATAGGTCGCGATGTCGTACGATCGTCCGACGATCTCCCTCCCTTCCTTCGTTCCGGAAACGTCTCCCGTCGCGACGAGCTGCGACAGCATGTTGCCGACCGCAGTCGCCTCGACGGGCCCGGCGTGGACCGGCAGGCCCGAGGCGTCCGCCGTGAAGCGGCACAGAAGTTCGGCCTGCGACCCGCCGCTGACGATATGAACGGCCGTCACGGGTCGTCCGAAGATCCGTTCCATATCCGAAATCGCGAGGGCGTGGTTCAGCGCGAGGCTTTCGTACACCGACCGCGCGATCTCAGCAACAGTCTGCGGCGCCTCCTCGCCCCGGTCCGCGAACCACGCGGCGATCTCGCGCGGCATGTTGTCGGGATTCATGAATCGCGCGTCGTCGGGGTCGAACACGAAGCGGAGCCCTTCGGCCTCCCGCGCCGCGGCGTGGATGTCGGCGAACGAGAGGTCGTTCCCCTCCCCGCGCCAGCACCGCCGGCATTCCTGGATGAGCCAGAGCCCTCCGAGGATCTTGTTGTACGCGATCGTGTCCGCGACGCCGCACTCATTGGAGAAGTTCGCGGCCATCGACGCGGCGGAACGCTCCGGCGTCGCGAGTTCGCACCCGAGCAGCGACCACGTTCCCGCGCTGATGAACGCGCAGTCCGGCCCGACGGCCGGCGTCGCGTAGAACGCCGAGGCCGTGTCGTGCCCGCCGACCGCGACGATGCGGACGCTCTCCGGCGCTCCCGTGAGGGAGCGCACCTCGGGCGTCAGCGGCCCGAGGACGGTTCCCGGCGCGACGATCGGGCACAGGAAATGGTGCGGGATTCCGAGCCGGTCGAGGAGCCCCCGCGCCCACTCGCCCGTTCCGGGATCGAGAAACTGCGACGTCGACGCGATGGTCCGTTCGCTGACGCACCGCCCCGTCAGGACCCAGTTGAAGAAGTCCGGCGGAAAAAAGAGGCGCCGCGCCCGGTCGAGCACCCACGGCCGCGATTTCTTTTCCGCGAAGAGCTGAACGAGCGTGTTGAACTGGATGAACATGATCCCCGTCGTCGCGTAGATCTCCCCGCGCGGCAGGAGCGGGAAGATTTCGTCGTAGAGCCCTTCGGTCCTTGGATCGCGGTAGTTGTGGACGTTCCCGAGGATCTGCCCCGTTTCGTCGACGAGCGCGACGTCGACGCCCCACGTGTCAACGCCGATCGTGAACGGCGCGCCGCCGCTCTTCCGGACCGCCGCGCGGATGCCCTCCTCCACCTCCGACACGAGCCGGAGCATGTCCCAGTACCAGCCCCCCTGCATCCGGACGGGGCCGTTCGGAAAGGTGTGAAGGACCTCCATCGAAAGCCGTCCGCCGTCGAAGGTTCCCCAGAGCGCCCGGCCGCCGGAGCTTCCGAGGTCGAACGCGAGAAGACGTCGGGGGTTCATGGTCACTTCTGGCCGTAATTGGCGAACTTCCCGATGACGACCTCCATCTCCTCCTTCGGGAGGATGACGGGGTCGCCCATCGCCTTCGCGCGGACGTAGATCTGCGCCACAAGTTCGATCTCCTCGGCCGTCGAGTAGGCCCCGAGCATCGTCGGGCCGACCGCGAGAAGACCGTGGTTCGCCATCAGGACCGCGTTGAACGAACCGAGCGCATCGGCCGTGTTCCGCGCGAGTTCGGGCGTCCCGTAGGTCGCGTACTTCGCGAGCGGCACCTTGCACCCCGCGAAGCCGACGAGGTAGTGAACGGCGGGAAGCTCCCACCCCATGCAGGCGATCGTCGTCGCGAAGACCGAGTGCGTGTGGACGACCGCGTTCACGTCCGCTCTGCGGCGGTAGACCTCGAGGTGCATCGCCGTCTCGCTCGACGGTTTCTTCGGGACTTCGACGGGCGTTCCGTCCGGTTCGAAGAGCGCGACGTCCTCCGGCTTCATCTCGAAGTAGTCGACGCCCGACGGCTTGATCGCGACGAGGCCCTC
>CAYVKE010000044.1:21174-23050 GCA_964451935.1 uncultured Synergistaceae bacterium | reverse complement strand
CGAGAACGGTCTTTTCGCGTCCGATGCGGATATCGAGGCCGTCGCCGCTCCGATCGACCTTTATTCCCGTCGGCGATCCGTCGATCTCGGCCGAAAGCACCTCGAACCCCGCGCGCCGCCGTTTTCCCTGCGCGTCGGTGAAGTCGGTCGGAATCGTCCGGATGAGCCCGCGTTTGATGTCCTTCCCCTCGGAGACGAAACGGATCGACTCCGTCACGACGAGCGAGGCGTCGCTCCGAATTTCCGCGGCGGCGTCGAACCGGAGGATTCGCTCTTCGGCCGAAGCGGCGGCGAACGAACATGCAAGAATCGATGCGACGATTACAGCCAGGAACGGCGATCTTCTCACGGTCATCACTCCTTTCATGAAAAGTCTACCGCATACGCCGCCCTTTGTCCGCATCAAATTGAAGCACTCGATCGACTCGTCGCGCACTTCGCCATCCCCGCCGCGCATTCGCAGTCTCGTCCGTTTCCGACACACCCGGTCATCCACCGGACGCATCGTATCGCACGCGAAGCGACGCCGCCCCACCCCGGCCGACGACGTCCCGAAGCTCGCGGCGGTTGCCCGTCTCGGTCTTCCGGTAGATGTTCCTGAGGTGATACTTGAGGGTGTTTCGCGAGATGAAGAGCGAGGCGCAGATCGAGGCGTCCCGAAAGTCCCGCAGCAGCAGAAGCGCGACGTCGGTCTCCCGGGACGTGAGGCCGAAATGCGTGAGTTTTTCCCGATCTTCCGCCGCGGCGGAGGCGTCGGGGATTTCCTGCGCGCAGGAAGTCTCGGGCGGATCGGCGACGGGGGCGTCCCGCGGGGCAGGTTCGTTCCGTGGCGGGATGGACTCATCCACCGGCCGGAGAAGGATCCTCCCGCAGCGCTTCCAGGCGGTGAGGAGCGCGACGAGGACCGCAAGCGGGAACGCGAACTCGGCGAGTCGTCCGTCGGCTCCGCCCGCGGGCATCGACGCGGCGACCGTCGCGCAAACGATGACGAACAGGCCGCGTGCAACAACGACGCCGCGCTGTGCTACGGAAGCGGACGCGACATGCATCAGCAGCAGCCACGCGTAGAGTTCGAGAAGGGCCGTCCCGACCCCAGAGAAAGCGACCGTGAGCCGGCCGCCGGGAAAGAACCCCGAAAGAAAGAGCGCCGCGCCGACGAACGGCAGGGCGGTCCGATAGAAGCCATAAAGATCCGCGCCCCGGTGAAAGAGAAACACGAGAGCCGCGAAGACCGTCGCGAGCGGATGGATCCAGACGCTCCATCCCGCGCCTCCCGCAACGGCGGGCGACAGCGCGCCGATCGCGAGGTGGAGGCAGAACAGCAGCAGCGCAAGATCGAAAAGGGGAAAGACCCGGGGAAAGGGCGATGCGTCCTCTCCAGCCGCGGAAACCTTCGCGAGCAGGAGCAGCGCGACGGGAGGCGCGACGAGAAGAAGCCCGGTTGCGGCCGTTCCGCCGCCCGCTACTGCCGCGGCGATGACCGGAACGAACGGGGAGACGCCGAAGGCGACGGCGATACCGTCCGGTTCGAACGTGCTCAGCAGAATCCCCCACCGGCAAAGCAGCAGGGCGGTTCCGACGCCGCCGAACGCGACGGCTGCCGACGAAAGGACCGATGACGGCGCGGAGGGCAGAAAACCGGCCGCCGCAAGCACGACCGGCGTCGATGACATCAGGACGCATCCCGCAATGGAAAGCTCTCTCCGGAAGCGTTCGATGAACGTCTGGAGCGACGACGCCCCCGCAACGAAAAGCGTGAGCGCGAGGCAGGCGAGAAAGAGCGGCGCGCCGGGAGAAGGCCCGCGCCCCGAAACGGCGGCGAGACGAACGGCGAGCGTTTCCATCCACGCGTACAGCAGGCCAAACCCCAGTGCGG
>CAYVKE010000044.1:17861-21164 GCA_964451935.1 uncultured Synergistaceae bacterium | reverse complement strand
CCTCCAGGTCGTGGCGAAACAGAAGCAGTCGTATTCGGAGACATCATAGCATTCCGATTGATGGGGCGTCCGCGGCCATCTTCAGGCCGCTTTCGGAAAGATCAGAACGGCGACCGCTCCCTCCCGTCGAACACCGACGGCATGGACTCCATCTCGCCCTGCTCCATGAAGTTGTTCGCGGTCAGCGTCAGGTGCTCGACGATCGCGTCGCGGGCGGCCGCCTCGTTCCGGTCGATGATCGCCGCGACGAGGCGGCGGTGCTGGTCGAGGATCCTGTCGCCCCGCGCCTCTTCGGGAAAGGACATGTACCGCATCCGCAGCGACGTGATCGCCTTCTCCATCACGGAGACGAGCCCTTCGAACAGGCGCGAGTAGACCAGGTTTCCGGTCGCTTGGACGATCGTCGCGTGAAGGATGGTGTTCCAGTACGCCCCCTGCGGCCCCTCTTCGGGACCGCGCCGCTTCCGGATCGCTTCGAGCCGTTCGAGGCTGTCCCGAAGGTTCGCGACGTCGTCGTCCGTTCGCCTGCGGGCTGCAAGGACGGTCGCCGGGACTTCGAGGATGTAGCGCATCTCCATGATCTGCGGCAGGCTCCTGCTCGGCGCGAGGCGCATCTGGTCGAGCCCGAGCGACACCTCCTGAAGGTCGGCCTTCCGCACGAAGACCCCCTGGCGTTCGCGCACGTCGAGCGCCCCGAGCGCTTCGAGGCCGATCAGCGCCTCCCGAACCACGGATCGCGACATGCCGAGACGCGTAGCGATCTCCCGCTCGGGAAGCAGCTTTCCGTCGCGTACGATTTCGCCGGACTGAATCAGATTCATCAGTATTTCAAGGACTTCCCTGCGTTTCGGGTTCACGCCGCACACCTGCTTTCGAGGTCGTCTCCCGTTCGTGAATACGATATACACGGATTATCCCCAAAAAAAACGCGCCGTGGCGCCTTGATCCTGCACCGATTGATGATACAATCTTTTCAGATAAAGCTGGTAGACCACGTTCAACCACGCGGTTAATTATAGAACACCGATTGTGAATTTCGCAACAAGCAAGTGATGCCGCCGTACGGGTCGCATATTCGGAATACCGGGAGGTGATGCCCTTTGCCGGTGAATGATGCGGATGTTCTCATCATCGGAGGAGGCGTCGTAGGGTGCGCGATCGCGCGGGAGCTTTCCCGCTATCGCGTTCGGGTTGCATTGGTCGAAAAGGAACTCGATGTCGGGTTCGGAACGAGCAGCAGAAACAGCGGCGTCATGCACGCCGGGTTCAACTACAAGCCCGGAAGCCTGCGCGCGAAGGTCGACGTCCGGGGAAACGCGCTGATGGACGGTCTGTGCCGTGATCTGGGGCTGAAGATCAAGCGGATCGGCAAGCTCACAGTGGCGCTCGACGAGGCGGACGTCCCGACGCTGAACAAGCTGAAGGAACAGGGGGACGCGAACGGCGTCCCGGGGCTCGAAATCATTCCGCCGCAGACGATGCAAAAGCTCCAGAAGGGCGTCGAGGGACTCATGGCGCTCCATTCCCCATCGAGCGCGATCATCTCTCCCTACGCCCTCACGATCGCCCTCGCGGAAAACGCGGCCGCCAACGGCGCGAGCATCCGCCTCGGGCGGGAAGTGACGGAAATCCGGCGTCCCGCCGCTCCGGGCGGGTTCTTCGAAGTCGTCACGACCTCTGCGGAGGACGGACGAAAGGAGACGCTGCGCGCGAAGGTCGTCGTCAACTCGGCGGGCCTCTTCTCCGACGCGGTCTGCCGCATGGCCGGAATCACCGACTATCGCATCTACCCGTGCCGCGGAGAGTATTACGTCCTCGACAAGCGGCTCGACGGCTCGCTTTCGACGCTGGTCTACCAGGCGCCCAAACCGAACGCCCCGGGCCTCGGAATCCACCTGACCCCCACAGTCGACGGCAACATCATCATCGGCCCGAGCGCCGAGTACATCGACGGGCGCGAGGACCACGCCTGCACGGCGGACGTGATGGCCGCGCTCCGCAAGGAAGGGCACGACCTCCTTCCCTCGCTCCGGATGTCCGACTTCATCCGCAACTTCGCGGGAATCCGCGCCAAGCAGACTCCCCCGGAGGTCGGCGGAAACCTCGATTTCGTGATCGAAGACCGAAAGGATGTCCCCGGGTTCGTGAACCTCGTGGGCATCGAAAGCCCGGGGCTCACGAGCGCGCCCGCCATCGCCGAGATGGTGCGCGACATGGTCGCGGCGCACATTCCGCTCGCGGAGCGGGACGACTTCAATCCGCGATCCGGACGCTCCCCGTTCTTCTTCTCCGAGCTTCCGCCCGACGTCCGCGCGGACATGATCGCCCAGAACCCGAACTACGGCGAGATCATCTGCCGCTGCGAACAGATCACGAAGCAGGAGATCATCGACGCGATCAACAATCCGCTCGGCGCGAAGACCCTGATCAGCATCAAGTATCGCGCGCGGGCCACGATGGGGCGCTGCCAGGGCGGCTTCTGCCTGCCGCGCATCACGCGCATCCTCCGCGACGAATTCGGCTGGAAGCCCGAGGACTTCCTGCTTCGCAGCGTCCGGTCCCCGCTCTACGCGGGACACGTCCGGGAGGACAAAGGAGGCGACGTGAGATGACGCTCGCGATCAGACGTCTCAAGGCGTGCGTGGCGGTCATCGGCGGCGGCCCGGCCGGGCTCGCGGCGGCTGTCGCGGCGCGCGACGCCGGGTGCGGCGACGTGTTGCTCATCGAGCGCGACCGGATCCTCGGCGGCATCCTGAACCAGTGCATCCACGACGGCTTCGGCCTGCACACGTTCGGCGAGGCGCTTTCGGGCCCCGAATACGCGGGACGCTACATCTCCATGTTCCGCGAGCGGGACATCCGCTCCCTCGAAGACACCATCGTCCTGTCGCTCGCGCCCGCATCCGAAGGAGGGCTCGAGATTCTCGCGAGTTCCCGCGCGGGGCTCGTCGCGATCGACGCGAACGCGGTCATCCTCGCGATGGGGTGCCGCGAACGCCCCCGGGGCGCCATCTCGATCCCCGGCGACCGTCCGTCCGGCGTATACACGGCCGGAGCGGCCCAGAATCTGGTAAACTTGGAGAATATTCAGATAGGCAAGCGCGTCTGTATTCTGGGTTCGGGCGATATCGGTCTGATCATGGCGCGCCGGATGACGCTCGAGGGCGCGTCCGTCGAGTCGGTCTTCGAGATCCTGCCGTATTCGAGCGGCCTGCCGCGGAACATCCAGCAGTGCCTGAACGACTACAACATCCCGCTCTTCCTCTCGACGACCGTCACGAAGATCCACGGCCGGGGGCGCCT
>CAYVKE010000044.1:0-17850 GCA_964451935.1 uncultured Synergistaceae bacterium | reverse complement strand
CAGGAGTCCGGTTACCGAGACGGAGCGGTACGTTCCGTGCGACACGCTGCTTCTTTCGGTCGGACTGATCCCGGAAAACGAACTCTCGCGGATGTGCGGGGTGGAGATCGACCCCGTGACGAGCGGGGCTGTCGTCGACGATACGTTCATGACGTCGGTTCCGGGCGTGTTTGCGTGCGGCAACGTGCTTCACGTCCACGACCTCGTTGACTGGGTTTCGGTCGAGGCGGCGCAGGCGGGGGCCTTCGCGGCCGCGTACGCGGCCGGGAGCGCGCCGGAAGCCGGAATTCCGGTGAAGCCGGGCGACGGCGTGCGCTATACGCTGCCCCAGAGAGTTTCCGGGGCGCGCGACTGCACGATTTCGCTCCGCGTCGGAGCGCCGTGGCGCGACCGTTCGATCGTCGTCCGGACGCCCGGTTCGGCTTCCGAAGAACGCCGCGTCGTCAAGCGGACGAAGATGGTCCGCCTGCATCCGGCCGAGATGATCCGCATCGACCTCAAGGCCGGAGACATTGCGGGCCTGAGCGGACTGGAGGTGTGCGTCGAATGAGCGTCCGGGAATATACGTGCGTCGTCTGCCCCAACGGCTGTCCGCTCCGCGTCGATGTCGAGGAGCGCGACGGATGTCCCGTCGTCCTCAGCGTTCTGGGCAACGTCTGCAAGCGCGGCGAGAAGTGGGCGCGACAGGAGGTGGAGAACCCCCTCCGAACGATCGCGTCGTCCGTTCCCGTGGCCGGAGGGGATTTCTCGATGGCGAGCGTCCGAACGAACCGCCCGATCCCGCTTGCGAAGGTCCGGGCCGTCATGGACGAAATCAGGGACGTGCGGCTTGACGCTCCCGTGAAGACGGGGGACGTGATCCTTCACAACCCGGCCGGGACGGATACGGACGTCATCGCGACGCGAACCGTCCGCGCCGCGCGCGCCGTGTAGCGGAAAGGAATCGATCGGCTTCGACCGGGGGAGGATCCCCGGTTGCACCATACACGATCCATATTCCATACTTTCTTAAGGAGGGTTCTTGTATGAGCAAGCGAACGGTTGCGATCTGCGCACTTCTGTCGGTTCTTCTGCTTTCCGCTTTCGGCGCGGTTGTCGAAGCGGCCAACTATCGCGTGAACATCGCGACGGCGACCACGGGCGGCGCCTACTACCCCATCGGAAACGCGATGGCGCAGATCTGGAGCAAGAAGCTGGAGGGCGTCAAGGCGTCCGCGCAGGCGACGGCGGGAACGCCGCAGAACATCGAACTCATGATGAACAAGGAAGTCCAGGTCGGCATCGGCCAGAACGGAATCTGCTACTACGCCTACTACGGCAAGGGGACCTACGAGGGCAAGCCGAACTTCCCGTACAAGGACATGCGCGGCATGCTGTCCCTCTACCCGAACGTCATGCACTGGGTCATCCGCAAGGACGCCGGAATCAAGAGCGTCGCGGACTTCAAGGGCAAAAGCATCGTTCCGGGCGCCGTCGCGAGCGCGACGGAGATCAACAGCCGCGAAATGCTCGCGGCCTACGGGCTGAATTACATGAAGGACCAGGGCGAAGTCAACGTGAAGGCCGACTTCCTCGGCTACAACGAAGCGGCCGACCTGCTGAAGAACGCCCAGACCGACGCGGCGCACATCGCGGGCGGCGTTCCCACGGCCGTCGTCATCGACATGATGTCCTCCGGAGCGGCGGAACTCATGTCCATGGAGCCCGAGAAGATTCAGGCCATCTGCGAGAAGTTCCCCTGGTACTACCCCTTCACGATCAAGGCCGGCTCCTATCCGAAGCAGGACAAGGACATCCAGACGGTCGCGCTCGCGAACATCCTCTTCACGGACGCCTCGCAGCCCGAGGAGCTGATCTACAAGCTCACGAAGGCCATGTACGACTTCCATACGGATCTCGTGAACGCGCACAAGGCCACGAAGGATACGACGCTGGAAACCGCCGTCAAGGGAATGACCCTGCCGCTGCACCCCGGCTCGGTGAAATACTTCAAGGAAGTCGGCGTCGAAGTTCCGCTGAACCTGATCGCCAAGTAGACCGCTCGTTTTCGATGCGGGGCCGCCCGTGCAGGGCGGCCCCGAAAAATACATTTTCGACACCCGGAAGGGGGTTTCGTCGTGACGGAGGACAATCGCGGGCAGTCCGTCCTGACTGAAGAACAGGCGACCGTCGCCGCTGAAAAAGTGCTTGAGAAGGTGGACTCCGAATCGCGGTTCCGAAAATACAAGGGGAACTGGGCGATCATCATCACGGTCATCGCCGTGGCCATGTCCGCCTTCCATCTCTATACCTCGGGCTTCGGCACCCTGATGGCGATGAAGCAGCGCAGCGTCCACCTCGCGTTCCTGATGGCGCTGACCTTCCTGCTCTATCCCGGAAGCTCGAAGGCACCGCGGAACAGACCCTCCGCGGTGGACTGGGTCTGGCTCGCGCTGTCGATCACGTCGAGCCTGTATCTCTTCTTCATGTTCGACGCGTTCAGCATCCGGGGCACCGCAATCACGCTCGACTACATCATGGGGACCATCGTCATCATCTGCGTCCTCGAAGGGACGCGCCGCACCGTCGGCAAGGAACTCATGTACCTGTCGCTCGTCTTCATCGCGTACGGCCTGTGGGGCGAGTACATCCCCGGCGTCCTCGGGCACACGGGCTTCACGTTCCGGAGGCTCGTCTACCAGCTCTTCCTGTCGTCCGAAGGCATCTTCGGCACCGCGCTCGGCGTCTCCGCGACGTACATCTTCCTGTTCATCCTCTTCGGCGCGTTCCTGACCGAGACGGGAATGGGCCTGTTCATCAAGGATCTCGCGATGTCCCTGGCCGGACGGACCATCGGCGGCGAGGCGAAGGTCGCCATCGTCGCGAGCGGCCTCATGGGAATGATCAACGGCAGCGCCGTAGGCAACGTGGCCGCCACCGGGACGTTCACGATTCCGCTGATGCGGGACGCGGGCTTCAAGCCGGTTTTCTCGGCGGCGGTCGTCGCCGTGGCCGGAACCGGAGGGATGATCATGCCGCCCGTCATGGGCGCGGCGTCGTTCATCATGGCGGAATATCTCGGCGTGCAGTATGTATACATCATGCTCGCGGCGGCGATCCCGGCCATCCTGTACTACATCGCCGAGTACGCCTACGTCCACATCGAGGCGGTCAAGCTCGGGATGCGCGTCGTCAAGGATGAAAACGTCATCCCGATGCGAAAAGTCATGAAGGAACGCGGATATCTGATCGTCCCGATCGTCGTCATCGTCTGGCTCCTGATGATCGGCCGGACCCCGCTCTACGCGGCCTTCTACGGCATCATCAGCTCCGTGGCCGTCAGCTTTCTGAGCAGCAAGACCCGCCTTACGTGGAAGTCGTTCATCCGCGCGATGGAACAGGGCGCCCGGCAGTGCGTGGGCGTCGGCATGGCGTGCGCCGTCGTGGGCAACATCATCGGCATCACGAACCTGACCGGGCTCGGCCTTGTGCTCGGCGACAACATCGTCTCGCTCGCCGGAGGCAGCCTCATCGTCACCGCGTTCCTGACAATGGTCGTCTGCATCATCCTCGGCATGGGGCTCCCGACGACCGCGTGCTACATCGTCACGGCCACGATCGCGGCCCCGGCGCTCATCACGCTCGGCGTCACGCCGCTCGCGGCCCACATGTTCTCGTATTACTTCGCGTGCCTCTCGAACCTGACGCCCCCAGTCGCCATCGCCTCCTACGGCGCCGCGGGCATTTCGGGCCAGAGGCCGTCCGAAGTGGGCTGGGCAGGCTTCCGGATCTCCCTCGCCGGGTTCCTGATCCCGTTCACGTTCGTCTACAGCCCGCAACTGCTTCTCGAAGGCGGTACGGCGCTCAGCATCACGATGTCGACGATCACGTGCTTCGTGGGCGTCATCGCGCTCGCGGCATCCCTCCAGAACTACCTGTTCCTGAAGATGAACCTGATCCAGCGGGTCGCGACCTTTGCGGGCGCCGTCCTGCTCATTTTCCCGGGGGTCATCACGGACGTCATCGGCGTCGCGCTCACAGCCGCCGTGTGGTTCTGGCAGAAACAGCAGCAGAAACAGACGCGTATGCAGCACGCGTAAGAACGGAGGCGGATATCCATGAAACTGAAGCTGAAATGGGGGCATGACGCCGTTGCGTTCGACATCCCCGATCGGAACGTCATCGGCGTGCTCGAACCGGAAGGCGGCGAACCCGTCGCGGATCTGTGGGAGGCGACGTGGGATCTTCTCGAAACGCCGACGGCCGGAGAGTCGTTCGCCGACATCGTCGAGCGAATCACCCCGAAGAAAATAGCGATCATCGTCAACGACATGACGCGCTCCACGCCGACACAGGAGCTTCTGCCGCCGATCCTCAAGAAGCTCGACCTTCTCGACGTCGCGCGGGAGTCCGTCGTCATCGTCGTGGCGACGGGGACGCACCGCGCGATGAACGCGGAGGAGATCGAACAGATCCTCGGGCCCGACATCCCGACGCACTACCGGGTCGTCAACCACGACTGCGACGCGCCCGACCTCGTGTCGCTCGGAACGCTCTCCACGGGCAACGAACTCCGGATCTGCCGCGAGGTCGCGGAGGCCGACATGCGCATCGCGATCGGCGAGGTGCTGCTGCACTACTACGCGGGCTTCGCGGGAGGGCGCAAGAGCATCCTGCCCGGCATCGCGGCGCGGGAGACGGTCATGAGCAACCACAAGATGATGACCTGGCCGGGCGTCGACATCGGCGTCGTCGAGGGCAACCCCCTGAGCGACGAGATGATCGAGGCCGTGGAGCGCTTCTGCCCGCTGCACTTCATCGTCAACTGCGTCTCCGACAGCCGCAAGAACATCATCCGCGTCGTCGGCGGCCACTGGAAGGACGCGTGGCTGGAGGGCATCCGGACCTTCCGCGAGAAGAACTTCGCGCCGCTCGACCGGCAGGCCGACGTCGTCTTCGTCTCGGCGGGCGGCTACCCGAAGGACATCAACATGTACCAGGCGCACAAGGCGATCCACATGGCCTCCCGAGCGGTCCGCGACGGAGGGACGATCGTCTTCTTCGCGGAACTCGAGGAGGGGTACGGGCACAAGACCTTCTATGAGTGGGCGCAGCGCGGCTACACGGTCGACGAGACCATCGCCGCGTTCGAGGCGGACTTCCGTTTCGGCGCGCACAAGCTCTACTACCTCGCGAAGGTCGCGAAGCGCGCGACGATCCTGCTTTACGCGAACGTCGACGAAGCCGACGCGACAAAGATGTTCTGCGCGAAGGTCACGGATCCGGCCGCGGTCGTCCGGGAGATGGCCGAAAAATACGGCCCGGACTTCACGGCGATCGTCATTCCCCAGGGCGGCATCGTTCTGCCCGTGACGAACTGACATAATCTGCGGTTCCTCCGCACATGCGTCGGCCGTCCGGATCCTTCCCCCTTCCGGACGGCCGACGGTCGGGACGGGAAAAGCGGACGTCTCAGTCCCCGGCGACCTCCGGAAGACCTTCGCACGAAGCCGGCCCCTCGCCGATCCGCGAGAGAACCAGCACCGTCACGACGGCGAGCAGGGAGAGCCGGTCCGCGAACGTGAAAATCACCGCAAAGCCCGCAGCGAGAATCAGCGAGGCCATCCGCACCGCTCGGTTCGGCAGAAGCCGGATCGCCGCGCAGACGATGAACAGCGCGTTCAGCAGAAAGAGCCCGTTCGCCGTTCCCACGAGCGACGCCAGATTCAGCACCCCGAGCCCCGCAAGCGACAGACTGAGCGTATGGATGCACCCGAGCGCCGTCACGGCGCGCACGGGGATGCCGTTGCCGTTGCGGACCGAAAACGCGCGCGGCAGGCGTCCGCGCTCCGCCATCGACGCGGCCAGGCGCGCCGCCCCGCCGACGACCATCAGGTAGGTGCAGCCGCAGAGCAGCGTCCCGAGGACCGTCAGCAACGCCGGGGCCGACGCCCCGAACAGCGGGCGCAGCAGATCCGTCATCGACGGAACAGCGCCTTCCGACGCGCGAACGAGCGGCAAGGCGCGTGCGACGGCCAGATAGATCGCCGCGATGGCGAGGAAGGACAGCGTGACGGCGAGCGGAATGGTCCGGTTCGGACGTTCGATCTCCAGAGTGTAGTTTCCCAGAACCTCCCAGCCGATGACGGCCCAGAACAGGAGCAGCATCGTGCGGCCGAACGACGCGGCCGACGTGACGGGCGAGGCGGAGAGTTGTTCCGGATGCAGCAGCGCCCAGACGCTTCCCGCGAACAGGACCAGGCCGATGAGCGTCGAGGAGATCAGCGACAGCCGTCCGACGAACGACACCCGCCGAAACAGCAGGAACATGCACGCCGCGACCAGAAGGATCGCCCCGCCGAACGCGCCTCCCGGAACGGGAAGAAGCGCCGCGAGATACGTTCCGGCGGTGAACGTGACCGCCGCCGGTCCGAAACAGACGGCCCCAAGCATCAGCCAACCGCAGACATCCCGGAACCCCGGGCCGAACGCCCGCCGTCACCGGGATACCGCATGCAGAGCACCGCGGTCACCCCGGCGAAGATCCCCATCAGGACGAGCGTGATCGCCCACGCGACGAACGAGCGGCCCCCAGCCCCCGCAAGCGCCATCGGCGGCAGAAGGATCACCCCCGAGCCGAGCACGGGGCCCACGAGAAGCCCCGCGAGCGTTCCGACATGCAATTTGTGATTCATCGCTCTTCACCTCCGGTTGTATGTGGGGTACTATAGTCGCACCCGATCAATCGGACAAACGAATTCTTTCGATCCATCACATCTGATTTTTCGATGCATCCCCCGCGACAGATCCTCAGGGGGAAAAAGGAGGCGGCATACGATGGAAACGCGCTTTCTGACGACCTTCCGGACGATCGCCTCGCTGGAGAGCTTCACGCTCGCGGCGCGGCAGCTCGGGTATTCGCAGTCCACCGTTTCGGCGCAAATCCGGTCGCTCGAAGCGGAAACGGGGGCGCGGCTCTTCGACCGGACGGGGCGGACGTTCCGGCTCACCGACGCCGGAACGCGCCTTCTGGAGCTGTCCGGAGATATCCTCTCGCTGGAAACGAAGGTCCGGGGACTCTCGTCGGAAGGCTCCGGCCCGTCGGGGGAGCTTCGGATCGCGGCCGTCGAGAGCCTGATCGTCGTCCGGCTCCGGGACGTCCTCGCGACATTCAGGGAGGTCTGCCCCGACGTCTGCGTGAGCCTTCACAACTCGGTCTGCGTCGAGACCGTGGACAGCGTCGTCCACGGCGAGGTCGAACTGGCCTTCGTGATCATGCCGCCGCTCCGCCATCCCGATCTCGACGTCCTTCCGCTTGCGACCGAGGAGATGGTCTTCGTCGCTTCCGCAAGCGCCGACGAGAATCTGCTGTTGCGCGCGCTCGCCTGCGGACGTCTCGATGACTGCTTCATCTTCACCGAGCAGGGGTGCACCTACCGGATCGTCGTCGAGCACTTCTTCCGCGAGCGGGGCGTGATCCCCGGGCGCAGGATGGAACTGTGGAGCATGGACGCGATACGGCGGTACGTGGAGAGCGGGTTCGGAATTTCGTTCATGCCCCGGATGTACGTCGACGAGTCCGTCAGTCGGGGCGCCATGAAAATCCTGAACGCCCCGCGGATCGAAGAGACCTTCTGCACGCAGCTCCTCCGTAAAAAGCGTTGCGACATCTCGTTCGCGGCGTGCGAACTCGTGCGCATCGCGAAGACGGCCGCCGCGGGATGGGATCTCCCGGCTTCTTGACGAACGCGGAAGGCTCGTTTAGTATTCACGTATCCAGGGGCGATGGCGTTCGCCCGAACCGCCGCATTCCGCAGGCTGATGACGCCTCTTCGCCGGAGATGCTTCCGGCGAAGAGGCGTATTTTTGTGGAAGCGCCATCCTTTATGAAGGGACGATCCGATTCATGACAGGAACATTCGTCGCTCTCGCCGCGGCAGGGGCCGCCGGG
The DNA here is from genome assembly GCA_964451935.1 of uncultured Synergistaceae bacterium. Taxonomy (GTDB): domain Bacteria; phylum Synergistota; class Synergistia; order Synergistales; family Aminobacteriaceae; genus CALFXN01. Next base: position 9,920 of record CAYVKE010000044.1, on the reverse strand, counting down.
ACCCTTGCGCGCTTCACGCTCTCAGGCGTCGTCCAGCGTTTCGCCGGAGGCTCCTTCCCCTGGGGAACGCTCGTCGTCAACCTGACGGGCTGTTTCCTCTACGGACTGTTGCTCTCGCTGGCGGAGCGCCGGATGGATCTCGACCCGAATATCCGCAGAATCGTCTTCGTGGGCTTCATGGGGGCCTTCACGACTTTTTCGTCGCTGATCTCCGACACAATGCACATGGCGCAGGAGGGAATGCTTCTCGCAATGGGACGCCTCATCGCGCACAACGCGCTCGGGATCGGCGTCTTCTTCCTTGGAACCCGGCTCGGATCCATCTAGGAGGGGTCCGGAACGTAGGACAACGATTTCGCGCCGCCGCGCCATCCGCGTCGATTCGCCCTCCCCGGCGAAATTCCCCGCAATAGGTTCATGCATTTTCCCCCAAAACGATAACGATACAAATGTCCGCAAACATCCGTCACCAGGCGAACGACACCTTCACCGGAATGCAAGCGCCAGTCGGAGGGGGAATCCGCTCCGTCGCGTCGTTTCCGTGTCCGCCGATCCCGCCTCGGGCATCGCTGTACATGTTTAATGAAAAACAAAATAAAAATTGTTATGCAGAGAAAAATAAGATTCTATCGTAATCATATTGACATTTTTTCCGCGACCCCCTATCATCCCCATTGAAACATGAGATGCAACGCTTCGCGCCGCCCATATACGGCGAAGCGACATGCGCCGGTGAAAACAGGATGATCCTCTGCGCTCTTTCCGTTCCGCATCGTTCGGGGGAGGTGGGATCTTCAGGAGAGCCTGCGGATATGTCGCCCGGTTTCGTTCCGCACGACGGCCGGACGGGCGATTCATGCGAATCAGGCGTCAGGAGCGTAGCGAGGTTTTCAGGAGAGCGTTGTTTTCCCAAATTTCTACTCATAAGGAGAGCGTGAAAATGAACAAGAAAACCAGACCCGTCGACAGCCTTCTCAACGCCGCCAATAATGTATTGAAGAGCGTCATCCTCCTGCAGAAAAAAGCGAACGATCTTCAGAACGTCTATACGGATGTAGCCAGGCAGTGGCGGTAAGAGCTTCCGACACGCAGACGGCCGCTGCCCCTATGGAGTCGCAAAAGCCGGGCGGCGTACGGAAGCGCATCCCCCCGTGGGGACGCTTTTCCGTGCGCCGCCTGCTTATTTCCTCCCCGTCTTCATTCCCGCACCGATATCGATAATGTCCCGCAGCAGGGCGAAAGCGGTCTGAGGTCCCCCCGCCCCCGCGCCCATGAAGCTCACCGGCCCGGTCGCATCCGAGGAGAAGACGACGCCGTTCGCGGTATCGGGCAGGTTCGCGAGCGGATGGTCCGCCGGCAGGAATTTCGGACCGACCGATATCCGCGAACGGACGCCCGATCCGGCGCGGGGTCGTTCGCCCCGCGCGACCAGACGCACGGTCCCGCCCCGTGACGCCGCCTCGGCGAGCGTATCGGGGGTCAGCCCGTACACGCCCTCGACGTCGACATCCCCGAGCGACACCGGCGGATAGTCCAGAAACGATTGCGCGAGGATCAACGCCTTCAGCGCCGTATCCCACCCGCCGAGGTCCGCGCCGGGATCGGCTTCCGCATACCCCTTCGCCTGGGCTTCCGAGAGCGCCGCATCGAACGTCGTCCCGGTCTTCATGCGCTCGATCATGTAGTTGCAGGTGCCGTTCAGGACGCCTTCGAACGAGGCGATCTCCGCTCCGAGAAATCCCGGCTGCGCCGCGGAAAAGAGCGGCGTGCCCGCCATGACGGTCCCCTCGTAGAGCAGCCGGGCGCCCCGCGCTTTCGCGAGCGCCCGCAGTTCGTGAAACCGGAGCGCGATCGGTCCTTTGTTCGACGTCGTCACGCTCTTTCCGCGTTCGAGCGCCGCGCGGATATGCGAAAGCGCGGGCTCGCCCGTCGCGGGGTTCGTGACGGTGCATTCGGCCAGAATGTCGTAGCCCGCGTTTTCCACGAGATCCATCGTCGAGGCGCGGGACGGACGGGTCGAAAACGCCATCCCCGAGAGGACGTCGCGCGGTTCGAGTCCGTCGGGATCGACCGCGCAGCCGTGCGTCCGCGTCGCCGCTCCCGTCAGCGACAGCTCGACGCCGTATCGTTCCGCAAGCTCCCTTCCCTTTTCCGAAAGCAGCGAACACAATCCCCGCCCCACATTCCCGCACCCAAGCAACAACACCCGAACCTTCATTCGTCACCCTCCCAGCGTCAGGATACAAAAAAGTCGGGGGCCCTCGCCTGTGCGAAGACCCCCGACCGGATACGCACCGACCGCCCACGTTCAGACGGCGACCGCCCCGGGAGGGTCGTCGCGCGTCATCGTCATGCAGAAAGCATCACACGCTGTTTCGGTGGAACGAATCGTCATGCGTCGCCTCTCCCTTCGTTAAAATTGCCGAGAATTGTACTCCGCCGGCATGCGTCCTGTCAAACCCGGCTTTTCGACCATGACGACCCGACCGGCCGATTCACTTCCCCCCCGCAAAGCGGACGCCCTGCGTCAGGAGGGTGGGCGCGGCGGCCAAAAGCGTCACGATTCCCCATTCGCTCAGCGTGAGCGGAACGATGTTCAGCACGCGCTCGAGCACGGGGACGAACGTGATTCCGACCTGGAGGACCATCGACGCCGCGATCCCGAAAAGAAGCTGCGGGTTGGACCAGAGCTGTCCGGGGCAGCGGAAGAGGCTCGCGCCGCGGACGTTCAGGACGAAGAAGAGCTGCGCGAACACCAGCGTGTGGAAGCTCATCTCCGTCGCCCGAACCGCGTCGCCGGTTCCGCCGTTCAGGCTCAGCCGATAGGAGGCGAGTACGGCGGCTGTCAGGAGCGCCCCCTGGACGAAGATCGTCCGTTTGTGCGGCGCCGTGAGGATGTCCTCGTTCCGAAGCTTTGGCGGGCGGCGCATCACGTCCGGTTCGGCCGGGTCGAGCGCGAGGGCGAGGGCCGGGAGGACATCGGTCACGAGGTTGACCCACAGAATCTGGAGCGGCGAAAACACGCTCGGGAACCGGAGTACGATGGAGAGCAGCACGCACAGGACCTCGCTGAGATTGCAGCTCAGGAGGTAGATGATCGACTTTCGGATGTTGTCGAAGATCCGGCGCCCCTCCCGGACGGCTTCGACGATCGTCGAGAAGCGGTCGTCTTGGAGGATGATGTCGGAGGCTTCCCTGCTGACCTCGGTTCCCTGGATTCCCATGGCGATCCCGACGTCCGCCTGCTTGAGCGCGACGGCGTCGTTGACGCCGTCGCCCGTCATCGCCGCAACCTCTCCGGCGGTCTGGAGCATCTGCACCAGCCGCAGCTTGTGTTCCGGCGAAACCCGGGCCAGGACAGTAATGGAGCCGGCCTTTTCGGGCGGCGTCGCATCGAACTGGCGTCCCTCGAGAATGACCTCGCCTCCGTCGCGGACGATCCCGATCTCGCGCGCGACGGCTCCCGCCGTGACGACGTGATCGCCCGTCACCATGACGACCCGGATTCCGGCCTCGCGGCATCGGGAGACGGACGCGGCGACCTCCGGACGCGGCGGATCGTCGATTCCCGCGAATCCGACGAACGCGAGCGACTCCCGCGTCGGGCCGAACGCGAACGCAAGCGTGCGCATCCCCCGCTCCGCGGCCGATCGCACCTTCGCGCGCCATTCGTCCCGGATCGCTTCGGTCATCGGCGCGGCGTCCCCGTCCAGCAGGACGAACGCCGCGTCCTCGAGCACGCGTTCCGGCGCGCCCTTAAGGCAAACGCCGACGTCATGCCGGGTAAGCATCCGCATCGTGGACGAATCGAAGGGCTCGACCGACCGCCTCGGGTGCGCCGCCCGGATAGCCGCGACCTCGTCGCCGACGAAGCGCAACAACGCCGTCTCCATCGGATCCCCTACGCCGCCCGCTTCGGTGACCTCGGCGTCGTTGCAGAGGGCGGCGACGCGCCGGAGCAGCGGAAGCGCCCGGTCGTCCGGCGTTTCGGCCATCCGGACCGTCATGCGGTTCATCGTGAGCGTCCCGGTCTTGTCCGTGCAGACGACGGTCGTCGCTCCAAGCGTCTCGACGGCCGAAAGGTTGCGGACCAGCGCGTTTTTCGCGGCCATGCGCCTCACGCCGAGCGCAAGCGTCATCGTCGCCACGAAGGGGAGTCCTTCCGGCACTGCGGCGACGGCGAGCGCGATGCCCGTCTCGATCATCGACAGAATGCCGCGCCCCTGCATGATCCCCGCGAGAATCACGACGGCCGCGACGCCGAAAGTGACGACGATCAGGAATCGGCTGAAGCGGGAGAGGCGTTCCTCGAGCGGCGTGGATTGCTCGCCGACGGATTGGAGCAGCGTTCCGATCCTGCCGAGTTCCGTATCCGCTCCCGTCGCGAAGACGACGGCCTTCCCTGTCCCCTTCACGATCGCCGTCCCCGCGTAGACGCAGTTCGACCGGTCCGGCAATCCCGTCTCTTCGGCGAGCGGGTCGAGGCCCTTGCGCACCGGAACGGATTCGCCGGTCAGCGCCGCCTCTCCCGCCATGAGGTCCGCGCATTCGACGAGCCGCGCATCCGCCGGAACGACGTCGCCCCCTTCGAGCAGCAGCACGTCGCCGGGAACGACATCCGCCGTCGGCAGAACGCGCACCACGCGGCCCCGGAGCACGCGACACTGGGGCGTCGTGACCCGCCGCAGCGCTTCGAGGGCGTTTTCGGCGCGGTGCTCCGTCACGAACCCGAGAATTCCGTTGATCAGGATGACGATGAGGATCGCAGCCCCGTCGAGGTGCTCTTTCATGCCGAAGCTGATGACGGCCGCTCCGGCAAGCAGATAGACCATCGGGCCTCGAAACTGGCGGGCAAGCACCTTCCACCAGGGGATGCGCTTCTGCCGTTCAAGCGCGTTCGGGCCGTGCGTTTCGCGAAGTTCCGCCGCCCGTTCGGGAGACAGCCCCGAGGCAGGCTCGACGCCGAAATGCTTTAGGACATCTTCGGCGCTTCTGGAATGCGCATTCATCACACAGGATTCCCCCTTCCCGGAGTCGGGAATGCGTTCGATTGATTCACGCAAGTCTGTCGTTTCGACCATTGTTTGTCAAGAACCATTGTCTTCCGGCGTGCGGCCGGTGTGTGCGAGGGGTTTTCGCCGTCATTTCCCTTGTCAACGGGGACGCTATCGGTGATACTGATGCCGCGCCGAACAATTCGGGGAACGCATCCGAGCGAGGCGCCGGGACGGGAGGTCTTCTTCCATCCCGAATATCCGCACTCGAAACAGGTTCCGCGACATAAAAACGAAGAAAAGGGGGAATCACCCGTGAAGCATCTCGAACCGTTCGTCCTGAAAGGCCTCGAAATCCGCAACCGGATCGTCATGCCCCCAATGTGCATGTACTGCACGCGGGACGGCATGGCGACCGACTTCCACCTCGCGCACTACGGCGCCCGGGCGCTGGGCGGAACCGGCCTCATCATCGTCGAGGCCACGGGAATCCTTCCCGAGGGACGGATCACCGACCGTTGCCTCGGTCTGTGGGACGATCGTCAGATCGAACCGATGCGCCGAATCGTCGACCTGTGCCGCTCGTACGGCGCGAGGATCGGCATCCAGCTCATCCACGCGGGACGCAAGTGCACGGCCGAAGAGGCGCCGACGATCTACGCCCCAAGCCCCCTGCGCTACAACGACGATTCGAGGCTCCCCGAGGAGCTGACACCCGAAGGCGTCCGCCGCGTCGTCGAGGCGTTCGCGGCCGCCGCGGCGCGGGCCGCTGAAGCGGGTTTCGATCTCGTGGAGATCCACGCGGCCCACGGCTACCTTCTCAACCAGTTCCTCTCGCCCATCACGAACCTGCGGACCGACGCGTACGGCGGAAGCACCGAAAACCGGGCGAGGCTGCTCGTCGAAGTCGCGCACGCCGTCCGCGACGTCCTGCCCGAACGCATGCCGCTCCAGGTCCGAGTGTCGGCCGTCGATCACGCGCCCGGCGGGCTCGACGTCGCCGAGACGTGCCGCCTGCTGCATCACGTGAAATCGCTCGTCGACTGCGTCCACGTGAGTTCCGGCGGCCTGACGCCGATGCCGCCGAAGTTCTTCCCGGGCTATCAGGTCCCCTACTCCGAAGAGATCCGTCGCACGATCGGACTTCCGACGATCGCGGTCGGCCTCATCACGGAACCCGAACTCATCGAGGAGATCCTCCTGAACGGACGCGCCGACATGGTCGCAATCGGCCGGGGACTGCTCCGCAACCCCTTCCTCGCGCTCGACCTCGCGAAACGGGCCGGCGCTCCATACACGGGTCCCGAGCAGTACAAGAGGGCGTTCCTGTAAGGACCGCCGCACGCGAAAACGGCCCGCCGATTCCAGCCGGCGGGCCGTTTCATTCCCCGTCGAGCGTCGACAGGAACGCGCCGACGACCTCGGCGTACCGTTCGGGCTCGTCGAGCGGGATCTGGTGCCCCGACGCCGCGAACGCGACGACCGAAACGCGCGGCAGGGACGCCTCGTAGACGGCCGCGACGCGGTCGTCCACCTTCGCCGCGACCGGAACGTCCGTCCGCATTCCCCGCAGCACGAGGACGGGACAGGCGATGCGTCCGAGGTCGGGCGTGAAGTCCCGGTGCGTCGAGGTCTCGAACCCTTCGGCCGCGCGAAGCCGGAAGAAGTTCAGGACCGGTTCGCCCCTGTATGTCAAGGACGATCGCTGCGCGGCGCTCCCCTTCGGCCAGATGTTGTGGACCGGCGGTTGGTCGACGAGGATAAGCCCCGCGACGCGCTCCGGGTGACGCAACGCGTATTCGAGCGCGTACGTCCCGCCGCGCGAATACCCCAGCAGGCAGAAACGCCCCGGAACGACGACGTCAACCACACACTCCAGGTCGCCGACGTGATCGTCGAGATCGTACCCGCGATCCGGCGTATCGCTCGCCCCCCGCCCCCGGTAGCTCAGCGACAGGCCGTGTCGCCCAAGGCGCTCGAACAGGTCCGCGGCCATCTCCGCGGGCTCCCAGAATCCGGGCGAGACGACGAGCGGAACCCGCCCCGGCTCCGCGTCCCCCCAGCAAATCGCGTGCAAACGAACCGCACCGTTGGTCGCAACGACATCCCGGCGCATGAAGATCCCTCCTTACCCGATCACTCCGGAATTTCTCCGCCGAAAAAGGCGCCCCCGAATCGGGGGCGCCGGTCATATTCAATACTGTTTTCCCGGAGAGACTACCGGATTTCGAAGCTGTCGGCGAACTGTCGCAGCTTGAGCGCCAACAGCACGCGAAGGACGCCGAAAAAGATCGCGTACACGGCGATGATCCAGAGGATCGCTATCGCTCCCGCTCCGGGACGGGCCATCAGGATGTATCCGAAGAGAACGGAGGCTGCGCCGGAGAGGATGAGCATCCATTCGCCCTCGATCTCCCGTCGCAGACGAAGCGCGGACACGATCTCGAGGACTCCCGAGCAGATCGCCCAGACGGCGATGTAGAACAGCAGCGCGAGCGCGGTGATTCCGGGCGCGACGAACGCCAGGAGCCCTGCGCCGACGCCGACAAGACCGCCGAAAAGCAGGACCCACCAGTGTTCGTGGTCCTGGCGTCCGCAAACGGCCGTCCAGACGCCGAGCGCGCCGTCAGAGAGCGCGTAGAAGCCGAAGAGCATCACCAGCGACGCAAGCGAGATTCCCGGCTGGAACAATGTCAGAATCCCGAAGAGTATCGCGACGACGCCCCGGAGCAAGACAAAACGCCAACTTCGGGAAAGGATTGTGGTCAACCGGTTCTGCGACATGGCCATAGTACTCCTCCTTCGTTTTGACGCGAACAGGATGTGAGCGTGCTACGACATGACAGTACCACGAGCAAAAGACTACCCCGAACGGCGTTTTCTGTAAAGGTTCGCGGACGGGCCGGAAATACCGTTGCCAATACCCGCGACACAACACTAGAATGGACGCATGAAAAATCCCGATAGATCCGACGAACCATCGAACATCACGCGTTTTCCCGAACTGCGCACCAAACGGCTTTTTCTGCGGGAACTCCGGCTCGCGGACGCCCCCGCCCTCCTTGAGGTCTGGTCCGACCCCGAAGTGACGGAGTTCCTCACGATGGATCCGTTCGCGAGCCAAGAGCAGGCGGAAGAGATGATCGCGTTCCTGCGGACCCTGCGCGGCGAGAGGACCGGCTGCCGCTGGACGATTACGGACGCGCGGACCGAACGCGTCCTGGGGACATGCGGCTTTCACAACGTCTCCGCGGAGCACAGGAGGGCCGAGATGGGCTACGAACTCGGCCTGCCCCACCACCGCCGGGGGTACATGACGGAGGCGGTCACCGCCATCCTCGCCCTCGGTTTCGGCGACATGGGGTTCAATCGCGTTGAGGCCTTCGTGACGGTGGGAAACATCCCCTCCCGGAGCTTTCTGGAGCATCTCGGCTTTTCGCTCGACGGAACGCTCCGCGACTACGAATTCGCACGGGAGCGTTTCATGGACCAGTGGTGTCTTTCGCTGCTCGCGCGGGAGTGGGTGAATCGCTGAAACCGCGCCGCAATGTTCCGCAAAAGCGGGGTGGGAAAAACCACCCCGAGAAGCGCATCGGGGGGTGAGGACCCGCCGGCCGCTTTCTGCTACCCTGCGATCCGGGGACGCTTCGCCGTTTTGCAGGACTTCTTCCGCTTGACTGAATCCCCGCTCTTTGGTTTCATTGTTCCGTACGAGTCCGTTTTTTTTAAACTGTTTCGTTGTTTCGGCAATACGGGCATTGCGGAGACATTCCGGCGATATGTCAGGATGTCGTGCTGTTCGGATGAAGGGGAGGGAAGAGGATGGGCATATTCGATCGAATGACGGATATTTTCAAGTCCAACGTGAACGACGCTCTGGACCGGATGGAAGACCCGGAGAAGATGCTCAAGAACATGATCATCGAAATGGAGGAAGCGCTCACGAAGGCGACCTCCGCTCTTGCGAAGGCCATCGCGAACGAGCAGAACCTCCGCAAGCAGCAGGGCCTCGCGCAACAGCAGGCCGCGCAGTGGGAGGAGAAGGCCGCGCTCGCGATGAAGGCCGGGAACGCGGACCTCGCGAAGCAGGCCCTCTCGAAGAAGATCACGTACGACGGACAGGCCGGCCAGTACGACGGAATGATCGCCCAGGCCGCGAATACGACGCAGTCCCTGCGAACGCAGCTCGACGCCCTCAAGGCGAAGCTCGACGAGGCGCGCATGAAGCAGTCCACGCTGATCGCGCGCGCCCAGGTCGCCAAGACGCAGAAGGAGTTCTCCACCGCGATGGGAACGGCCGTCGGAAACGGCGCCTTCGCGAAATTCGACAAGATGGAGAAGAAGATCGAGGGGATGGAGGCCGAGGCGCAGGCGTTCTCCGAAGTCTCCGGCGCCGCTCCTGCGGACGATCCGTTCGCGGCGCTCGAGAAGAATCAGCAGCTCGACGACGAACTCGCGAAGCTCATGGCGAAGATGGGACAGGGAGGCGGTTCCGGTGCGTAAGTTCCCGATCCTCAAGGACGGCGTCAACGCGACGCTGCTCACGAAGACCCGAAACACCGTGGCCGATTACCTCATGGACTTTTTCGACGCCGAGGATCTGGTCCGCGTCGACGACCTCTTCTCGTTCTCCTTCGGGAGCGCCACGGTCCAGGTCACGGTCGCCCCGTGGCATTCCGAGGACGTTCTGGTGCGCGTGTTCGCGTACCTCGCGGAGGATCTCGATCCCGCCGCCGTCGCTCCGGCGCTCATGAAGCTGAACGCGCAGACGCCCATGGGAGCCTTCAGCCTCGTTTTCGACAACACCGTCATGTTTTCCTGCGCCCTGCCCGGCGCCCATCTGGACAAAAGCGAACTTCTCGCGGCGATCCAGACGGTGGCCGTCTACGCGGACCAGTACGACGATATCCTGAAGGAGAGGAGACT
>CAYVKE010000043.1:0-23067 GCA_964451935.1 uncultured Synergistaceae bacterium | reverse complement strand
CCTCCCGCTTCTTCAATACCTCTTCGCAGAGTTCTTCTATCCTCCGCTCCGTCATCGTTCGATACCCCTCCCCAATTGTGGGAAATATGTAGAAAGAATTGTTTCTGATACAGCATACGGATCAATATCCCTGTTTTCCAACGCTTGCAGGATATCGTCCGTACGCAAATTTGACCAAGAAGATTCTATAAAACTGGAAATTTTTTTTAGAAGAATACTTTCAACGTCATAAATTATTTGTTTTCGCCGTTTCGTCTTTCCAGCTTCGCTTTTGTTCAAATACTCGTTATGTGTAGTAAAAGCGCTTACAAGTTCAGAAATACCGACGCCTGTCTCTGCGACTGTCTGAACGATAGGAGGAACCCACTCTCTGGCTCTTGAAAGATCAAGCGCCATGCGAATTTCTGCGACCACTTTGCCGGATCCGTGCAAGTCAGACTTGTTGACTGCGAATACGTCGGCGATTTCCATGATACCGGCCTTCATCGCCTGGATATCGTCGCCCATTCCCGGGACGAGAACAAGACAAACGGTGTCGGCGATTCGAATGATGTCTATCTCAGATTGCCCCACGCCGACGGTCTCGATGAGAACGACATCACACCCCGAGGCGTCAAGGATCATCGCCGCATCCTTCGTCCCCGTGCTGATTCCTCCGAGGGCGCCGCGCGACCCCATGCTCCGGATGAATACATTGGGATTTTCCGCATGACCCTGCATTCGTATGCGGTCGGCGAGAATCGCTCCGCCGGAAAAGGGGCTTGAAGGATCGACGGCGATAACGCCGCAGCGTTTCCCGTGTTTCGTATACTCCGATATCAGCTTATCGACGAGCGTACTCTTGCCGGAACCGGGGCTCCCCGTTATACCAATCACATGCGCCCGTCCGGTGCGCGGGTACAAATCGCGCATGAGCGATTCCGCTTCGGCGCTCCCGGACTCGACCAGGGTAATAGCTCGTGCGATTGAGCGACGATCTCCGAGGAGGACTCCTTCACACAATCTCTTCACGAAGGGATGCTCTCCCCCTGCTCTTCTTCTCGTTTCCTCTGCACTGTCATCTGAAGCCAGGAAACGCAATCTCCTGTTGGCGTCCCCGGACCGAAGACTGCCGAAACACCGAGGCTATGCAGTTTCGGAACGTCGGAATCGGGAATGACGCCTCCTCCGAAGACAAGAACATCATCGGATTTCTTCTCCCGAAGAAGCTCGATGATCCGTGCGAAGTAAAACTCGTGGGCGCCTGACAAAATGCTGACTCCTATCGCGTCCGCATCCTCCTGAATGGCCGTTTCGACTATCTGTTCGGGCGTCTGGCGGAGTCCCGTATAGATGACTTCCATTCCGGCGTCGCGAAATGCGCGCGCAATGACCTTCGCGCCCCGATCATGTCCGTCGAGGCCCGGTTTTGCGACGATGACACGAATTTTTCTATCTTTCATGGGCGGTATTCTCTCCTCTCGCATTACAGAATAATGTTTTCTTTGTATTCTCCAAAGATTTCACGGAGCACGCCGCATATTTCGCCTTCGGTAGCGTAGCTTCGAACAGCCTCGATAATATGAGGCATGAGGTTTTCCGATTCATTGATCGCAGCTTTTCGGATTTTTGACAGATTATCGTTGACAAGAATATTGTCTCGGTGTTGCTTCATTTCCTGAAGTTTTTGGATCTGCCTCGTTCCGACAGCGGCATCGACCCGAAGAAGCTGAAGGTCTTTCTTTTCGTCTTCGGCCTGGAATTGGTTGACGCCGACGACGGTGATTTTGTTCTTTTCTACGGCAAGCTGATACTCGTACGATGCGTCCTGAACCTGCTTTTGCACATAGCCCTTTTCGATAGCCGGAAGCATGCCGCCCAGTTCGTCTATTGTCTTGATGTATTCAAAAGCCTGGCGTTCGATTTCATCCGTAAGCGCTTCAATAACATAGCTTCCTCCGAACGGGTCTATCGTGTCGGTGACTCCGGACTCGAACGCAATGACCTGTTGCGTTTTCAAGGCTATTCCGACGCTCTTTTCGGTCGGAAGGGCGAGCGCCTCATCCATGCTGTTGGTATGAAGCGACTGCGTTCCTCCGAGCACCGCAGCGAGCGCCTGAAGCGTCACGCGAATGATATTGTTTTCGGGCTGCTGCGCTGTGAGCGTACACCCCGCAGTCTGGGTGTGGAACCGCAACATCTGCGCACGTTCATCGGTGACTCCGAAACGATCCTTCATAATCTTCGCCCACAAACGACGAGCCGCGCGGAATTTCGCCACCTCTTCAAGGAAATTGTTGTGGGCGTTGAAGAAGAAAGACAAACGTCTTCCGAAAACGTTCGGATCGAGTCCGGCTTTTTGCGCGGCTTCAACATAAGCGATGCCGTCCGCGAGAGTAAACGCTACTTCCTGCACTGCGGTGCTTCCGGCTTCACGAATGTGATATCCGGAAATTGAGATCGTGTTCCATTTCGGCACATTCTGGCTGCAGAAGGCGAATATGTCCGTGATGAGTCTCATTGACGGCTTTGGAGGAAAGATGTACGTTCCGCGTGCAATATACTCTTTCAGGATGTCATTTTGAATCGTGCCGGATAGTTTGTTCATGGAGATTCCCTGTTTTTCTCCGACACAGATATACATTGCAAGAAGGACGCTCGCAGGGGCGTTGATCGTCATGGACGTCGACACCTTGTCCAACGGAATTCCTCCGAAAAGGATTTCCATGTCCGCCAGACTGTCGATCGCGACGCCGACTTTGCCGCATTCCCCCTGCGCCATCGGATGGTCGGAGTCGTATCCTATCTGCGTCGGAAGGTCAAAAGCAACAGAGAGTCCGCTGGAACCTTGCGAAAGAAGATACCGATATCTTTTGTTCGACTCTTCGGCCGTCGAAAATCCGGCGTACATACGCATGGTCCAGTGCTTTCCACGGTACATCGTCGGCTGTACGCCCCTCGTGAAGGGGTAGTCTCCTGGAAAACCCAGATCGCGCATATACTCGAAATCTTTCAGGTTCTCCGGAGTATACAGACGATCAACAGGAATTCCGCTCAGTGTTGTGAATTCTTCCTTCATTTCCTTGTTTTTTTCAAGCGTGGACTCTACGGATTTTTGGTATGCGCTCAATCTCTCCTGAAAAAGCCGTTTGTTCATGTCGTCCATCGGCAACGCCTCCTCTATTTAACGTTCTGGAATTCTGTCCCCCCATAAAGGGAGCCAATCACGCGAATGGTACGCACCAAGATCGAGGAAAAGAGAAAAAAGAGATCGTCCGGGATATCCTGATGTTGTCATGTCCTTGGGAATCGGTATTTTGATCGACATGTTTCGGGGCGCATTGAATGTTTTTTTCATGTCTGCGCCGGGTAACGACAATACAACTCGTCCTCCCGTTATCGTCGCAAGTCGAATGAGCTGCGGCTCGGAAACCGAGAACACCGAGAGAAACACAGAAATGGAATTCATGAGACAAAAGCCTGCGAGCCGCTCGCAATCCTCAACCGTGAATCTGATGGAATTGTCAAGGATAATCGTATCGAATCGGTTTCTGCCGGGATTCCAGACCTTCTCAAGGTAAGCGCAAACGGCGGCTCCATTTTTTACAGTCGTCTTTCTCGGATATGAAACGGTTTCGACAGAAACATCCCGCAAAAAAAGAAGAGGCGGAGCATCCGGTACGATTGGAGGCGTTTCGGTAGCTTTCGCGGGAAAAACGCGTTCCCCCCAGACGGCATGACCGATGAGAGGGTTGTACGTATCGGGGCCTATCATCGGAAAGCTGACCGTAGCATTCATGGAAAAAAATGAAGAATCATTTTCCCGGGATAGTTGCGGGTCGTAGACGGAAAGAAAACCAGAAAAATCTGCAATGCGCCCATATTCAAGCGCCCAAAGACGAAACATGCGTACGTCAAGGCAGAGCAGCGTGTTTTTGACTTCCGACAAAGCCCAACCATCACGGAATCCGAATTCGAGATCAGTTCGTATCAAAGCCTTTTCGAGAGGAGCGAAAGAAATTTTCGCTATTTTGCCGTCTTCAGAAAGCGCGTACAATTCTCCCCAGGATGACCAACAGAGATCCCGGACTTTCGGGTAGTCCAAAGAGGCGAGAAGCTGGTACCCGGCCGACGCGTCCACCAGGGAAATATTGCCGTTATTCCTGTCGGCGACGGCAAGCCAACGTCCATAGAGGGAAAGAGACACAGGCTCGAAGGGAACGTTCGTCTCTTTCGGCGACCAGGAAGAGAGAACCTTCGCTCTTTCGATGTCGATTTCTTCAATGCGTCTGGAATCAATGTTGGCGACAATCATGCGTCTGTTGTCGAGAAGAACCGCATCAGAAAAGGAGCCTGCGATTTTGTTCCGGGATTCTGTGCGGTCTTTGTTTACGTATATGACGCTTCCGTTTTCGCAAAGCACGTAGAGGGAATCGGAATCAAGCGGCATGGGCGCAACGGGATGATCCGCCTGAATCCGTTTCAGGAGACCGCCGTTTGCGTCGAAGACAAGAACGGCATTTCCAAGCAAATCGCAGATAACGACGCCGTCAGAAAAAGATTCCGTTTTTCCAAGTCCCACGACGCCTGGCTGATGCGTGACGCCGAAGGAAAAAAACGACGCAACGGGACGTTCCACGATGTCGCCGGCCGTAATTTTCGTCGAGAAAGAAAAAAAACGTTTGAGAAAGTCCTGTTCCCTGTGAAGCTGAGAAAAGAAACGACGCGACGAGTCGTCCCGCGGCCGGACTTCAAGATAATACCCAATTGCTTTTTTCGCCTCTTCGTAACGCCCGGTCCTGCGAAGAATCATTGATTTCAAGAGATAATAGTCGACAAGATACGTGTTTGCGTGCAGGGCTTTTTCCAAATCCGAAGAGGATGCGTCATAACGTCGTCGAATGAACTGGTCGTAAGCGCGGAAAAACAAACGCTCCGACTCGAGGCGTTTGCTTTGAGGAAGCGTTGAGACTCCCCCCACATCGTTCGAAAGCGTAACCGCAGCTTCCACGTGTGATATGCCAAAAAGCGATACAAGCAACGATACCACGATTGTGCAAAATCGTATTCGCATCATGTTTTCCTTTCACGATTATGGATGGCGTACAACAATCCCGGCGATGGAATAAAAACCGAGCACAATAGCCCCCCCGAAAAGAAATCCGAGAAGAATACGAAGATAGAGAACCCACAATGCGCCTCCGGGCCAATCGCCTGACTGAATCCGGACGACGACGCGAGCCACGAAAAGCGCTCCAAGAAACATACCAAGAGCGAGAAGAGCTTGGACATTGATTTCGGGCATGTATCCCATCGCCTCGCAAAATAGTCGCGGATGAGTTTTCTCCATGTCTATAGATAAAGGATAACTCGCGAATTCGCTTACGACTACCTTCCACGCGGCGTAGAGAACAAAATGACGTAGATAAATATGATAAAAATACTCCATAGAAAAACCCGACCTGCGTCGGGTTCGTTATGCGAGATTTCTGTTTCGGATATCGGAATCATCAATGTGGATTTGCTTCAGAACAGCTATTGCGACTTCTAGTGCTCTCTTTCCGTCGGTAATGCCGACGAGAGGTTGCTTCCCTTCCCGTACGCACGAAACAAAATGCTGCAGTTCCAGCTTTAAAGGTTCGCTCTTGGGAAATACCGGATGTTCGATGACTTCCACGAGACTGTTATTCTGCCGTACGCAACGATTTATCGCCACATCCTGCGTTTCGTAATTGACGGAAACATAGCGTTCCGGTTCCATGATTTCAAGCTGGCGTAATCTTCGTTCCGAGACGCGACTGACGAGAACATGCGCCATAACGCCATTTGCGAACGTAATTTGCGCCGATGCAATGTCTTCATGATCGGAACGAACGCAGCGTCCTGTTGCGGAGATGGAAGAGATTTCGGAATGAACGAGGGAGAGAATGATATCGATATCGTGGATCATAAGGTCGAGTACGACGCCTACGTCACTGATTCTCGGCGAGAAAGGGCCGAGACGCCTTGACTGAAGAAAGAGCGGCTCTTTGACGATTTTCGAAATGTAATGGACCGCGCTGTTGAACCGTTCAATGTGACCGACTTGAAGCACCAGTCCGGAACCGGCCGCCAGACGTAAAAGATCTTCGGCCTCGCTTACCGAGGTTGTCACAGGTTTTTCAATGAGAACATGAACGCCGTTCGCGAGCGCCTTCTTTGCGATTTCATAATGAAGACTCGTTGGAACTACAACACTTACTGCGTCCGGCTTCGTCCTACGGATAAAATCGTCGACATCCGCGTACGCCATGACGCCAAGCGTCTCTCCGACAGCAGCGGCTCGCGATTCATCCTGATCGACAACTCCGACAAGCTGCGCACCGAGGATTTCTGTGTAGACACGTGCATGATGCTGTCCAAGATGTCCGACTCCAATAACGCCGACACGCTGAACTTCCATACGGGATCACTCCCCCGGAGCTTTTTTTGTATCCATAAACATTATCACGTGTCCATCGGAAATAATGGTACACATTATTCGATCCGTGCAAGAAGAAACATGCGCCCTTGTATGTCTCCACCTCTGTATGAATAATACGCTTCCTTCTCGCAACATGTACAGCCCGAATGAAGAAGAATATTGGATTCCGATACGCCGCCGCGAACAAGCTGAAGAAAAACGGCCTTTCCGAGAGCAAACGCGGCGGAAGATGCCGATACGGAAACTGTCTCACGGGGAAGCGCATTCAAACCTGCGCGGGTGGCCGGATCATCCAGGTTCCGGGAGTAACAGCACGATCCGATATGGGGGCCGATCCATGCCGAGGACGACCGAACGCACGGACGTCCATACTTGCGGGACACGAAATCCAGCCCGGCCGCAACGATGTTTTTCGTCGTTCCGCGAAAACCCGAATGAAGGAGGAGAATCCACGGAATCGGAGCAAGAGACCACACGACCACGGGCGCACAGTCGGCGAAACGCAACGATCCTTCCGCTCCGCAGGCATTGAGAAAGACTCCGTCGGCCTGAGGTCGGGAAGGAAGATAGGAAAAAGCTTCTTGTTCGAGAATGTTCGTTCCGTGAACCTGGCTTGGAGCGATGAGTCTCCTGCCTGCGGGAAAAACACAGGATACGGCTTCCCGCATCGTACGAATGTCTCCGGCTGTGCGCGTCATGGCGTCGCCGCGGATGAAAAAAGCGAACCGGATCGGTGAAGAATCGGAAAGATGATAGTACGGCTGGCCGGAGAACGTGTCTTTTCGTATCGTCATATAATATTTCGCGACGCCCACTTGCGGGCGATCGGACGGATGTATCCGATGAAGTAGAGGCTGCCGCAACAGAGCGCGTATTCCGAGTGATCCAATATATACCCGAAGGCGATCTCCGGGTCGTCGTATGCAATGGGTTTTTCCTTCCAGTTGAACTCTCGCGCCGCCGCAGCCAGCATTCCTGGATTTTCAGCCCTTTCCATTCCGGGAACAGTCGTACAGAAAAGCCGCGGTCGAATTTCGCTCAGGATGCGGAGGTTCTCGCGGTAGTCTTTGTCACGCATGGCCGCAAAAAGGACGGATATCGTCTTTTCGGGTAAAAGGATCTTAATAGATTCCACAAGCTGCGCCATGCCGCCCGGATTGTGCGCGCCGTCGAGAAGAAGGACAGGTCCGCGGCCGAATCGTTCGAGTCTGCCGGGCCATTGCGCCTTTCGAAAGCCTGCGAGAATGCTTTCCTTCGTTATCAGAGGGAAATGACGTCTCAGTTCAATGCATGCAGCCGCCGACAATGCGCCATTCCGGAGTTGATATGTGCCGAGAAGGGGCGTCGAAATATCCGCAGACACGTCCGACACCGTCGATTTCAGCAAAAAAGACGAGCCGTCGAGAGTTACTTCCGGATTGGAAATCTCGACGATATCCCGCAATACATAAGGAATCGCATTCTTCTCGAATGCAACTTCCAAAAAACGGGGAATGAGAGATGTTGGGTCTCCGAGGAAGATGCACGGGGTTGCAGACCGCATGACAGCGAACTTTTCATCCGCGATTTTTTCGATGGAGTCTCCGAGAAAGTCGATATGATCCATCGAAATGGAAACCACCAAAGTCAGAACGACATTCGCGAGCCGGTTTGTGGCGTCAAGCCTTCCGCCAAGACCGGCCTCTATGACCGCGATATCGACGTTGTCTTCCGCAATGAGCAGGAACGAGACGGCGGTGACGACTTCGAAAAAGGATGGAGGATCGTTTTGCAGCACGGAGTCCGCCCGTAGAACCTCAGCGACCCGGCGTATCGCATCGTCCCATCGCGCGACGGACAACGGAGAGCCGTTGATGACGAGTCGCTCAGACGGGCTCTCGAGGTGGGGACTGGTGTACGTTGCGACACGGTACCCTGATTCACGGAGTATCGAAGACACAAAAGCGGATACCGACCCCTTGCCGTTTGTTCCGACAATATGAACGGAGGGGAAGCTCCCTTCCGGATTATCCAGAAGATCGAGAAGACGAGAAACCCTCTCGAGTCCCGGGCGTATGCCCGGGCTCGCGAGGCGCAGCATTTTCTGCTCGAGTTCTTCGTACGTCGCCATAGGTTTATTTTTGTTCGAGGCTGACGATATTTTCCCGAATCCGCTTGGCTTTCACCTCGGATTCCTGAAGACGCGCCCTTTCCTGCTCAACGACTTCTTTTGGAGCGCGGCTCACGAATTTTTCATTGTTCAATTTCGCAGTCGAGATGGCGATATCTTTTTCGACGCCGGCGCATTCCTCACGAAGTCTGGCGATTTCCTTCGGAATATCCAGAAGATCGCCGACGAAAACGAATACCTGCCCGTCGGAAAAAGAAGAAGCGAGGCAACCGGCAGGCTTCGGTGCAGAAACCTCGATGAAGGAAATCGTCTCCGCTTTGACCAGCAGGTTGATGAGGTCGCCGTTCTCCGATATGGTTTTTCGCACATCCGCATTGGAGTTCTGAATAAAGACCGTATGAATCTTCTGTTGCGGCGCTATCCTCGCTTCGGCCCGAAGATTCCGGACCACGCGCACAACCTCTTGGAAAGTGGTCATGGATTCTTTCGCCTTTTCTCCAATTCCCGAGGGAACGGTCTCTGAAGGCCATTTGTTGTCCTCCATCAGGTCTCCCGTAAACGCAAATTGCCGCCAGAGTTCTTCCGTGACAAACGGAATGAACGGATGAAGCGCTAAAAGGATGTTGCGGAAGACGAACTCGAGAACCGCCATCGTCGCATTCCTGCGATCCTCCCCTTCTTCGCCATGCAGCGCGGGTTTCGCCAGTTCCACGTACCAGTCGCACACCTCTCCCCAGACGAAGTCATAGAGGAGTCGGGCGGACTCTCCGATGAAATAGCCTTTCAGAAGTTTTTCCGTTTCGAGAACGACCTCGGAAGTCCTTCTGAGGATCCACAGATCGTGCATCCGGAGGGCGTCGGTGTGATCGTTCCATGAGCGTTCTTCGTCATCGAGGTTTGCGAGCGCGAAACGGCTTGCATTCCAGAGTTTGTTCATGAAAAACCGGTATGTTTCAATTTTCGCCGGAGACAACAGAATGTCCCGCCCCTGAACGGTGAGGGAGGCGAACGTCAGGCGAAGCGCATCCGCTCCGTACCGTTCGATCATGTCAAGGGGGTCGATGACGTTCCCTTTCGATTTGCTCATCTTCTGCCCTTCCTCGTCTCTGATCAGGGCATGGATATAGACATCCTTGAACGGTTCTTTCCCCATAAATTCGATTCCCATCATAATCATCCGGGCCACCCAGAAGAAAATGATGTCGAAGCCGGTCACCATGAGCGACGTCGGATAGAAGACATCGAGTTCTTTCGTATGGTCCGGCCAACCGAGCGTCGAGAACGGCCACAGGGCGCTGCTGAACCACGTATCAAGAACGTCCTCGTCCTGACGGATCCGGGCGCTTCCGCATTCTTCGCAGACGGACGGATCCGTTTCGGACACGGTGACATGGCCGCAATCGTCACAGGTCCAGGCCGGAATCCGGTGTCCCCACCAGAGTTGACGTGAAATGCACCAGTCACGGATGTTTTCCATCCATTGGAAATATGTCTTCTCCCACTGCTCGGGGACAAAACGGATATCCCCGCGTCTGACGGCTTCGATTCCCGCATCCGCAAGCGGTTTTGTCCGGACGAACCATTGTTCCGAAAGGTATGGCTCGACCGTCGTTTTGCAGCGATAGCAATGCCCCACGGAATGATCTATTTCTTCCTCGCGGACAATCGAATTGCGTTGTTTCAGGAGGAGTACGGATTCCTTGCGTGCTGCAGCGACGGGCATTCCCTGAAGTTCGGGGGCGTTCTCGTTCATAATGCCTTCTCCGTCGATCACCTGGATCTGCTCGAGATCATGGCGCTGTCCGACGAGGAAGTCGTTCGGATCGTGAGCCGGAGTAATTTTCACGCATCCCGTTCCGAACTCCGGGTCCACCATGTTATCCTCGATAATGGGGACCACGCGTCCGCCGAGGGGAACGCGGACACGTTTCCCTATCAGATGGCGATTCTTTTCGTCGCGCGGGTGCACGGCTATTGCGACATCGCCGTAGATCGTCTCGGGACGCGTGGTTGCGATAATGACGTCACCCTCTTCATCGACAAAGGGATATCGGACATGGTAGAACATGCCCTTTTCGTTTTCATGCTCGACCTCTATGTCGGAAAGGGCTGTATGGCAACGGGAACACCAGTTGATGATATATTTCCCTTTATAGATGAGATCTTTCTTGTACAGCCGGACGAAGACCGTCCGAACGGCGCGCGACAGACCTTCGTCAAGGGTGAATCGCTCCCGGTCCCAATCGCAGGAGTTTCCGAGCTTCTTCTGTTGCGACGATATGGTCTCTCCGTATTGTTTCTTCCACTCCCAGACTCTCTCGACGAAATCCTGACGCCCCATGTCGCGACGGGAAAGGCCTTCCTTCGCCAGCTGGCGTTCGACGACGTTCTGCGTCGCTATGCCTGCATGATCGGTTCCGGGGAGCCATAATACGTTGTATCCCTGCATCCTCTTGAAGCGGCACATAATGTCCTGAAACGTATTGTTGAAGGCATGTCCGACGTGGAGGGAACCGGTGACATTGGGAGGAGGTATGACTATGGAAAAGGAAGGTTTGTCGGAATCGGCATCGGCGTGGAACTTCCCTTTTGAAAGCCACTCCTGATACCATTTGTTTTCGATAGGTTTGGGATCGTAGGTCTTTTCCATATTTCTTCTTCTCACCGGCATGAATAGAGCCCTCCTTGAAACGGGAATATCAGGCGCTTCGCCCGTAATTTTCGATTAGTGTCCGCAGTTCCTCGATTCCCGAATTGTCTTCAGACGATGTCAGGATACAGTTCTGTTCCGGTATCGACAGATTCTTGAGATACTTTTCAAGCGTAGCCCTCCGAGCCCCCCGGGAAATTTTGTCGATCTTGGTGAAAACCGGCAATTCCCCGACACGCATCCCGGAAAGCCATTCGCTGAGTTCCAGATCCCTCTCCAAAAAACCGTGCCGGAAATCGACAAGGTGAAGAACCAACGGGGGCAAAGGCCTGGAGTCAAAATACCTTCGAACGAGCTTCGCCCACTTCTCCTTCTCAGCCTTCCCCGCAACAGCATACCCATACCCCGGTAAATCGACCAACGTGAAGGGGGCGCTCGCGTCGACGATGTAAAAATTGATGCTTCGCGTCTTTCCCGGAGTGGCGCCGACATACGCCGCTTTTTGTCCGAGAAGACGGTTGATGAGGCTCGATTTTCCGACGTTCGATCGCCCGGCGAAAACGACTTCCGGAAGCGAATAACAGGGAAGTTGTTCGACCGTAAAAACGGTTTCGACGGAACGGACCTTCCATATCTCGCCCATATTACTCCACTAACGCCAGTTGAAACACTTCAGCGATAGACGAAACGTATCGGATCTCGACATCCTTTTTCCCCCATTCGGGGATCTCGTCAAAGTCGGGTTTGTTCGGCTCCGGGAGAATGACTGTCGTGATTCCCTGTCTTCGCGCAGCGAGAATCTTTTCGCGTATTCCGCCGACAGGGAGCACTCTCCCCTGAAGAGAGATCTCCCCCGTCATCGCTATGTTGGGAAGAATATTGCGTCCGGATACAGCCGAAAGAATCGCAACGGCCATCGTCACGCCCGCTGAAGGGCCGTCCTTCGGAATAGCGCCTTCCGGAACGTGTATGTGGATGTCGCTCGCCTTCCAGTCGAACTCGGAAAGACCGAGCGTATCCGCCTTCGAGCGAAGAAAGCCGATCGCCGCCTGGGCGGATTCCTGCATAATGGCCCCGAGATTTCCCGTCAGCGTCACATCACCCTTGCCTTTCATTTTCACGGCTTCTATGACAAGCACATCTCCGCCGGCCTCCGTCCATGCGAGTCCGACGACGGTCCCCTGTTGGGGCTCTCTCGGGATCGAAACATCATATCTTCTCGGAGCGCCAAGGTGCTCGGCCAGATCGGAAACACCGACGGAAATCGGTATTGTCGTCGGTACGCCCGTATCTTCTTCCTGGACGATCCGTCGAACGATTTTCCGGCACACGGTCGAAAGCTTCCTGTCAAGCTCACGAACTCCGGCTTCGCGGGTATAATCGCGAATGATGCTCTGAATGGCTTTCGGCGAAATCCGGATCGACGTCTTATCCAGACCGTGTTCTCTCTGAATGCGGGGGAAGAGATGCTTCCGTGCGATCCGCATCTTTTCTTCTTCTTCATATCCCGGAATCCGGATGACTTCCATTCTGTCAAGAAGCGGCTTTGGAATGGCATACGAGACATTCGCGGTCGTTATGAACATCACATCGCTCAGATCGAACGGAACTTCGAGGAAGTGATCGGAGAACTGGTTGTTCTGCGCAGGATCGAGAACTTCAAGAAGCGCCGCCGCAGGATCTCCCCTGAAGTCGATTCCGAGCTTGTCGATTTCATCCATAAGCAGAACCGGGTTTTTGGTCCCGGCCTGTCGGATTTTCTGAATGATTCGTCCGGGCAAGGCGCCGATGTAGGTCTTGCGGTGCCCGCGAATTTCCGCTTCGTCCCGCATTCCGCCAAGCGACATATTGACGAATCGGCGTCCGAGGGCGCGCGCGATCGAACGGCCGAGAGACGTCTTTCCGACGCCGGGAGGGCCCACAAAACAGAGAACCTGCCCTTTCGCCGAATTTCCCGCGAGACGTCGAACCGCCAGAAATTCGAGAATACGGTCCTTTACTTTATCGAGACCGTAATGATCTTCGTCCAGAATCTTTTGCGCCCGGGCGATATCAAGGTCGTCTTCCGAAAGATTCGACCACGGAAGCGAAACGATCCAGTCGATATAGGTGCGAGCGACGGTCGCCTCCGCCGACATCAGGGGCATTTTCGACATACGATCGAGTTCACGGAGCGCCTTCGAGGATACTTCATCGGGCATTCCGGCTTCCTCGATTTTTTCCCGCAACTCGTCTATTTCGGAACTTCCTTCTCCCTGACCGAGTTCATCCTGGATTATTTTCAGCTGCTCGCGAAGGTAGTACTCTTTGTGGCCGCGTTCCAGCTCCTGGCGAACCTTGTCCTGGATGTCGTGTTCAAGCTGCAGAATATCAATTTCTTCAAGAAGAATCTTGAGAAGCATTCCGAGATTCTTTTCCGTGTCGACCGTTTCGAGAAGACGCTGTTTCCGTGAGACATTGATTGAAAGGTGCGACGCGACAAGGTCGGCGAGCTGCCGGGAGTCTTCGACATTCAAGACGGAAATGAGAACTTCGTTCGGTATTCTCGGGTGCAGCGTGACGTATTTTTCAAACTGTTCCAGGACGCTCCGTTTGAGGGGTTCGAGGGAACGCGTTGCTCCTTCGGGGAGTGTTATGGAGATGATATCCGCTTCGAGCGTTTCCTTGCCCCTCTGGTACGATTCAACCTTGCCGCGGCTGATTCCTTCTATCAGGACTTTTGTCGTCCCGTCAGGGATCCGGACCATCTGCAGAAGGGAACAAATTGTGCCTACGGAATAGAGATCCTCTTCTTTCGGGTCGTCGATCTGCATGTCTTTTTGTGCGACGACAAAAATGGTCCTGTCCTGGAGCATAGCCATCTCTATGGCTTTCAGCGATCTGGGACGTCCAACGAAAAGGGGTGCGATAACGCCCGGGAAGACGACGACGTCACGAACGGGAAGCACGAAACAGCGCTTGTTCGTTTGGTTTTCCGTTTCCATGCGTTTACGCGACCTCCTCGTCGTTTTTGCCGAAAATCAGCGGAAGCCGTATTCCGTTGACCACGTCCGCGTTTATCACGATTTTCGCGACTTCGCCCTTCTTTGAAGGCATTTCATACATAAGATCCAGCATGGTTTTTTCGAGAATGGTTCGAAGCCCGCGGGCTCCGGTGCCCTTTTTGAGGGCGAGCGATGCGACGGCCTGTACGGCTTCATCCGTCAGCTCCATCTGTATTCCTTCAAGCGAGAAAATCTTCTTGTATTGTCGAAGCAGAGAATTTCTGGGTTCGACCAGAATACGGACAAGAGCCTCTTCATCGAGGTCCTCGAGCGCCACCAGAACGGGCAAACGTCCGACCAACTCCGGAATAAAACCATATTTCATAAGATCTTCCGGCTGTGTGAGGCGAAGAAGTTCGTGCCGTCGGCGGTCGGATTTTCCGATAACTTCTCCGCCGAAACCGATCGCTTTTTTGTCGACGCGTCGTCTGACGACGTCGTCCAGTCCATCGAACGCTCCGCCGCAAATGAAAAGGATGTTCTTCGTATCAATTTGCACGAATTCCTGATGCGGATGTTTTCTTCCGCCCTTCGGGGGAACATTCGAGAGCGTGCCTTCCAGGATCTTCAGAAGCGCCTGCTGAACGCCTTCTCCCGAGACATCCCGGGTAATGGACGGAGATTCGGACTTGCGGGATATCTTGTCTATTTCATCGATATAGACGATTCCCTGTTCCGCGGCTTTCACATCATAATCCGCAGCCTGCAGGAGGCGGACGAGAATGTTCTCGACATCCTCGCCGACGTACCCCGCTTCGGTCAGCGTCGTGGCGTCCGCGATCGCAAAGGGAACATTCAGCTTTCTCGCGAGGCTCTGCGCGATAAGCGTTTTTCCCGAACCTGTCGGTCCAATGAGCATCACATTGCTCTTCTGAAGCTCCACATCGGTTTCGAGGGCGGTCGAAATACGGCGGTAATGGTTGTACACCGCGACCGAAACCGTCTTTTTCGCCTCGTCCTGACCGATGACATATTGATCGAGAAACGCCCGTATTTCCTTGGGTTTGGGAGCTTCTTTCGGCATCCTGAAGGATTCCGTTTTCTGTTCGGCGGCGTCAGCCGATTCCTCGTTCAGAATGAGCGTACATAAATGAACGCATTCGTCGCATATATAGACGCCGGGGCCTGCGATTATCTTTCGGACTTCGTCTTGCGCTTTCCCGCAGAAAGAGCATCGCAGCGTCGTCCCTTTCTGTTTTCCCTTGCCTTTCTCATCGAACGTAATCATTGAAGGGCCTCCGATCGAACACACCAATAGCAAAACTCAATAACAAGAAAGGGAGCTCCGCGTCGGGGCTCCCTTCCTCTCAGAAGTGTCTCTGTAGAGGACTCAGTCTCTGTTCCGGATCACCTTATCGATGATTCCATACTCGACTGCTTCCTCCGCCGACATAAAAAAGTCCCGATCCGTATCGGCCTTGATTTTTTTCTTCGATTGTCCCGTATGCGAGACAAGTATATCATTGAGCCTCTCCCTCATGCCGAGGATTTCCCGTGCGTGAATCTCCATATCGACCGCCTGGCCCTGCATTCCTCCGAGCGGCTGGTGGATCATCACACGCGAATTGGGAAGAGCGACCCGTTTCCCTTTCGCTCCTCCCGCAAGCAAAACTGCGGCCATGCTCGCTGCTTGCCCGATACAGATCGTCGAGATCGGACACTTGAGGTATTGCATGGTGTCATATATGGCCATTCCGGCGGTAACGACGCCGCCGGGGCTGTTGATATAAATGTTGACGTCCTTGTCCGGGTCTTCGCTTTCCAGAAAAAGGAGCTGCGCTACGACCAAATTCGCAACAATGTCGTCGATAACGTCGCCGAGAAAGACAATCCTGTCCTTGAGCAATCGACTGTAGATATCGTACGATCGCTCTCCTCGTCCGGTCTGCTCGATGACATACGGAATAGGAATATTCACGGCTTCGGCTCCGTCACTGATTGTCCGTCCCGGCGGAAATTCCGCCGGTTGCGGCGGCTGCAACGGACGCGTTTTCGGTTACATTGACCTTTTTCATTACGGCTTCGACCGTTTTTCTATACCGTATTCTCGAAAGAAGGTCGGACAATTTCTCTTTGTCTTTGAAAAGAGTCCTCTTGATCTGTTCCGAAGGAACACGATACATGACAGCCAGACTTGCTATTTCGCTTTCTATTTCTTCCTTGTCCACTTTGATTTCCATCTGTTTCGCTATCTCATCAAGAACAAGCGTTCTCCGAACGATTTTTTCGGCCTGAGAACGCATATTGGCCTCGTACTCGTCTTTTGAAAGAGCGGCTTCTTCCAGAAACTCGGAAATACTTCTGTTGTATTTCTTCTTGAGCGTCTCTTCGTCCTGTTCTTTCATTGCGGTCAGCTGCTTTTCGATCAACGAAGCAGGAACTTCCAGAACGGACTTTTCCGAAACGGCATCGACGGCATCGCTCTCCGCCTTGTTTTGCGCTTCCGCTTCGATCCGCTGGACGAGTCTGTTCCGGATCGCCTGGTGGAACGCCAGCTCGTCAGGGATATCTTCGCCTAGCGCAGCCTTGAAAAAGTCCTGTGACATTTCCGGCAGACGCTTTTCTTTCACTGCCTTGACCGTCATATCGTAACGGACCGTTTTCCCGGCAAGATCCTTATCCGCATAATCGTCCTCGATGGAAACGTTTGCTATAGAGGTCACACCGGGTTTCACGCCGATCAAGGCCTCCCGGATCTCTTTGCGAAGATTCTGCGCCTCGAGGTCGACCGAGGCCGGGGCCGATTCGTGTTTCTTTTCCTCGGTTCCGTCTTTGGAAAAAACGGTTGTGACATAGTCAATGTCTATAACGTCATGTTCCGAACCGTTTCGATCGTCGACGATGACCGTGTCCATATTCTGGCGCCTGATATCGTCAATGGTGCTCTGCACCATTTCGTCGGTAACGGAGGGAATCGATTTCACCACGGTGATTTCTCCGAGTTCCGGAGTCTGAACTTCCGGCGTAACTTCGAACCGTAACGTGACGGAGAGCGGTTTTCCCTCTTCCATCGTTTCAACGGAAACTTTCGGAGATTCGATAATATCAAGTTCGTATTCCGACATTACCTGATCAATCGTATGCGGCAACGCATCATCAAGTGCCTCGGAGAGGATCGCCTGGTGTCCGAAGCGCATTTCGATGATTCTTCGGGGGATCATTCCCTTTCGAAAGCCCGGCACTGAAACATTCTGGGCGATCTTCCGGACGGCCTTGTCGATGCTTTGTCTGAATTCATCCGCATCGAATTCCACGCGGATGGAAACCATATTTTTCTCTTGGGCGAGTATTTCGGATCGCACCTGCGCCAACCCCTTTCGAAGGTCAGTAAAACATCGCGTAGTATATCACATCTCGTTTGTAGAACAGCTCAAAAAAACACAGCGACATTCGGGAGAATGCCGCTGTGTTTAAAAAACACCGCCTAAAAAGCGGAAAGGCTATACTTTTTCTACGTTAGACGCCTGATCTCCCTTAGATCCCTGGACGACATCGAAAGAGACTCTCTGCCCCTCATCCAGCGTCTTGAAACCATCACCCTTAATGGCGCTGAAATGAACGAATACGTCCTTGCCATCATCGCAGGTGATAAACCCATAACCCTTTGTTGCGTTAAACCATTTGACAGTTCCTTGAGATGCCAAAAATTTTTCCTCCTAATGTGACGATTGCATATCGGGCCCGACTGCAATAGGAAGGATATCACTCCTATTCTTCGATGTCAAGCATTTTCTAGAGCCTTGAGATGTTTTCTTATGCATTGTACAGAAAGGAAGCGTCGGTAATCTCGGGATTTTCTCGGAGAAATTTCCGTTCCTGCCGTTTCGATCGCTGCTTCGATCGTCTGCGCGGAGAGAGGACGATCGCGGAGGATCGCTTCCGTTTTCCTGAGACGCATCGGAACCGGAGACATGCTGCCCGCCGCGATACGCACGTCAAAAAAACCGTTTTCGCGTTTCGTCGAAAGGAACGCCATGGACATTCGCGAAAGCGTGAGAGAGGCCCTCGAACCCCGCTTTACAAACTCCTGGATGCTCCCTTCCGGCGGAATGGGGATGGAAACCGTCGAAAGCAGTTCATTCGGGTTCATGTTCGTCTTTCGGTAGGAATCGCAGAATTGTTCGAGCGCGAGAATTCTCTTCCCGGAGACGCTTTCCAGCGTTACGCTCGCGTCCAGCGCAAGAAGAGCGACAGGCATATCCGCCGCAGCGGATGCATTGGCGATATTTCCTCCGATTGTCGCGCGGTTCTGGATGGCGATCGCTCCAACCGATCGCGCGGCGCTGCAAAGAGCCGGGACGAGTCGTTCCAGGGCATGGTCCTGCCGGATCCGAGAAGCCGTCACGCAGCAGGAAATCCGGACTGCCCCATTCTGAAGAGCTACCTCACGAAGCGACGAAATTCCGGAAAGGTCAAGCACCTTCCGGGGAATCGTCTTCCCGTTTTTCATATCGGGGAAGATGTCTGTCCCTCCGGAGAAAATAATCGGCCTGTCCTCCTCCATATCGATAATGGAAAGCGCTTCGGAAAGAGAGGACGGGAGAAAACACCATGTTCTTTCGTCCGCATCAAGGGAGACCGAGCTATCGACATGAAACTCCTCGTGCTCGCAGTGATCCCCGTATCCTTCATCCGATGCCCGCAACACGGCGCGAATGATCTGCTCGTAGCCGGTGCAGCGACACAGATTCCCGGAAAGAGCATCGCGGATCTTCTCCCGCGAAGGCTTCTTATCCTGCAGAAAGAGTGCTCTGGCGGCCATGACCATTCCCGGGGTGCAAAAGCCGCACTGCACGGCCCCCTCTTCGACGAACGCGCGCTGCAGGAGATCCGGTTCCGTACCGCCGAGTCCCTCGATCGTGAGGATGTTCTTTCCACGAAGCTGCATGGCCGGAATCATGCAGGAATTGACGAGCCTGCCGTCCAGAATCACGGCGCAGGCGCCGCATTCGCCCTCTCCGCACCCTTCTTTTGTCCCCGTCAGACCGAAGTCTTCCCGGAGAATATCGAGCAGCCGCCGAAGCGGGTGCGAATCGATCGTACGCGTCTTTCCGTTGATGCGACAAATGAACTTCATGGTTTCTTTCCCGCTCCTTCGTTCAGCAGGGTGTAGAGAACCTCTCCGGTGATGGGGATCGCCGTGGGATGCGCTCCCGTTGCGCATTCAACCGCGGATGCGATGGAAGGAGCCCCTGCGTCCATGGGCAATTCGCCGAGCCCCTTTGCGCCGTACGGACCATCCGGGCTCGGGTTGTGAACGAACTCGACCGTAAACTTCGGAGCGTCCTGCGACGTCGGGATGAGATATGCGTTCAGATGCCCGGTAAGGTATTTTCCCCGCTCGCACGGAAGATCCTCAAGATACGCCCACCCGAGAGCCTGCAGGGCGCCGCCCTCGACCTGCCCTTCTGCAAGGACAGGGTGTATCACCTCTCCGGCGTCGACGACACAGGTTGTCTCCACTGGAGCGATCTCACAGGTTCCCCGGTCAACTTCAACTTCGCTGACCGTTGCGATCCAGCCGTACGCCTTATATGCTTCGCCCCTGAACGACGTGTCGTCCCATTGCGCGGCATATTCCGGATGGAATGAGGAGACGCCGGAAAGTTCCTCTTTTTCGTTCAGAAAACGTTGAGCGATTTCTTCTATCGCGCCGAGGACGTTACCGGAAACATCCGAGATGCATCCATCGCGTACGGACAGTCCCGGGGTCGCCGCATCCGCTCCGGAAGCGGCATACGCAGTCAACTTTTCCAGCAGATTGCGGCATGCATCCGCCACCATCCGACCGACATACATGGTCGTCCGGGAGGCGACAGTCGGACCGCTATTCGGAACCTCCGAGGTATCGGGAAGCAGATGCCGGATCCGTGAAAGCGGTATCCCAAGAGCTTCGGAAGCGATCATCGGGAGCACGGTCGAAGCCCCCTGCCCCATTTCAACGCTGCTCACCAGAACGTCTACCGTAGAATCGCGGTTCCATCGCACCTTCGCTATTCCGGCGATCTTCTGTTCTCCGGAACCTGTAAAGCCGCTCCCGTGAACGCCAAGTGCGAGACCAATTCCTTTTCTCTTTTCACCGCAGTCATTTTGATATTTGAGCCGCTTTTCCCGGTATCCGGAAAGGGTCGCCGCCCGTTCGAGAATGTCACGGACCGGAACGCCCTGCCGCAATCGTTGGCCGAAGGGGAAGATATCGCCTTCGTTCATAGCGTTCGAAAGGCGAACATCCAACGGATCCATTCCGAGTTTCTTCGCGATGGCGTCCATTTGGCGCTCAATGGCGAATATGCTCTGCGGCACGCCGAATCCGCGAAAGGCGCCGTTTGGAGGCGTGTTGGTCGCAACGGCCCGCGCCCTGATGCGCGCATTCGGAAAGCGATATCCGCCGGTTGCATGCAGCGCAGCTCTCTGTAGGACGACGATGCTCATCGTCGTGTATGCTCCTCCGTCGAGCAGGATGTCAATATCCGCGGCGACGAGCGTTCCGTCGCGCATCACGCCCGTCCTGTGCCGGATCAGAGATGGGTGCCGTTTCGTCGAACAGAGGATATCTTCCTTCCTGTCATGGGTGAACCGGACCGGATGTCCCGACTTGAGCGCCAGAAGAGAAGCGTGCAATGCGAGGACGGACGGATAATCCTCTTTTCCCCCGAAAGCGCCCCCCGTCACCGTCTGCCGAACGATGACCTTCTCGCACGGCAGCTTGAGACCTTTGCACAATGCGTTATGGACGTAATACGGACACTGCATGGAACCGAAAACCTCGATGCCGCCGTTCTGCAAGGGACTTGCGACGATTCCCTGCGTCTCAAGGTAGACATGTTCCTGATATCCGGTTCGGTAGGCGCCCTCAACGATCTCGTCCGACGCCGAAAACCCTTTCTCCGGGTCTCCGCAGTCAATTCTGTATTCCATGATGACATTATCGGGGGAATACGCAATTTCTTTGAGAGAAACAGAATCTTCGATTGTCAGAACGGGGGATAATTCTTCAATGTCTGCATACAGACGCCGCAGCGCTTCCGCAAGCGTCTCGGAATCAGGGGCTGCGACCAGCGCAAGAGGTTGTGTCGCGAAACGTATTTCGTCAGCCGCAAGGATCGGCAGGTCATCACGGACCATAGCGACCGAATTTGGCCCGGGCAGATCTTTCGCTGTCAGGCATACGACCTTCGACCAGTCAAAAGCGTCATCTTTCCGGATTGATCGAAGAGATCCCCGAGCGACTGGAGAGCGAAGCGTTCCACCGATCCAGGCGCCTTGCGTTCGGATATCTCCAATGTATTGAGCCTTGCCGGTGACTTTCTCCCATCCGTCCAGTCTCGGGACATCGGAGCCGATGGTCGCAAATTGCTTGTTTTGCATCATAGGGCTGATTCGCGCCTCCTCGCGTCAATGGACCGTTTCATTTCCCTCTCTTCAGGTTCTTCAGGAAGAGACCGCGAATGTCTTCCGTTGAGGAATAGCCGTGTTTCTCCAGCCATGTGTCTATTTCGCCGGCGATCGCGCCGTACACGGATGCTCCCTTGAGGATAGCGGCCGTACACACCTGCACGAGAGAGGCGCCCGCCATGAAAAACTGGATCGCATCAGCGCCGGAAGCGATTCCACCGACACCGATAACGGGCTTGGGCTGAACGGATGCAATCTGCGCGACAATGCGCAATGCTATCGGGCGAATGGCCGGACCGGAGAGCCAGCCGAATGAGTTGTTCGATCCCAGCGTTGCACGGGGCGTTTCGATATCGAAATCGAGAGCGGGGCCGACGGAGTTGATCGCAACGAACGCGTCGACGTATGAAGCGGCCCGAACCGCCAATTCCTCGATATTCGGCGTGCTCGGCGAGACCTTCATCCAAATCGGGACTTTGACGCTCTCGCGCAGCGTCCGCGCGACTTCGAGCAGCGGATCGAGCGATTTTCCGACGTAATGTGTGGAGAATTCTATCGCATCGGGGGCGACTTCCCTCTCAAGCAACGTGCCGAGCCGTGCGACATCGTCGGGCGAATATCCGATAGACACGATCAAGGGAACGCCTTCGTGTTTAATCGCTTTGTACGCATCGATATACGATTCGACCGGTGCTTCAGACCATGTTTCGCAATTCAAAAGCCCCGATCCGCACTTATGAATGGTGGGCCTGGGATCTTTCGCGGGGATGACGGAAACAGTCTTCGCCACAATCCCACCCGCTCCGCCGCGGACAGCCTCGATCATTCTTTCTCCCGTAGCGACATTTGGTCCGGCAGCGGGAAGCACCGGATTCCGGAAAACAATATTCGTGACACGCGTCTCTAGAGATGCCAAATGAATGTACCTCCTTTGCGGCAGCTAATGAAGAAAACGTGAATATGCGGCATGAAGCTCTCGGGCGGCTCTTTTCCCTTGACGGCGCAATTCGTCTGTGTCGAGATGAGGAAAGACGCCGTCTTTCCAGAGAACGCGTCCGTTCACAATCGTCATGAACGCCCGTCCCTGTTTCGCACCGAACAGAAGATGCGCAAGCACATTCTCCCTGGAAACCGGTGTCAGAGGGATATAATCCGGCGCGGTTATATCGGCGGCGGAACCCTTCGCAAGGCCGCAGCATTGTGGAAAAAACGAACGCAGAGCTTCCCTGCTTCTTTGAAAGAACATCCTGCTCGTCCGATTCGACGGTTCTTTCCCGCCGAGGCCGAGAAGGACGTAGGATCTGAGGCTCTGGATCATGTCGCCCGACATTCCGTCCGTCCCGAGAACATAGTCGGCGACCGCATCCCGGTCCATACGGCCCACACCGTTATTCGCGTTCGATTCCGGATTCGTTACGACGAGGGG
>CAYVKE010000042.1:7202-23072 GCA_964451935.1 uncultured Synergistaceae bacterium | reverse complement strand
AGGAGACGAGCCCGCCGAGCGCCGCGTACTGCTGGTCGCCGGCGCGGTCGATCATGAGGACGTCGCCGGGGCCGACCATTTCGGTGACCTTGTGGAGCACGGTCGAATCGAGCGACGGGATCTTCACGGTCACGGCGCGGCCGATGACCCGCTTGCCCGTGAGGGATACGATGAAGGGCGCGGTGTTGAATCCGAAGTTGTGGAAGTGGCCGATCGTTGCAGGTTCGGCCTCTCTGCAGGCTGCAAGTTCCTTGTTGGAGAGCGTGACGACGTTTTTATTGATGATCATTTTTCAGTTCCTCCCTGGCGTTTGAATGAGTGTTGGTATGCGCTGCGTCAGATCTTTCTGTTGCTGGGCGGGTTCCACTGCTTCAGGAACTCCACCATGCGGTCCAGCGTCGCCTCGACGAGATTCTTTCCCTTTTCTCCGGAGGCCGCAGTCGCCTCGCCGAGCATGTACTCGTCCCCGTAGCACGCGAACGGGACGAACTGCTGGAACTCGGGGTAGTTGTTCGTGATGTTCGGGACGACCGTCTGGAGCCGGTCCTCTTTCACGAGATCGGGACGGACGTAGAGGAAGCACGACGTCCCAGCCTCGCTCGCGTGGCCGTGGGCCATGACGCCGTCGTTCTTGAGGATCTTCTTCTCCCGGGCGACGGGCTGGACGATCCGCCACCAGTCGAAGATGCAGCAGTCGACGTCGTGATCGAGCTTCAGCTTCCAGGCGACCTGCGAGATGATCGCCATGTTCGCGACGTGCGGGCTCACGAAGACGAAGCGCTTCGCGCCGTGCTTGACGAGGCTGTCGCAGATGTCTTCGAGGTACATCTTGAAGCTCTCGGGACGGACCGTGATCGTTCCGGGTCCCCAGACCATCGCCGAATCGCCCACGGGGAGCGTCGGGCCGACGGGCCACCCCATGCGCTCCGCGAGGCGGTTCGCGACCTCTTCGGCCATGACCGTGTCCGCGCCGAGCGGAAGGTGCGGGCCCCAGACCTCGCAGGCTCCGGCCGGGATGACGACCGTCTTCGTTTCCTTGAGTTTCGCCATGAAATCCTTCATGTTCATTTCGAGCATTTTCATTCCGAATACCTCCAGAGAAAAGTGATAGAAGCCGGCAATGGGCTACATGAATCCGAGATACCGGGGCAACACGAGCGTGATCGACGGGAACGCCGTCAGGACAACGAGCGCGAGCAGCGTCGCCAGCATGAGCGGGATGACGGGCGGCGTCAGCTCCTCGATCGTGAGGCCGCTGATCCGGCATCCGACGTACAGGTTCATCGCGACGGGCGGCGTGATCGTCCCCACGGCGACCATGATCGTCACCATGACGCCGAACCAGACGGGATCCCAGTGGAACTGTTTCATGAGCGGCATCAGGATCGGCATGAACACGTACACCATCGAGACGCCGTCGAGCAGCATGCCGCCGATGAAGAGAATGAAATAGATCATGAACAGGATGACGTATTCGTTGGACGACACGCCGAGGAGGAGCCCCGAGGCCTTTTCGATGAGGCCGACCGTCGATCCGATCCACGAGTACAGGCCCGCGGTCGTGCACACGATCATGACCGTCGCCGTGGCGTTCACCGTCTCGAGGAGGACGTCATACAGCTCCTTCCACCCGATCCTGCGGTAGATGACGGTCCCGACGAAGAGGCCGTAGAAGCACGCGACGGCCGCGGCCTCCGTCGGCGTGAACACGCCGCCGTAGATTCCGCCGAGGATCACGACGGGCGTCATGAGCGCCCAGAAGGCGTCCTTCGCGGCGACGAGAACCCCCTTGAGGCCGTTCGATCTCGGCTCTCCATGGTACCCGCGCTTTTTGCTCGTGATATAGGCGCTCAGCATCAGAAAAGCGGCGATGACGAACCCCGGAAGGAATCCCGCCGCGAAAATCGTCTTCACCGAGACGCCCGTGATCACGGAATAGAGGATGAACGTGATGCTCGGGGGAATGATGATCGCGAGCCCCGAGGCGACGGAGACGACCGCTGTGGCGAACGGTTTGTCGTATCCCGCCTGGACCATGCCGGGAATGAGAATCACGCCGATGGCCGCGACCGTGGCGGCGGTCGAACCGCTGACGGCCCCCCAGAACACCGCGACCCCGATGGCCGCGATGGCCAGACCGCCCGTGAGTTCGCCGACGAGTTCCTTGATGAAGACGATGATCTTGTCCGCGATGCTCGCCTTGTCCATGATGTTGCCCGCGAGGATGAAGAACGGAATCGCGAGGAGCGGATACTTGACGATGCTCGCGAAGAAGTTGTAGCTGGTCATGTCGATTCCGAGACGCCAGAAGTACGCTACGGCGATCGACGCGCACCCGAGCGCCATAGCGATGGGAACTCTCAGGAGGAGGGGAACGACGAACAGGGTCACCGCCCAGAATGCTGGATCCCTGAAAAGGGCCGACATATTCATCCCCTCTTCCTAGTAGTTTTGCGTCCGAAGATCGTCGCGGGTCCTGAGGACGATCCGGAACATGATCAGAACGGACGCGATCGGCATCGCGCTCGTGAACCACCACATCGGCATCTCAATGGCTTCCGTCATGGCGTTCATCGAGATCTCGTCCATGACTTCCAGGACGCCGAAATACGTCAGGACGATGAAGAACGCCATCGACAGGAGGCTCGAGAACAACATCAGGAGCTTCCGGTTTCCCTTGCGAAACCGTTCGTAGAACAGCGTCACCGCCATGTTGCTTCCCTCGCGGAACGCGATCGACGTTCCCATCATGACGGCCCATACGAACAGGTAGAGCGTGATTTCCTCGGTGAAGGCCATGGAGTACTTGAAAAAATACCGTGTCAGAACGTTGACGAACGCAACCGTCACCATGATCCCGAGACAGGCGACGCCGATGATTTCCTCGAAACGGTTCAGAAAGAACTTCATTCGGGCAGACCTCCTTGAGTCCGGAGGTGGGACCGGAGGCGAGGCGCCCGCTCCGGTCCCACGGCGAAGACGGCAGTGTGGATCAGTACGTGGCGTTCTTCATGTCTTCCTGGGCCGCATTGACCAGATCCTTGCCGATCTTGTCGACCCACTTGTCGAAGACGGGATTCATCTTCGCGCGGAAGGCCGCGATTTCGTCGGCCTTCAGGATTTCGACCTTGACGCCGTAGTCCTGGACGAACTTCCGGGGATTGATGTCCTTCGGTTCGGTCGGATACAGCTTGTGCTCCTTCAGCCACTTTTCCGACGTTCCGTCGTCGAGCCCAAGACGGGCCAGCGCCTTGTTATAGCGTCCGCACTCCTGCGCGGCGTCCGCGATGACCTTTTTCACGTCGTCCGGGAAGGTCTTCCAGACGTCCTCGTGGACGACGTAGATCAGCGGATCCATGTTGTAGCTCCACTCGGTGAGGTACTTCTGGAACTCGTAGATCTTGTTGGGAAGATAGACGGAGTAGGGGTTCTCCTGGCCGTCGACGGTGCCCTGCTGGAGCGCCGTCAGCGCTTCGGCCCAGCTGATGCTCATCGGGTTCGCCCCGAGTTCCTTGAAGATGTCCAGGAAGAGCGGGCTGCCGACGACGCGGAATTTGATGTCCTTCATGTCGGCCGGCGTCCGGATCGGACGGATGTTGTTCGACAGTTCGCGCGCGCCCTGCTCGCCCCAGCCGAGGACGCGGAGCCCCATCGTCGCGATGTCCGCTTCGAACATCTTTCCGGCCTTCCCGGCCTCGATGGCGTCGAGCGCCTTGTACTTGTCGGGCATGCTCGAAATGAACCACGGAAGGAGGAAAAGGTTGCCCTTGGGGTACTGGGGCGCCCAGTTGATGAAAGACGAGAGCGAGAAGTCGCCGACGTTCTTCTTCATCAGGAGAAGTTCGTTCGTGGCCTTTCCGGACATGAGTTGGCCGCTCCAGTAGACCTTGATGTTGACCTTGCCGCCGGTGCCTTCCTTCACGAGCTGGGCGAAGCGCGCTACGGCCTTCCCCTGGGGCGTCGTATCGGCGACGTTACAGCTGAGCTTGTATTCGTCCTTATAGGTCGTTTCGGCGAAAGCGGGGGAAAGGGCGACAAGCGCCACCATGCACACACACAGCAGAACCAGAGCCTTTTTCATCGTTCGGAACCTCCCTTTCGGATTTTCGGATCTGAAGGATCGTGGTGCGAAGCTCCCTTTTCGGAACCTACCACTTGTACGTTTCGGGGCGACGGTTCTTGATGCACGGAACCTGGTCGCGCATCCGGTCGGCGTAGCTCATGTCGATTTCCGCCATCACGACGCATTCCCGGTCGCTCGCCTTGGCGATGACGTTTCCCCAGGGGTCGACGACGATGGAGCGCCCGTAGGTATGGAACGTCTTCTTGGGTCCGAACTGCCCGGGGGCGACCATGTAGCAGACGTTTTCGATCGCGCGCGCGCGCACGAGGCATTCCCAGTGGTCCTTTCCGGTGAAGATGTTGAATTCGGCGGGGTTGAAGATCAGCTTCGCGCCGCGGAGCGTCAGAAGGCGGTAGATTTCGGGGAAGCGGATGTCGTAGCAGATCGCGAGGCCCATCGGGCCGAATTCGGAGTCGAAGTTGACGATGTCGTCGCCGGCCTTGATCGTGTCGGACTCCATGAAGGAGATCCCGTTCTTGACGTTGATGTCGTAGAGGTGGATCTTGCGGTACTTCGCGACGATCTCCCCCTTCGGGTTGAAGACGACCGTCGTGTTGTACACCCGCTTCTCGCCCGCGATCCGCTCGGGGATGCTGCCTCCGTGAATCCAGATCCCGTGCTGCTTCGCCTTGTCGCGGAAGAGATCCGCGGTCGGTCCGCCGGGGACGTCTTCCGCATTCTGGAAGGGGCCGTCGCCGATCCCGATGTAGTTCGCCATCTCCGGCATGCAGACGAACTGCGCCCGCTTCGCCGCCGCCTCGTCGATCATCTCGCCGATGCGTTTGAGGTTCGCCGCCTTGTCATCCTGCGTATCCAGCTGCAACAGAGCCATGTTGAAAGAACCCAAAAACATCATCTCCCTTCAAATTGATGACGCGCGTTCCGTGTATCGTTCTATCCGTGCGGGGAGCGGGAAGGTTTCCGGAAGCCTTCGCGGCCCCGCATACGATCAAATGATGTTCTTCCAGCCGTTCGTGAGATGGGTGCGCATGCTCTCCGCCGCCAGGCGCGGATCGTTGCGCTCGAGCGCCTGCAATATGGCCTCGTGCTCCCCGATCGTCGTGGCCATGCGGCCCTCGCGACGCGCGATGATCTTGTAGCCGACGGTGAAGATGCGGTCGCGAAGGTTCCTCAGGATATCGACCATGCAGAGGTTGTCGCAGAGTTCGTAGAGATACATGTGCATCGCGTGGTCGGAGACGATGAACTCGTAGAAGTTGCCTTCCTCAGCGTGAATTCGCATGTCGTCCATGAATTTCTGGAGTTTGCGGGCGTCTTTTTCCGTAAAGACCGGAGCGATGCGCTCCATGATGTAGGTTTCGAGGACCATGCGGGTTTCGTTGATGCTTCGCATCTCCTGGACGCTCATCTCGCGGATCAGGAAGCCCTGCCGGGGCATGATGGAGAGAAAGCCCTCGGATTCGAGGCGCTTGACGGCGTCGATTACGGGGGCCCGCCCCATGCCGATCCGTTCGGCCAGGGCCGCGATGGAGAGCATCTTTCCGAGATCCAGCTTCTCCCTGATGATCAGGTCCTTGACGATGTCGTAGGCGTTCTCGTTCTTCGTCTTTCTCACCATATCATCCTCTGGTTCCGGTATTCGGCCGATTCGTCGGAATCGAGCCGGGCGGAGGAATCGCGATCTGATATGTTTTATAACATGTTACGTAGTATGATTTGTAGAATTTCATTTGTCAAGCCCGATTTTGGAATCTTCCCGGATCACCAGAGAACGTTCATTGTTCCCGCAACGGGGAACGATCGAAAAACGCGGGCCCATCCCGAAGAACGGAAGGGGCCCGCGTTTGCATGTCGAAGAGCGTGCTATGGGCGCTTCGCTGTGTTTGGGATCGTCACGATTCCCGCGCGGAAGAAGCGAAGCGCAGAGGACGGGGACCGCGGATTCTCCGTATTTCCGTCCGTCAGCCGGTTTTCGCGGCCGGAAATCCGGAGTCCCGCCACCACTCCCGCTCGGGTGGGAACAGCCGGGCCGCCTTGCTGTGGGAGAGCTTCTGGTTCACAAGAAGCTCCGCCATGTTCACAAGAACAAGCGCGGGATCCACGACCGGAACGCCGGCCCGCGCCGACGCTTCGGGCGCCATCCCGGCGAAATCCATGCAGCCGAGAACCACGACATCCGCTCCGTCATCGTCCGCGCACCGTTTCGCCTGCTCCGCCAACGCGGCGGCGAGCGTCACGCCCCGGCGCTCGCCGGGCGGAAGCGGAACGGCCCGGACGGAGGCGAGGCGGCTTGCGTCCACGCCCGTGGAACGGACGAAGGCCCTCTTCTGCGAGACCCGCCGCGGCGAGGTCGTCAGGATCGAAAAGGAGCGCCCCAGCATCGCGGCGACGAGAATCGACGCCTGCCCTCCGTCGACGACCGGGATCGTCAGACGCTCCCTGCACGCGTCGATCGCCGGATCGTTGAAGCAATACAGGCACACCGCGTCGAACGCGTCGCGTTCGGCCGCGAGCGCCATTTCGAGAATCCCGCCCGAATCGGGCGCGACGTCAAGCATTGAGTCGACAGGGATCTCATTCTTCGCCGGGCAGACAATCGAGATCTGCGTATCGGGATGTGCCGCCTTCGACAGGCGCCGCTCCCGGAACGCGAGATCGTCGCGCGTCAGCCCGCCGTCAGGATTGATGACCCGGATTCTGATCGTCGCCGCCCCCAATCCGTTTCAATAGATTCATACCCGTCCTCCATGCCGGGATCACTCGGCGGTTTTCCGCCGGAGCCCCTTCAAGCCGGTTTCAGCTTTCGAAAAATGATACCGATGTGCATTATTTTTGTCAATGACAAACGGAAGTTTATTGTTATAGGACAAAAAAACGGCCGCCTCGGGGCGAGGGCGGCCGGGGGGCGCATTCTTGCTCACAAATGTACTATACGGATCAACCGCACGGACGCGGAGAATCCGCGTCCGCCACGCGTCACGCGTTCTTGCCTTCCACCCCGTACCGGAGCCACAGGAGGCCGTCTTCGAGCGTCTCTACGTGGTCGAGGCGCAGCTTCACGAGGTCGTCCGCGGACGCGACGTCCGGTCCGTCCATGAGCGTCGGCGACGTTCGCCCTCCGGCAAGACACGGCTGGATGAGGACGCTGACCTCGTCCACGAGCCCCGCGCGCAGCAGCGCGCCGTTGAGCGATCCGCCGCAATCGGTCCGCACGCTGCGGACGCCGAAGCGCGCGTTCAGCTCTTCGAGGGCCGCACGAAGGTCCACGCGGTCCTCGCCCGCGATAAACCACCCGACGTGTCGCTTGTCGAGGTATTTGAGATAGGACGCAGGCGTCGAGCGGGAACAGAGCACGACGATCTCCCGCCACCAGGGCTCGGCGTCCATCATCCGCCAGTTGTGGATGCGTCCGCGGCTGTCCGGGACGACAAGCAGCGGAAGCGGCTCGTAGACAAGATTTTCCGTTTCGGCGCAGGGCGGTTTCTTCTCCGGCCTCGGCAGTTCGACGGCCGACGCCTCGTCCTCGTGTCCGCCGAGCAGAAAGACGGTGTTCCCTCCCGCGAGAATCGCGTCGGCCTTCCAGAAAAAGCAGCGGCGGTAGTACGAGTCAACCGCCTCCGGGACGTACTGCGCCCAGTCGATGCGCCCGTCCAGGCTGATGATGTTGTATACGGTCACGTGCGGCAGCATGATATCCCCTC
Organism: uncultured Synergistaceae bacterium; assembly: GCA_964451935.1. Lineage (GTDB taxonomy): Bacteria > Synergistota > Synergistia > Synergistales > Aminobacteriaceae > CALFXN01. The sequence continues at coordinate 15,287 of CAYVKE010000042.1, read as the reverse complement.
CCGCCGAAAAGATTACCATATGAGCGCTCTTAACGTAAATACATTCAAAAAGCATGTATCACCGACTTCATGCCGTCCGCAGGATGGCGACAGTCCCCGAGTCAACGATCACCGGCCGCCATCGTTGACCGTGCATCGAACGCGCCTCGCTTCTTCCCGGACGCTTCGAGCATGGTATACTTTTTCGTAATACAACAAACAACACTTCAAAAAATACGTCTTTGAAGAGAGGGTGCGGCATGGACGGTACGGACTCTTCCCCCCGGGGAAAGACGCTGCAAAAGATCCTCGAAAAGGCGCGGAAGAGAATCGCCCGCTCCCCCGAGCACGAAATCGATCTGGTCGTCTCCGATTCGATCTACGAGAGTCTCTCGGGCGCGCGGACCCCGAAGCTCCGCGAGGACATCGTCGCCTATCTCCGGAACCGGGCGAAATACGTTTCGCCGCTCGACCGGCTCGTCGTCAACGTCGCCCCGCACGGTCCCGAAACGCTGCACGACCTCGCAAACGCCGTACGGACCGCGACGAGGGACGCCATTCTCTACGCCCACAACGAGCTGCAGCAGATCAAAAAGCTCTACACACTCCTGTTCGTCCTCGGAATTCTGACGTTCGTCGTCAAGACGTTCGTCACGAGCTTTTTTAAAAACGCCGGCGTCAACGAGATCTTTCTCATCATCATGTGGGTCTTCGTCTGGAGGGCCGTCGAGCTGTTCTTCTTCGACCGCGGGACCATCGTCCGGGAAAGCATGCGACTGGTCCAGCTCCACGAGGCGCGGTTCGTCGCGGCGGATTTCTCCGCGCCGGCGGAGCCGCGAAACGGCGATCCCGCCGACATTGTTGCGGATCGCGCACACGACGCGGGGACCGACGACTGACGAAATCCTCGCGGTCAAGGGTTTCATTATGCATACAATACTGCGGCATCAGTTCGAAATATCCGCAGTAGACGGATGAATACGTGAGGGTATAATTAAACAAACAATAATTGAATCCGAGAGGCCGGCGCGATGCGAATACCGGAACTGTTTGACAACGTGGGCAAAACCGTCAAGGACGACCTGACGGTCACGATACGGAAGGGCGACAAACTGGCCGTCGCGGCGGCGTGTTTCTCCATCTATGCCTATCAGGCCCTCAAAAAGCAGCTTGACGGCATCGACGAGTTTCGCTTCATCTTCACCTCGCCGACATTTCTAAAAGAGAAAGCGCCGAAAGAAAAGCGCGAGTTCTACATCCCCCGCCTCGGTCGCGAACGTTCCCTCTACGGCGCGGGGTACGAAGTGAAACTCCGCAACGAACTGACCCAGAAGGCCATCGCCCGCGAATGCGCCGACTGGATCCGCAGGAAAGCGACGTTCCGCTCCAACCGGACGGGCGGCAACATAAGCGGCTTTATGAACGTGATCGGCGAAGAGGCCGCGACCTATATGCCGCTTCACGGATTCACAACAGCCGACATCGGATGCGAACGCGGCGACAACATCATCAATCCGGTCAACAAGATGTTCGCGCCGCTTTCCGACGAATACGTCCGCATGTTCGGCGAGATATGGAACGACACGAGCCTGATGCAGGACGTAACCGAGCAGGTCATCGACGGCATCACGGCCGCGTACAACGAAAACGCGCCGGAGTTCATCTACTTTATGGCGATAAGCGCCATCTTCAAGGAATTTCTGGAGGACATCTCCGAGGACGTGTTACCCAACGAGGCGACCGGATTCAAGGAGAGCGCGATCTGGGGCAAGCTCTACGCCTTCCAGAAGGACGCGGCCCTGGCGATCATCCACAAGCTGGAATCGTTCAACGGGTGCATCCTTGCGGACAGCGTCGGCCTCGGGAAAACATTCACCGCCCTTGCGGTCATCAAGTATTACGAGAACCGCAACCGCTCCGTCCTCGTGCTGTGCCCCAAAAAACTGTCGGACAACTGGAACACCTTCAAGGGCAACTACGTCAACAATCCAATTCTCGCCGACCGTCTGCGGTACGACGTTCTGTACCATACGGACCTTTCGCGGGATCGCGGCGCATCGAACGGGCTTGACCTGGAAAGACTCAACTGGGGCAATTACGACCTCGTCGTCATCGATGAGTCGCACAACTTCAGAAACGGCGGCGATGTCTCCGGAGACGACGGCCGCGAGAACCGATACCTTCGTCTCATGAACCGGGTCATCCGCTCGGGAGTGAAGACGAAAGTATTGATGCTTTCCGCAACCCCGGTCAACAATCGCTTTCTGGACCTGCGCAATCAGCTTGAACTCGCCTATGAGGGCGACCCGGATCTGATCAATGAGAAACTGGGAACGAAGCACACGATCGACGAGATCTTCCGCAACGCGCAAAAAGTATTCAATCAGTGGAACAAGCGGGACGAAAGCGAGCGAACCACGGACCGCCTGATTCAGTCGCTGGACTTCGACTTCTTCAAAGTGCTTGACAGCGTAACCATCGCCCGCTCCCGCAAGCACATAGAAAAGTATTACGACATGAGAGAAATCGGTTCGTTCCCCGAACGACTGAAGCCGCTCTCCCTGCGTCCCTGCCTGAGCGACCTGGAGAACGCGATCAACTACGGCGAAATCTATGACCAATTGACGACGATGAACCTCTCCGTCTATATCCCCACCGACTTCATCTTCCCAAGCTGCCTCGCAAAATACGTCAACACGTCGAAAAACGTTAACCGCGCCGGGCGCGAAATGGGCATCCGGCGTTTGATGAGCATCAATCTCCTGAAACGCCTCGAGAGTTCCGTCGAATCCTTCCGCCTGACCGTCGGGCGCGTCAAAAAACTGATCGACGACACCATCGCCGAAATCGACGCATTCATAGCCGGAGGCGGTTCGGCGATACAGGCCCGGGAACTTGCGGGCGACGATGCGGACTTCGATGACGACGACCGCAACACGGACTACTTCGCCGCCGAACACACCATAAAAATCGACCTCGCCGACATGGACTACACAACCTGGCGGAACAGGCTCTCGGAGGACGCCGAAACACTCGGGCTGCTGAAAATTTTGACCGACGACATTACGCCGGAACACGACGCCAAGCTCCAGACCCTGTTCGAGCTGATCGAAAACAAGCTGACCACCCCTATAAACGAAGGCAACCGTAAAATCCTGATCTTCTCGGCGTTCTCCGATACGGCCGGGTACCTGTACGCGAACGTGGGCGCGTTCGTGAAGTCGAAGTTCGGGCTGGACACGGCCATGATCACGGGAAGCGTGGACGGCAGGACGACGATTCCGGGACAACGGGCTTCGATGAACGAGGTTCTGACCCTATTCTCGCCGATATCGAAAGACAAGAGCCTTCTGATGCCGGACAACCGGAACGACATCTCCGTGCTGATCGCCACGGACTGCATTTCGGAAGGCCAAAACCTGCAAGACTGCGACTACTGCGTGAACTACGACATCCACTGGAACCCCGTCCGCATCATCCAGCGTTTCGGGCGAATCGACCGCATCGGCAGCCGCAACGCGGTCATTCAGCTCGTGAACTTCTGGCCGGACGTCGATCTGGACGAGTACCTTTCCCTCAAGGGGCGGGTCGAATCGCGGATGCGAATTTCCGTGATGACCGCCACGGGAGACGACGACCTGATCAACGCTGAGGAAAAGGGCGACCTTGAATATCGCAAGTCGCAACTGAAACGGCTTCAGGAAGAAGTCGTGAACATCGAAGACATGCAGTCGGGGATCTCGATCATGGACTTGGGACTCAACGAATTTCGTCTCGACCTGCTGGAATACGTCAAGCGCAACGGCGACATGGACGCGGTTCCGTTCGGACTTCACGCCGTTGTTCCCGCTTCGGAGGACTACCCGCCGGGCGTGGCGTTCGTCCCTCAAGAACCGCGACAACAGCGTGAACATCGACACGCGGAACCGGATCCATCCGTTTTACATGGTCTATATGGGAACGGACGGCAATGTCGTCTGCGACCACCTTTCCCCCAAAGGACTGCTCGACAGGCTCCGCTCCCTGTGCAGGGGCAGGGACGCGCCCGTGACGGACGCGTGCCGCCGGTTCAACGCCGAGACGAATGACGGGCGCGATATGCGAAGCGTGTCTTCCCTGCTGAACGGCGCGATCGCCTCGATCATCGACGTGAAAGCGGAAAGCGACATCGACAGCCTGTTCCGGCCGGGCGGAACATCCGCCCTGAACGGCGACATCGGCGGCCTGGACGACTTCGAGATGATTTGCTTCCTTGTGGTTCGATAACGCCATGTTGGGACTCCCCCGCTCGACCGAAGTGAACCGCCGCGTGGCCAAAGAAAAGCTCTACGCCAACGCGACGCCGACCGCCCGGGTGCGCGACGCGATCAAGGACCGGATCGAATCGGTCGTCTGGCGGAACAAGCTGGCCGCCGGAACGATCGGCGTCGCCGCAGGCGAAACCGTGAAAGAGCTTCAGGTGTTCGAGGTGCAGCTTCGGCAACGCGAACTCGACGCGTGCGTCCTGCCCGTCATCGCCCGGGCGATCCCGTACAAAATCCTTTTCGTGCTGACCTTCGGCGACGAGGCGCAGGCGTGGATGGAAGCCTCCGGCGCGTTCTACGGCACGGACTGGGTGTCGCGTGACGGGCTCACGCTGAAGTTCGAGGGACTGAACCTGGACGCCATCTACGAAAACCTTGCGCGGCAGATAGCCGGCGGGCGGCTCGGAACAACCGGCGACATCACCGAAGCCGTCGACCTCGACAAACGACGACGGACGCTCGAACGCGAAATCGCCATACTGGAAAAGAAGATCCTGCGCGAGAAGCAGTTCAACCGCCAGGTCGAGCTGAACGCCAAACTGAAACAACGCACACAAGAACTGGAGGCGCTCTGATATGGATAAAATGAAATTCGAGACCACGAACCTGACCGCTGCGAACCTGGCGAAGCTCGCCGGTCTTTTCCCCGGCGTGGTCGCGGAAGGCAAGGTCAACGTGGAGCTGCTTCGCTCCTATGTCGGCGAGGAGATATTCGGGGACGAAGCCTACGAGTTCACCTGGGTGGGCAAGCGCGCCGCCATCGCCGAAGCGGGGCGGCCGATCCGCAAGACCCTGCGCCCCTGCCCCGAAGAGAGCCGCGACTGGGACACGACCGAGAACCTCTACATCGAAGGCGACAACCTCGACGTGCTGAAGCTCCTGCAGGAAAGCTATCTCGGCAAGGTGAAGATGATTTATATCGACCCGCCGTACAACACGGGCAACGACTTCATCTACCGCGACGACTTCGCACAACGCCGCGAGGACTATGAGGAAGAAGCGGGCATGTACGACGAGGACGGCGACCGCCTGTTCCGCAATACCGAAACCAACGGACGCTTCCACTCCGACTGGTGTAGCATGATGTATCCGAGGCTTGTGCTGGCGAGAAATTTGCTGCGCGACGACGGTGTTATTTTCATCAGCATAGATGATAATGAAGTTGGTCAACTACGAAAAATATGTGATGAAATTTTAGGAAGTTCAAATTTTGTGGCTCAGATTGCTGTTTTAGTAAATCCTAGAGGACGGCATCTTGACAAATTTATAGCAAAAACACACGAAACTGTTATGGTTTATGTAAAATCGTATGATAATGCAAACTCAATTTCTGGAGTAGAAAAAGAAGGTCGAATGATAGATGAGTACAACAAAGAGGATTCGAGAGGCAAATATCGTTTGCTTGGATTACGTAACAGAAATCAATCTTTCAACCCTCAAACAAGACCTAGACTTTATTATTCTTTATTTGTAAATCCAAATAATAATAAAGTGTCAACTAATAAAAGCTCTGAGTATTGCGACGAAGTATGGCCAGTTACTCCTGATGGGATAAAGACTTGCTGGACTTGGTCGAGAGCAAAGGTTGAATCTGATAATCTTTTGCTTACTGCAGAAAGAACAGGAAACGAATGGCGAATATATCGCAAGGACTACCTATATGATGAAAGCGGGAACCCTTCGGAAACACTTGTCAAATCAATGTGGGACGACAGTCAATATGGCAATGATGCGGGGAGAAGTGCGGTTAAGGATTTATTCGGCCGTGCAATCATGGACTTCCCTAAATCGCCGACTCTCCTTAAGCGTTTGCTTCAAATAGGAACAGACCTTGAGTCCATAGTAATCGACTTCTTCTCCGGCTCCGCCACCACCGCCCATGCAGTGATGCAACTCAACGCCGAGGATGGCGGCAAACGCACGTTCATCATGGTGCAATTGCCCGAAGTGTGCGCCGAGGGGACGGAAGCCGCCAAAGCCGGCTATTCCACAATCTGCGATATCGGCAAGGAACGCATCCGCCGCGCCGGGGACAAAATCAAGGCCGAGACTGAGAGCGCAAGCGCGCAACTGACAATCGGCGAAGAGCCGAGGCAGGCGCCGGACATCGGCTTCCGCGTCCTGAAACTCGCCGACACGAATATGAACGACGTCTACTATGCGGCGGGCGACTACACGAAGCAGTTGATCCTGCAAACTGTGGACAACATCAAGCCCGACCGCACGGATATGGACCTGCTGTTCGGCTGCCTCCTGGACTGGGGCTTGCCGCTGTCCCTGCCGCACACCCACGAAAAGATCGACGGCTTCAGCGTCCACACCTACAACGGCGGCGACCTGATCGCCTGCTTCGAGGAGAAGATCAGCGAGGCGGCGCTCCGCGAGATCGCGAACCGCAAGCCGCTTCGCGCCGTGTTCCGCGACTCGTCGTTCACCGGCTCGCCGGAGAAGATCAACGTCTTTGAGATCTTCAAACTTCTCGCGCCGAATACGACCGTGAGGGTGATATGACGAACGATCAAAAACGCGCCTTCACGCCGCAAGAGGGCGATCTGGATTTTTACGAGCAGGTTTCCGACCTGCTCGCCGAGGCTCGTCAATTCGCCAAAAGACAGTTGGACCGCACCATCGTCGCCACGTACTACGAAATCGGGCGGATGATTGCGGAGCGCGAGCAGCAAGGACAAAAGCGGGCGCAGTATGGCGCGAAGCTATTAAAGGGGCTGTCCGCGCACCTCACCGAGCGATACGGCAGGGGCTTTTCCGTCGTTAATCTGCAAAGTTTTAGAAAATTTTACCAAACGTATGCGCCGTCAACGCAGCAGACACTGTCTGCTCAATCTGAAAACGGAAAATCCCTGATGGGCGCTTTTGACGCAGGACTTCAAAAAGAGCAGACACCGTCTGCTATATTCAGTTTGACATGGTCGCATTATCAAATTTTAATGCGAATCGACAATGAAACCGCCCGTCGTTTTTACGAAATCGAAACGGCGAGTCAGCAATGGTCGGTCAGGCAGTTGCAGCGTCAGGTCGGCAGTTCGCTCTATGAGCGATTGGCCCTCTCCCGCGACAAAGACAAGGTTATGGCGCTCGCCGGCGAAGGGCAGACGGTGAAAAGCCCTCGCGACATATTCAAGTCGCCCTATGTGCTTGAATTTACCGGGCTTGAGGAACGCGCGGAATACAGCGAGTCGGAGTTGGAACAGGCGCTGATAGACAATCTGCAGAAGTTTCTGCTTGAACTCGGCAAGGGCTTCTTGTTCGAGGCGCGGCAGAAGCGGTTTTCTTTTGACGAAAAGTCATTCTATGTAGACCTCGTCTTCTATAACCGCCTGCTGCAATGCTACGTCATCATCGACCTTAAGGTCGCCGAACTGCAGCACCAAGACCTCGGACAAATGCTGATGTACGTCAATTTCTTCGACCGCTATGTGCGGCAGGAGTTTGAGAAGCCCACGATAGGCATTCTGCTGTGCAGCCGGAAGAACGACAACATTGTGGAATTAACCCTGCCCGAAAACTCGAACATCTACGCATCGGCATACAGCCTGTATCTGCCCGACAAGGCTCTGCTACAGCGCAAGCTTGCCGAGTGGGTCGAGGAGTTTGAAGAAACTCATGGAGGCGACAACACATGAAGCTACGGCTCTTGGCGATGGCATGATTCTGGAGCATATCCGCAGCCTTCAGAGCGAACGAATGGGCTCCCGTCAGAATTCCGGGAGGGCCGGGACTGGTGACAATGCCGCGACCCCGGAAAGCCCCGGGGGTCGGTGTGTTCCGGAATATCCTGCGATGG
>CAYVKE010000042.1:0-7192 GCA_964451935.1 uncultured Synergistaceae bacterium | reverse complement strand
GCTTGAATTTACCGGGCTTGAGGAACGCGCGGAATACGAGGAGTTTGAAGAAACGCATGGAGGCGACAACGCATGAAGCTCCAGTTCCGCCGCCAGAAGTTCCAGTCGGACGCGGCGGCCGCCGTGTGCGACGCATTCGCGGGGCAGCCGTTCCGAGCGCCGACCTATATGATGGACCCCGGTATTGACGTAAAACAGAAAGCGGAGCAGAAAGAGCTATCCATAGCGCACATTCCGGGCTTCAGCAACGCGCCCGTAGCGCTCACCGATGACGCGGTTCTGGAGAACATCCGCGCCGTTCAGCGGGCGGGACGCATCAAGCCGTCCGATTCGCTCGAAGGTCGCTACAACCTGACAATCGAGATGGAAACCGGCGTCGGCAAGACCTACACCTATATCAAGACGATGTATGAACTCAACAAGCGGTACGGATGGAGCAAGTTCATCGTTGTCGTGCCGAGCGTGGCCATCCGCGAGGGCGTATACACGTCGTTCCGGATGACCGAGGAGCATTTCGCCGAGGACTACGGCAAGAAAATCCGCTATTTCATTTACAATTCGGCGCAGTTGACCGAGATCGACCGCTTTGCCTCCGACAGCGCGATCAACGCGATGATCATCAACAGCCAGGCGTTCAACGCCAGGGGCAAGGACGCGCGGCGCATCTCCATGAGGCTGGACGAGTTCCGCTCCCGCCGCCCCATCGACATCCTGGCGAAGACGAATCCGGTTCTGATCATCGACGAGCCGCAGTCGGTCGAGGGCGCGGCCACCAAGGAACGTCTGAAGGAGTTCACGCCGCTGGCGACGCTCCGGTATTCCGCGACCCACAGGGCGGACAGCGTCTACAACATGATTTACCGCCTCGACGCGCTGGAAGCCTACAACAAGCGCCTCGTCAAGAAGATCGCCGTCAAGGGCATATCGGTTTCCGGAGGCGCCGCCACGGAGGGATATGTCTACATCCAGAGCATCAACCTCTCAAGGGGCAATCCGACGGCGACGATCGAGTTTGACGTCAAGGGCGACTCCGGCGTCCGCAAGGTTTCGAGGGTTGTCACCGAGGGCTACAGCCTGTTCGAGCACTCCGGCGAACTCGCCGAGTACAGGGACGGCTATACCGTCCTGCGGATCGACGGACGGGATTCGTCCGTTGAGTTCATCAACGGAAAGAAGCTGTTCGCGGGCGACGTCATCGGCTCGGTCAGCGAGGAGCGGCTTCGCCGCATTCAGATACGGGAAACCATCCTCTCCCACATCGAGCGGGAGCGGCAGTTGTTCGCCAGGGGCATCAAGGTTCTGTCGCTGTTCTTCATCGACGAAGTGGCGAAGTACAAGCAGTACGACGAGCGCGGCGACGCCCGGGGCGGCGCGTACGCGGAGATTTTCGAGGAAGAATATAACGACGTTGTCGGCAATATGCAGCTCGCCCTGACGGATACGCCCGAGTACCTTGAATACCTTGGCGGCATCGAAGCCGGACGGACGCACGCCGGGTACTTCTCCATCGACAAGAAGAGCGGCCGCCTGATCGACAGCAAACTCGGCGACAGGAAGGAACGCACCTCCGACGACGCCGACGCGTACGATCTCATCATGAAGGACAAGGAGCGTCTGCTCGACCGCCGCGAGCCCGTGCGGTTCGTGTTCAGCCACTCCGCGCTCCGCGAGGGGTGGGACAATCCGAACGTGTTCCAGATTTGCACCCTGAAGCACAGCGGGAGCGACGTCCGCAAGCGTCAGGAGGTCGGGCGCGGGTTGCGCCTCGCCGTCAATCAATCCGGCGAGCGTATGGACGAGAACGTCCTCTCCCGCGACGAGATACACGCCGTCAATGTTCTGACCGTCATCGCCAACGAAAGCTACGACAGTTTCGCCAAGGGCTTGCAGAGCGAAATCGCCGAAGCGGTCGCCGACCGTCCGCGCAAGGTCGAGGCGACGCTGTTCGACGAGAAATTCGGCGAGGACGCCGCAATCGCCATCTACGAGAGCCTGATTGAAAACGGCTATGTCCGGCGCGGCGAACTGACGGAAAAATACTACGAAGCCAAAAAGAACGGGACGCTTGCGATGCCGGAGGAAGCGGCCGCCCGCGCCGCGGAGGTGATCACCGTTCTCGACTCCGTGTACGATCCGGACGCCGTCACGCCGGAGAACGCCCGCAAGAACACCGTCGAAATAACGCTCGACCGGGAAAAGATGAACAGCCGCGCGTTCCGGGAACTCTGGTCGCGCATCAACGGCAGAAGCTGCTACACGGTCGGCTTCGACGAAGGCGAACTGGTCGCAAAGTCCGTCGCGGAGCTGAACGTCCGGCTGCGGGTGTCCAAGGCTTATTTCAAGGTGGAGCAAGGCGAACAGGCGGAAACGATCGAGTCCAAAGCCCAACTGCAAGCGGGGACGGCGTTCGTCCGCACCGATATCGCGCGCGAGGAAGCGTCGCCGTACGCGGCGATGAAAGCGGGCGGTTCGGTTCGCTACGACCTCGTGGGCAAGATCGTCGCCGAAACGGGGCTGACCCGGAAAGCCGTCGCCTCCATCCTTGTCGGCATGGAAAAAGCGGTCTTCGATCAGTTCCCCCAGAACCCCGAAGAGTTCATCATCCGCGCCGCCAACATCATCAACGAGCAGAAGGCCACGGCGATTATCGAACATATCACCTACGACAAGCTGACATCCGTGTTCGGCGCGGAGATTTTCACCGAGCCCGACCTCAAAAAGGGCGCCCTGGGCGTCAACGCGATTGAGGCCAAACGGCATTTGTACGACTATGTCATCTACGACTCGACAAACGAGCGCGACTTCGCCGAACAACTGGAATCGCACAGTCAGGAGGTGGAGGTCTACGTCAAGCTGCCGAAGGGCTTCTATATCGGCACTCCCGTCGGAAGGTACAACCCCGACTGGGCGATCGCCTTCTACGAGGGAAAGGTGAAGCATATCTACTTCGTCGCCGAAACGAAGGGCGATATGTCCTCGCTGGAACTCCGCGAGATCGAAAAGGCGAAAGCCCACTGCGCCCGCGAGCATTTCCGCGCCATCAGCGGCGGGAACGTCACATACGATGTTGTCGACAGCTACGAGAGGCTGTGGGAGCTGGTGCAGGGAGAATAACGCGGGATCGTGAAGCGGTCCCGGAGTCAACGGCCGCTTCACGCTTCCTCCGTTTCCCGGCCCCCTCCGCCTTCCCCCAAGACATCGCACCGCCGTACCGCATCACGCCCCCGTGCGCCGGTCGAAAAAGCTGCTACAATCACCGGTATCGCATCCGCAGAAGGGACCGCAAGGGAACCGGCGCGTTCCGCACGGCGGAGAAATATACCGGGAGGCCTTCACATGAAATTGTTCCATCGCGTGTGCGCGTTGTCGCTTCTTCTCGTCCTTTTCGCTCTTTCGCCGCTTTTCGCGGGACTTCCGCCGGCGATCGCGTCGGACAAGGCGGATTCGTCCGAATGGCGTTTTTCCGTGACCCCCTACGTCTGGGCGTGCGGCGTCGTCGGGACGGTCGGCGTCATGGGGCGAAAGGCGCACGTCGATCTGAGCTTCAGCGATGTCTTGGGCCACGCCGACAAGACGGGGCTTCTCGCGTTCCAGGGGTTCAAGGGGAAGCAGTATTTCTTCTTCGACGGGATGTATCTCGACGCGGCCGACACGGAGCCCTACACGCTGCACGAGGAACAGGGGGCCCTGTTCGCGGACGTCGACATCACCATGAAGCGGATGCAGGCCGCATGGGGGACGCGCGTCTACGAAAGCGACTCCTCCGCAGTGTACGCTTTCGCGGGCGTTCGCTACTGGGGTCTCACGAACCGCCTGACCTTCCGGACCGCGTCGGTCACGCTCAAAAGCTACAAGGACGACGAAAGCTGGATCGACCCGATCGTCGGCGTCCGCTTTGAAAAACAGCTCTCGCCCACCCTGTCCTTCATCGGGATGCTCGACGCGGGCGGGTTCGGCGTCGGATCGGATTTCACGTGGGAGGCCATGGCGGACTTTTCCTGGCGGATCTCGAAACGATTTTCGATCGAACTGGGCTACCGGTATCTCTATCTGGACTACGAAAAGAACGGCTTCGTGATGGACACGTATAACGACGGGATCTTCATCGGACTGAACTGGAGCCTCTGACGACCCGGGGGCGATTCCGAAAGGACGTGATTGCGGTGACGAACACGCGATACCCCCAGGTGAAACTGGCGGGAACCCCGAAAGAACGCGGACGGCTCTACGGCGGCGCCTGCCGCTCCATGATCGACGCGAGCGTCCGGAACTACGCCGACATGTTCTCCGCCTTCAGCGGGATTTCGTGGGAGGACGCGGGGAAGTTGGCGCTCGGCTTCCTCCCCTTCATCAAAGACTACAGCCCCAAGATTCTCGAGGAGATTGAGGGGATAGCCGAAGGGTCCGGAAAGACCTTCGGGGACATCCTCACGCTGAACGCCAGGAGCGAGATCGTCCTCGACGCGCACGTCGACGGCTGCACGGCCTTCGGCGTCTCTCCGGCCGCGTCCGCCGACGGGAAGACCTACATCTGCCAGAACTGGGACTGGATCCGGCGGCAGGGGGACGCCCTCGTCGTCGTCACGCTCGAACAGCCTCCGGAGCCCACGATCACGATGATCGCGGAGGCCGGAATCGTGAGCGGGAAGGGAGCCAACGACGCGGGGCTCGGCGTCTGCTTCAACGCGCTGAGCACCGGCCGGGGAAGGCCGGGCGTTCCCGTGCATATCCTGCTTCGCGGGATTCTGGACTCCCGGACGCTTTCCGACGCCGTCCAAACCGTCGCGCTCGCGGAGCGGGCAAGCTCGGCGAATTTCCTCCTCGGGACGTCCGAAGGGGAGATCATCGACATCGAAGCGTGCCCCGAGGACTTCTGGGTGTTCTACGCGGAGCGCGGATATCTGGCGCACACGAACCACTTCACGGCGCCGAACCTCGTCGGCCGCGTCCCCGACACCGGGAAGACGATCCTGCCCGATACGTTCCAGCGGCTCGGCCGCATCGATGCGCTCCTGTCGGCGAGCGAGGGCTTCGTCGATTTCGACCGCTGCGCGGAACTCCTCTCCGACCACGCGAACTATCCCGATTCGATCTGCCGCCACGAGGATCCCCGCGACCCGGCCGGGAAGCGACTCGCTTCCGTGTACGCGACGGTCATGGACCTGACGGACGGCGTCGTCTGGTTCAGCGACTCCAACCCCTGCAAGCGCGCGTTTTCGCCTTTCGCCGCGAGAACCGGAAGCGCGGCGCCGGAGCGGGAGGAGTAATCGTCTACTTCTTCGCGGGCCTCACGGACAGGGACCACTCGGGCCCGGACGACACGTCGTGCTTCTCGGAGAAGCTGTCCATGTTGAGAGCGAGCGACAGGTTCATCATTCCGTTGAGATAGAGCAGCGGCTCCCCTTCGGGAACGTCGCCGAACGTGTTGACGTACGGGATGACGCCCCGGAAGACCTCCTGCCCTTCGCGGAAGATCGTCACCTCGAACCGGTCCCCGACCTTGGGCTTCAGCGTGTCGAACAGCGGCTTGCCGATGTTGCTCCACACGTTGCCGTACTTGATGTCGAGCACGGGGATGTTGCCCCGCAGCGCGCCGTTCGTCGCCTCGGCCTTCTGGTGGGCGATCCGGATGACCGGCTCCTTGAACACGGGGCCGACGTCCGCGAACGAAATCAGGCCTGCGGCCAGTTTCGCCCCGACGCAGACGTACAGGTCCCGCCCGAAGAAGGTGTACGACTCCTCGGACCCGGCCCGGCGATGCTTCGTCTCGTCGATGAGCCGCACCTCGTCGAGGCCGGCGCTTTCTTCGATGAAGGTCAGCGTCCCGTTATCCGGCGTGACGACGTACTGTCCGCCTTTCGTTCTGGCGACGACCGAACGCCGGTCGGTTCCCACGCCCGGATCGACGACCGACACGAAAACGGTCCCGGCGGGCCAGAACGGCATGGTCTGCTGCAACCGGTACGCCGCATCCCATACGGAGTATTCGGGGATGTCGTGCGTCAGGTCGAACATGGCAAGCCCCGCATCAATGCCAAAGGCCACGCCCTTCATGGACGCCGCAGCCCCGTCCCTGAGGCCGAAATCCGTCTGGAAGACCAGCGCCGATTTCGTCCCCGCCATCGCCGCACAGGCGAGGAGAAACACGAAAAACACCGCGATGCAGAACGAACGTCTCTTCATTGCGAACATCCTCCCGATATGTCGATCTCGCCGCCGCGCGCGGACGACGCACATGTATCCCCGACGCCCGGCGAAACGGCCTGTACGGAACAGCGACAACCGGGAGAGGATCTCCCCCGGTTGTCGTCGTTTCCCAAAGCCGGGTTGATTCGCCCGCTATTTCAGGAAGTCGAGAACGGCCTCCCGGAACGCCTTGTAATACGGCTTCTCCATCATCATCGGATGCGAGGCGCCCGCGATGACCTTGAGCTGGGAGCCTGCGGCCTTCAGCGTCGCCTTCGCCTCTTCGCAGAGCGCGACGGAAACGTACGGGTCCTTGTCGCCGACGATCAGGAGCGTCGGCGCCTTGATCGACGCGGTGGGGATCAGGCGCTGCTTGTCGTCGACAAGGAGGTCGCGGCGTCCGCCGTTCGGGCTTCCCTTGCCGTCATACTTCCAGCAGTTGGACTGGAACGTGGCGACGACGCACGGCTCGGTGATGTCGTAGTCGATGCTCTTGTCGGCCTTCACCTGGAAGTCTCCGGCCGCGTGTTCCCACGTGTTCTTGTTGAACGGAACCTTCACCTCGATCGCCGCAAGCCCCGCGACGATCGGCGCGTACAGGACGAGCTTCCGGACCATGTCGGGATACTTGGCCGCGAAGCGCCCGCTCGTGACCGTTCCCCAGCTCCAGCCGAGGACGTCGAGCTGCTTGACGCCGGACTTCTCGAGGATGAGCTTCGCCGCCGCGGCGATATCCTCCGCGGCATAGTCGGAATTCGGCATGAAGCCGTCCTTGACTTCCTGCGACAGGCCGTAGCCCGCGATATCGAGCATCCAGACGGAATAGCCCTTGGATGCGAAGAACCGCGCAAGGCTGTAATCGCCGGTGTCCACGTCGAATTCGTGGGAGGAATACGTCAGCCCGTGAACCAGAAGCAGCGGCTTGTCGCCCTTGGCGCCTTCCGCCTGAACGCACTGGAGATGAAGCTTCACGCCGTTCCGTTCCAGGGGGAACGTCCGGACATCC
>CAYVKE010000041.1:0-23485 GCA_964451935.1 uncultured Synergistaceae bacterium | reverse complement strand
CCCGAACCCGGCGCCGAGAAGGATGTCGAGCAGGCGGGGGCAGGAGTTGCTCTTCATCGCGAAGTAAAATGCGCAGTCGGACAGCGTCGCCGCGAACGTCCTGCGAAAGGCGTCCGCCCGCGCCCGCAGCGCGTCCGCGTCCAGCAGCCAGGCCGCCCCGTCCGACGGTACCGCGAGGAAGCGCTCGCGCTGCGCGAGGTATCGGCGCACGAACCGTTCGAGATCCGCGTCGGGAAGCCTCATCCGCCGACCTCCGCGCTCCAGAGCGACGCGAGTTCCGTCGCCTGCCCGTCGGGGTCGCCGTCGTCGAGCCGCGCGACGGCCCACCCGAGAATTCGGGAGTCGTAGTCCTCCGGCGGCAGGACGATCCGGTGTCCCGGTTCCCGGAGGCCGCCTATTTCGAGAACCCGGCGATCCCGTTTCAGAAGGTCCGTCGAGATTCCGCGCAGGACGCCGCCCGTCCGGGCGATCAGGCGCAGCCCGAGGAAGAACGTGCCCCCCTCGCGCCATTCGCAGCGGACGGGAAACCCCCGGGCGAACCGGAGTTCCTCGAGGATCACGTCGACGCCGCGAGCCGTGCGGAGCAGCTGCGGGAGGCAGTCGCCTCCCGGTCGGGGCGCAAGCTCCAGAAGAACCGGAATTCCGTCGCGGACGATGAAGTCGATCATGCAGAACCCGTTCGCGATTCCGAGCGCGGCCGCGCTCCGGCGAAGGGTTTCGGAAAAGTCCGTCCGGTCCTGCTGTTCGGGCATTCGCGGACACAGGAGGTACCCCGTCGTCTCGCCGAAGGGGCCGCCGGGGAGCGCGACCTTCCGCGTCAGTCGCAGAAGACGCACGTCGTCTCCGGAAACCGTGAAGTCGCAACTGTACTCCGTTCCCCGGATCCGTTCCTCCGCGACGGCGCCTCCAAGCGCCGGCCGCAGCCGCACGCCGTCGAGGACGGTCGTTGCGGCGCGACGGCACTCGTCTTCGGAATCGCAGAGGAAGACGAGTTCGCTCCCGGTCCCCCGGAGCGGCTTGAGGACGACGGCCTCCCCCCGCTCGTTCCGAAACGCGACGAGGTCGTCCGCCCCGCGGATCGGGCGGGCCTCCGGACAGGAAAGGCCGTGCTCCTTCCAGAGCCGCTTCGACCGGCGCTTGTCCCTGCTGCGGGCGACCGCGCCACGCGACGCGAAGGGGAGTCCGAGTCGTTCGGCGAGGAGCGCCGCGAGGTCCAGCGACTCGCAGTCGTAGCAGGCCATGCCCGCGGGCCGGATTCCCCATCGGTCCAGATGCTCCCGGAGCGTCCGCTGCGCGCGCTCATGGTCCGAAAGATCGCAGAGGACCTCCTCCCACGGGGCCGGGTCCGGTTCGGCCGCGCCGCTGCGGAGGAGCGGGTCGGTCAGGAAGACGGCGGCGCCGGGAGCCTCCGTCCGGATCCAGTCGATGTAATCGGGCGTCGTTCCCGCGACGACGACGGAGCTGCGCACGGCGCTCACTCCCCGATCGCGGCCGCGGGGTCGACGCGGAACAGCGGCCGTCGCGTCAGCCGGAAGCGTTCCTTCCATCCGAAGTCCCCGCTCAGGAAATCCACGAAACGAAGCCGTTCGGCGCAGGCCCGCCGGATGTGGTGGAGGTTGATGAGCTTCGCGACGCCGGGGAATTCCGGGGCCGTCCCTCCGGCAAGAAGCGTATAGCCGTCGCGGAAGACCCCTCCGATGTCGACGGCCGCGATGCGTCCTCCGACGAGGACGGTCGTCAGGCGGAGCATTCCGCTCGACCGGAGGACGTCCGCGAGGTCCTCGAAGCTCGCCTGAAAGCGCGGGTCGCGGAAGTACGAGGCGTCGCCGAACGACGCGAGGTTCATCCCGAACAGCGCGTCGAGGTCCGCGAACCGGTCGCGGCGGAACTCCACGCCCGCCGCTTCGAGGCGGCCGGTCGCTTCCGCGGTCTGCCTGCGCGTCCGCGCCGAAAGCGTCGAGCGGTAGGCCTCGAAGTCGAAGCCGCAACGTTCCGGGAAGAACACGTAGTCCGTCTCGTCGGGGCGGACACGGTCGGACGGCAGCGTCCCGTCCGCGAGATACCGAAGACGCGTCGCCCCCGGCGCGCGCGCAAGAAGCGCCTCCGCGACCGACGGGCTTTCGGCCGGAATCCTGTTCTGTTCGAGCCAGGACTCACCGCGCCACGTCTCCCCCGGATAGCAGGCGAACGCGCCTCCGTCCGCCGTCCGGCTCAGGGCCAGCAGCCCGACGGCCTTTCCGTCCCGCTCCGCGACGAGAAAGTGCGGTTCCGAGCCGAAGCGGCGAGCGAAGCACTCCCGGACGGACCAGAGATCGAACAGACATTCCTGCGGTTGCAACGCGTTCCAGAGCCTGCGGCGCTCCTGCGGATCGACGACCTCCCGGATCCCGAACATTCTCCGGTCATCCCTTCGCGTGGCCCGGGGCCGCACCGCCGGGCGCGGTTCCGCGCTCCGGCCGGAAGAAGAGGACGAAGACGGCGATCGCGGCGGGCCCCACGGCGACGATCGACGCCGTGGAGAGGGGGCCGACGCGGAGCTGCTCCGCGATTCCGACGGCCTGGACGCCGAGCGCGTTGCCGATCTGCATCCCCAGAAGGTAGACGAGCGTGCAGCGCAGAAAGCCGTCCGGCGTCGAGGCGTTCACGATCGACGCGTAGATGCTCACGCACGCGAGCCCCATGAAGACGCCCGAGGCGAAGAGCGGGAGCGCGGCGAGGAAGACGCGTCTCCCCGACAGGCAGAGCGCGAGGGCGCCCAGGGAGCAGAGCATCCCGAAGAGGGCGGCGAGCGGGACGCGCCGGAACGACCGATCCATTCGGGCCGCCCACGCGGCGCCGATGATCGTCCCGGTTGCGGCCGCGAGGTTTCCGAGCGCCACGGGAAGGGGAGACTCGTCCATCTTCTGCTGGAGATAGTCGGAGAAGAAGTATTCGGACCCCACGAGCAGCAGCGAAATCGCGACCTGTTGCAGGGTCGTCGTGACCGCTTCGCCCCGTTTCGCGCGGTCCGTTGCGGCCGGAGCCGCGCCGATGGGCGACGCCGGGGGCGCCTGTCGGCCGTCGAGCGCGAACGCGGCCGCCGCGAGCGTGACGAGTCCGACGCATGCGTCGAGCAGGAAAAAGGCCCGCCACCCCCCGGGAGCGACGCCCGCGAAGAAGCCCCCGATCACCGGCCCCGCGATGTCGCCGACCGCCGCCCCGACCTCCCCCCAGACGAGAATCGCCATGAGGCGCGCGGAAAAGAAGCTGCTTGCGGTCCAGAGCTGTCCCACGAACGCGAGCGCGGCGCCCGCGCTCATGACGAACCGTCCCGCGAAGAACGACGGCGCGCCGGGGGCGAGGGCGCATACGCCGTTGCCTGCGGCGAAGAGGGCGAGTCCGGCGAGGAAGAGGTCCCTTGGGGACGCGGCGTTCCGGATCCGCCGGTCGAAGACGAGCGCCAGGAGGAGGACGCCGAAGAGCGGGTAGAGATAGGCCGTGATCACGTAGCCCGAAAGTTCCTCCGCAAGCCCGAGGCTCTCCGCGATGCGGGCGTTGATGACGATGACCGCGCCGACTTCCAGCGATGCGAAGGCGTCGACGAGCGCGAATGCGATGGTGTAGAAGCGGTCTTTCCGCCGGAAGTTCTCCATGGACCAATGTTCGGAGATGGCTTCCTCCTTGTCAAGACGGCGGAACAAAACGTCTCCGGCGTTTTCGGAACCCCTTGACCTGGAGTAGACTCCAGGTGTTATGGTGAAGCCTGACCGGGTGGAATCCCGCGGAAAGGGAAGGGGGAGAGACGGATGATCATCGCGGAAGTGAGCAAGGCGTACGGCCTTTCGGCGGATACGCTCCGGTATTACGAGCGCATCGGGCTGATTCCGCACGTCCCGCGCAATAGCGGCGGAATCCGCGTCTACGACGAAGAGTCCCGCCGATGGGTGGAGTTCGTGAAATGCATGCGCAGCGCCGGAATCGCCATCGAAACGCTGATCGAATACGTCGGCCTGTGCCGGCAGGGGGAACATACCGCCGAAGCGAGAAAGGATCTTCTGATCGAGGAACGCAGGAAGCTGGCCGAAAGAATCGCGGAGATGCAGGAAACGCTCGCGCGCCTTGACGGGAAAATCGAAGGCTACGAGAACTGCCTCGCCGCGAAGGAAAAGGAACTGACGAGACCGGATAAACGGAAAGAATCCATCCAGCCGAAGGAGAATGCGAAATGACGAAAAAACTGGGTTTCGGCCTGATGCGTCTGCCCGTCACGAACGCGGACGATCCGGCGAGCATCGATGCGGCGGAATTGAACCGGATGGTCGACGCGTTTCTGGAGCGGGGGTTCACGTATTTCGACACCGCCTATATGTACCATAACTTCCGGAGTGAAACCGCGATCCGGGAGGCGCTCGTGAAGCGACATCCGCGCGACCGCTTTACGCTGACCTCGAAGCTGCCGACGATGTTCCTCACGGCGGAAGAGGACATGGAGCGGATCTTCAACGAGCAGCTCGAAAAATGCGGCGTTGACTTCTTCGACTATTATCTGATCCACAATCTCGGCGTGTCGCATTACGCGATCGCGAAAAAATTCGACAGCTTCGGGTTCGTTCGAAAGAAGAAGGAAGAGGGGACGGTCCGGAAGATCGGATTTTCCTTTCATGACAACGCGCAGCTGCTGGATGCGATATTGACGGAGCACCCCGAAGTCGATGTGGTGCAGCTTCAGCTGAACTATCTCGACTGGAACAACGAAAGCATCCAGTCCCGAAAATGCTGGGAGGTCGCGCGGAAGCACGGCAAGCCCGTGATCGTCATGGAGCCCGTCAAGGGCGGCACGCTCGCGGCGGTTCCGGAGAGAGCCGAAAGGCTGTTCAGGGACCACAGCCCCGACATGTCGGTTCCGTCATGGGCCATTCGCTTCGCCGCGAGTCAGGCCGACGTGATGATGGTTCTCAGCGGCATGTCGAACCTGATGCAGCTTCTCGACAACACCGGCTATATGAGGGACTTCGTCCCCCTCACGGCGGAGGAATCCGACATCGTCGAACGGGCGGCCGCGATCATCAACGAGTCGATCGCCGTCCCGTGCACGGCCTGCGAATACTGCACCGCGGGCTGCCCAAAGAATATCGCCATCCCGAAATACTTCGCGCTCTACAATGCGGAAAAGCAGTCGACGCCACAAATGTTCTCCACCCAAAAGGTGTATTACAACAACTATGCGCAGACCTACGGCAAGGCGTCGGAATGCGTCGAATGCAGGCAGTGCGAACGGCGGTGCCCCCAGCACATCGAAATCGTCAAGCGCCTGAAGGACGTCGCGGCGACGTTCGAGGGATAACAGGGCAGCCCGCGCCGGGCGTGGGGATTCGTTTTGGAGCGCCGTGGTCCTCTGTGAACCCGGCGCTCCGCTGCCCGAGCCGTTTGAGACGGCGCCGGCCGCGACGAAGCGTTCGACGGAAAAGACCGAATGCCCCGCCGCTCGGGATTCACTCGACGTCGAGAGGATTTCGAGGTGCGCCGGGGCTTTGCCTTTTCCGGTTCTGAATGAACTTCCGGATGTAATGGACGATCCAGACGCACAACCCCATGACGGCTATGTAATCGATGAAAAAGAACGCGGCCGGTTCGTCGTAATTCCAGAAATCGAACGTGTCCCGTAAAAGCAGCTTGGCCCCGAATCCTCTCTCGAAGAACGCGTACGCGCCATACAGGGCGACCGCCATCCCCGCGACGCGCAGAAGCAGGACGCGGGAGCGATTCATGGGAGCGGTCCGCGTCGCCTTTCGCAAGGCTCCCATGATCATCTCCCAGTGCATTCCGATATGAGCGGACATGAGGATCAGTCCCCAATAGGCGGTTAGAATATGCAGCTTTCGCGCCGACAAACCGCCCTTCAGGCCGAGAGCTGCGAACACGTCGCGCGAAAGGAACACGCCGCTGACCAGAAGCGCCGGCATGACGACGCACAGCGACAGGGTGATCGCCGTATCGATGCGGCGGACTGCGTCGTATCTCCCTTTCGGAATCGCCGGATACCAGCGCAGATTCACGGCGTTGTGGACGAGAAACAGCACGAGGAGGGACACGCCCGACAGTTCATGAAGCAGATTGCCGGTCAGGGTGTACGCCATCGCGACAAGCATGAGAACCGTCATGAGCAGGTCGATGAACAGCTTGAACGCCGTCTTTCGTGTCACGGACGCACCCTCCCCGTTGTGAGGCTTCAGCGGATCATCCCGAGCTTCCGCAGCCATCCGGCCACGTCGTCTTGGGCGGATTTCACGCTCGATCCCCGGACTGCGAGCCCCTCGAGGACGGTCGCTTTCGGACAGAGGCGGGTGATGTCCCTGACGCTTCGTCCCAGGCGGCTGCCTTCGTGCGTGCAGAAGGGGATGACGGTCTTCCCGGAGAGATCGTATTTCCCGAGGAAGGTGAAACACGGCATCGGCATCGTGCCCCACCAGTTGGGGTAGCCCAGGAACACGACGTCGTAGGAAGCCATGTCGGCGACCTCCGCCGCAAGCTCCGGTCGTTCGTTGTTCTGCTGCTCCCGCTTTGCGACGTCCACGCACTCGGAGTACTCCGCGGGGTACGAATGGACGGCCCGGATCTCGAAGATATCGCCGCCGACCCTTTCGTGAATCTGCGTCGCGATTTCACGCGTGTTGCCGGAATGCGAAAAATAGGCCACGAGGATCTTTTTCCCCGTCCCCTCGGCTGCGAAGCAGGCGCTTCCTCCGGGAAGCGCCGCGAAAACGGACAAAACCGCCAGTGCGGACATCATCAACGGATGTTTCGTTGCGAACGTGGTGAGCGATGCGAGCGTATCGTACATTCTTTCATTCCTCCTCCGTCATTTTCGACGAACCCCTTTCCCCGCCGCGAAGGGGTCATCGGAAGGAGCCTATCACCTGGAGCGCGCTCCAGGTCAAACGTTTCCCGCTCCGCCGATTTACCGATTTCCGCACGGTTCGGGGAAACGCCCGGGACGTCCGGCGGCGGCGACGTTCGAAACGCTTTCGCGGGCGAGCGGTGCGGCGCATGTCTTCGTCCGCAACGCACGAGGGGCCCCGCGCGTTGCGCGGGGCCCCTCCTTATGCGTCCGTTCGCAGGGCCGCGTCCGGAATCAGTCGTAGAAGACCCGGTTCTTCGGCGCTGTCGCCGGATCGTGGAAGAACGCGCCGGCGCCCTTTTCGATGATCTCGGCGTAGGCGGGGACGCCCTCGACGAGGATCGCCCGGTCGGGGTGAAGCATGTTGTGGACCTGAAGCAGCGTTGTCAGCGTCGTGACGTGCCGCGCGACGCGCTTGTCGATCGGCCAGCCCTTCTCGTCGATGGGCGCGTAGAGGAGCTTGTGCTCTCCGGCCTTCATGACGAAGCGGTCGCGGCCGGACATCAGAAGCTCCTCGTCCGTGATCCCGCGGATCCGGTCGAGCATCGGCTCCGCGACCTCAGCGAGATACGATACCGCGTCGGAGTGGTCGCCGATCTCCCTGTGGCTCAGGCCGTGGAGCGCGGTCGGCGAGAACTCCATGCCGATCGGGACGTCGAACGTCTGCGACGTCAGCATCATCGACGTCATCGCCGCGACCTCGTTGCCCCTCTGGTGCGTGACGATCGTGTTCTCGACGGGGTATTCCAGTTCGGCCTCGTGGAAGTCCATCGTGAGGTCCGCTTTTTCGGCGCGGATCAGCTCCATGGCGGCGAACGTTGTCCGTTCCGTGAGCATGCCGTCCGCTCTGCCGGGCCAGTTGCGGTTCAGGTTCCGGACGTCCATGTAGGCCAGGTTCTGGCCGCTCGGGTAGTGGATGTAGACCTCGGGATCGGGCCAGGAGTCGAGCGGATTGGCCGTCCGGTCGCCCATGCGCCATTTCTTCGTCCCCCACGGGGTCTTCACGTGGAAGAAGCGCGGATAGGCCTCGCCGAGCCGCGTGCAGGTGGACGCGCTCGTGTTGACGCGGTCGATGACGATGACCTTCCCCTGCGTCACGCGGAGGTTCTCGGTGAAGAGCTGCGCCGACATGTTCGCGGCGGGCTCCTCGGCGTGGGTGCCGCCGATGATCAGGAGCGCGCCCCCGGGAACGCCGCTGTCGAAGACATAGACGTTGGCGTCGTTGATCGTCCCGGCGACGCTCTTCGAGTAGTCGCCTAGCTTCTTGACGGCCGTGAGGCCCTCGCTCGCCACGACGGGCTCCCTGAAGGCGCGATGCTCGCGGAAGAGCTGTCCGGCGACGGCCGTCGCCGCGATTACGGCGAGGAGCGTTGCGGTTTTGACGAATTTGAGATTCATGCTGCGTCGCCCCTTACTTGAGCCGCAGCAGGCGCAGGATGAAGGGGACCATCACGATGCCGAGGAGAACGGCCTCCTGCGCGTTGCGGGTCCGGAAGAATCCGGCGACGACGGCGACGAGGAAAAACGCGTTGATGCAATAGTAGAGCGCCATGACGACGGCGCTGAGGGTGACGGAATCCATGGTATCAGCCTCCGATCAGGGCGCCGAGTTCCCTGCTGTAGATCATGACCGCGGTGCACATCGCGAGGATCACGAGCATGGGAACGAGCGCCGTACGAACAAAGCCCCGGTAGTAGTCGCCCGCGTAGCCCAGCTCCATGACTGCCGCCCTTCCGACGACCGCCGTCGGGGGGAGGCAGTCGCCCACGGGCCACATGACGGCCCAGCTCGCGAGCGAAATCACCGGGTTGAGCCCGAGCATATTGAACAGCATGATCAGCGGGACGCCGAAGAGCGGGGCCACGGCGTACTGGAGCACCCCTTCGGACGCCGGCAGGATGATCCAGAGCGTCGCGAAGAGCACCGTGACGGGAAGCGTCACGACGGCCAGCGAGAGCAGGCCGCGGGCTCCCGTGAGGGTCATCGCCTGGTTGAGGATTCCGACGACTACCATGATGCCGACGAGCCCGAGAAGATTGTGGACGGTCGTCGACGCGACCTCCAGAAGCCGCAGCCGCACGGGGCTGACGAGCGCCGTCGCGACGGCGGAGAGCATGAAGACGAGCGGCAGCCCAAGGATCGGAAACGAGAAGGGCCATACCCTTCCCGCGAGCGTCAGGCCGATCAGGACGACGAAGGGCAGGAGCGCGCGGGGCCAGTTCCATGCGGCGGGCGCTTCGGGCAGGTCGGCGAGGGCCTTTTCGAGTTCGACGGGCTGCCCGCGTCCGGCCAACCAGAACGTGGAAAACAGCGCGCCCGTGACGGACAGGACCGCGAGCGGCAGGCCGAAGCCGACGTAGGGCATGTTCGCCCCGGCCGCGGCCATCATCGCCCACAGGTTGATCGGCGGGCACGCGGCGCTCATGGCGGCCAGCAGGAAGATCAGGGCGACGCGGCGGTCCTCCGGAACGCCCATCGCCGCGAGGACGGAGCCGACCAGGGCGCCGACCGTCAGGACCGTCGTGGCTCCCGAACCCGTGATGGCTCCGGGGATGAGCATCACGAACGTCAGCAGGACGAGGCAGACGAACCGGCGCGCGTGGAACGCGCCGACGATCCGGCGGACGATGAAGGCCACGCCTCCCGCCTGCTTGTAGAGCGTCATGAAATACGTCGCCGTCAGGAAGATCAGGCAGACGTCGTAATAGGCGCACGCGCCCTCGACGACGTGCCGCACGATCTCGTAAAGAGACAGCGCGGATCGGGGGTCGGCCCCCTTCGGCAGCGCGACGTGGGCCGCAAGGGCCGCGAGCGCCGCCGCGAACATCGAAAGCTCCGTCGAGAGGCGGAACTTCTTCGCGACGCCGAACGCCAGTACGATACAAAGAAGCACCAGCATCGAATGATGAAATAGGGTCATCGTGAACGTATCCTTTCACCGCAGAATTGACGGGGGGCCCCGAAAAGAGACCCCCCGTCGTCGCGTTCTACTTGAGCACCGTTCCGATCGCGAGGGCGTCCTTGATCTTGATGAGGGGCTTCTTGTGGGTCTCGGCGTACTTCGTGAAGAACCCGTCGCTGTCGCTGTCGGTCACGACGAGGATGATGTCCGCGTCCTTCATGACGGCCTCGATGGACGCCGCGTCGGAGCTGTCGGTCCGGCGCGCCATGCCCTCGACGTGCGCTCCGATGACCGTCATTCCGGCCTTCTTCGCGGCCGCGATGGCTTTTGCGCAGCGGTCGATCTCGGCGTCGACGTTCGTTCCGGCCGCCCCCATGCCCTTCATGCTCGTCCCGCTCGTGATGATGAGCGTCTTGTAGTCGCCTTTCACGTCATCGGCGGTCAGCTTGTTGTTGTAGTCGGCCTTCACGCCGGCCTGTTTGGCCGACATGCCGATCATGACGGCTCCGGGACTCTGCCCGCACGTGGTGACGATATACGGTCCCTCGGGCTTCGGGGCGTCGGCGGCGAATGCGGCCACAGCCATCGCGGCGATGACGAGGACCGCGAGCAGCGTTTTTCTCATATCGATTCCCTCCCTGTTGTTTGCGAACATCGGGCAAAGGCCGCGAAGGCCCTTGCCCGATGCGTGGCGACATGTATTGTCGGAGCTACTTCGTCTTCTTGATCGTTTCGAGGTCGCGGACGGCCGTTCCGCCGAAGTCGACCTTTTCCAGGTACGCCTTCGGGTAGCCCGGCTTGAGCATGGCGCCCTTCGGGCTGATCTGGCCGCCGTCGTAATACGTTCCGATCAGATGCCAGGCGAAGTTCCACCAGCCCTTTTCGACCTTGTCGAGGTTGGAGGTCGTGTAGTGCGTCAGGAAGGCGACGGCCTGCGCCGGGTCCTTCTTGTACAGCTCGACGGCCTTCGCTTCCGTTTCGGCCTGCTTCGTGAAGAAGACGTCCTCGTAGCTCGCCTTCTTCTCGCGGATCTCCTTGTACATCGCGTCCCAGCGGAGGTTGGCCCAGTTGTTCACGAGGTTGAAGGCCCACCAGGCGCTCTCCGGGTCGAACTCGTGGCGCTTGCCCACGGTCCAGGGCTTCGGAAGCTCGGTCACGCCGCAGTAGATCGGGACGTAGACGGTCGTGTCGGGCGCGTCCTCGCCGAACCACAGAACGCCGCCGACGGGATCGGGAAGCCAGGCGCGGCTCTGCGACACGAAGCTGTAGGAGCAGCGGTACATCGCGATCGGGCGCTCCCAGTCCTGTCCCTCGCGTCCGGCCGGCTTGTGTTCCTTGGCGACGGGCCAGCGGTTCGGGTTGCCGAAGGGCTCGGAGGCCGCGTCCTTCGTCAGGTCGTAGGGCGTTCCCTCCATGTGGTCGCTGTAGATGTCCATGATGTCCTTGACGCCGAGCTTCTTGTCCGGCTTGATGGAGAACGGGTAGTCCGTGAACTCGTCATAGATCGGGAACTGCTTCGACGGCGCGAGAAGGCTCAGCGCGCGCCACTCGCGGCGGCTCTGGTAGAACGGGGCGCCGTAGGGTTCCGGGTTGAAGACCTTCGCGTAGTTGAACGGAAGGCCCTTCTTCCACCACCCCATCTTCTCGGCCAGTTCGGTGATCCGGGAAGAGATCATGAAGTTCGCGTCGTCGAAGCGAAGCTCGCCGATGCGGGCGCGGTTGGCTCCGACGAAGACCTCGTCATCGGGGACGCGCTGCGCGACCCAGTGGGCGCCGGGCGTTCCGCTCTCTGGCGTCCAGAGGAGGCCGCCGCCGCAGATCTCGAAGACCCAGAGTTCCTTCGGGTCGCCGATCACGAGCGTCTCGCCGCCGTCGGCGTAGCCGTACTTCTCGGCGAGTTCGCCCATGACCTTGATGGCTTCGCGGGCCGTCGAGGCGCGCTGCAGGCCGTAGATCTCGAGGTTCGCGATGTAGAAGAGGCCCTTGGGGCTCGCGAGTTCGTCGCGGCCGCTCCACGTGAACTCGCCCATCATGAGCTGCTTGTCGTTCATGAACGGGTAGCCGATATGGAAATACGTGTTCGTCTTCGCGGCCTGCGGAATCTGGCCGGTCTTGACGAGCGGCTTGTCCGGGCGCGTCCCGAGGCACGGATCGACCATGACGTCGATCATTTCTCCGGCCTTGTGCTCCCCTCCGGGAACGATCTGGATCCTGTGGTCGTACCATCCGTCGCAGGTGTGGGACACCAGGACGGAACCGTCGACCGACGCCTTCGGCCCGACGCCGAGCGGCGTGCAGGCCACGGCTGCCGTCGCGGCGACGCCGACTGCCGCTCCCAACAACAGAACGCGGGAAACCTTTCCTATGTTCATGTTCGCATTCTCCTCCTTTCGTCTCCCCGGGAACAGAAGCCCGGGACCAACCGAAACCTCGCGCGTACTCCCGCCTGCGCGCATCCGGTGTTTCGGGCGAAATCACCGGATGCGCGCAGGGCGAAAAACAATATCATGGTAATCATACCGCTTTTGCGACGTATCGGCTACATCGATGGATCCATTTTCTTTCCTGAACGGTGTCGTGCATTATGTGCTTTCAGCTCTCGTTACGCGGTGCGCAAGCGCGGGCCGTGACGTCCGATTCCGGTTTTCTTATCGCGACAAACCCGGATCCCATGCGGGTTCGCATCCATTCTTTACGTATCTTTAGATTGGTAAAGAAAGTTAAAAATCGAGGAATTACCCATGTACAGGGGGTCGGAAAAGCGTACAATTTCCTTGAAAACGCTTCCGGACGACGGAACGGACGGGGGCGGAAGAAGAATCCCGGGCAGCGGTCGTCCGGGAGGAACGGAAAGGGAAAGGGGAGCGATCGACGGGTCGCGGAGAATCGAGGACCGAACGTTCGGGTTTTGTGTAGGACACCAGGGAGGGTGATGGCAATGAGAAAAAGCATGGTTGTAACGATTTTCATTGTACTGGCGATGCTGACAGTCGGGGCGGGCGTCGTCTGCGCGGAGCCGAGCAACGGCGAGCGTCCGCAGATTCAGTACTACAGGGGGCCGCAGGGCATGACGCCGCAGGACGCGCGGGTGCACGGCCCCCAGTACGGACCGTATCCCGGCCCGCGTCCGTTCGACTACAGGCCGGACGTGCGTCCGAGGCCGTACGATTACAGGCCGCCGATCGGCCCGAGGCCGTTCGATCACAGGCCGATCGTGCGTCCGAGGCCGTTCGACGACAGACCGCCGATCGGCCCGAGGCCGTTCGATCACAGGCCGATCGTGCGTCCGAGACCGTACGACTACAGACCGCCGATCGGTCCGAGGCCCTTCATGCACCGGCCGCCATACGGACCGAGACCGCGGCGCCCGGGGTGGTACGGTCCGGTTCCGTATACGGAGAACAACTATTACTACCGGAACAACCCCGTTGAGGACGTCATGGTCTACCTGATGTACAAGGTGATCGACCGGATGGACTGCCCGGACTAGGAACGCCGGCGAACGAAGAGGGCTCCGGGCGAATGCCCGGAGCCCTCTTTTTCATGTCAGCCGGTCGGCCCAGGCGATCGTTTCCGGGTGGCGCAGCGTCTGGTGCTTGAACGCCGGAACGCCGAGCTTCGCGCCCAGGGCGCGGAAGCGGTCTTTGTAGACGCCCTTGAGGTTGTCGTGGAACGCGATGCCGTCGATGCCGCCCGCGATCGAACGCACGCAGGCTTCGAGGCGTTCCGGCCCGTCGTAATTCTCGTAGCGTCCGGTCACGAGCCACTGGTTCGCCAGGATGTGGGAGACGGCGAACCCTGAGTCGTCCCACGTCTGGAGCGCCGCCGCCGCGAACGACGGCTCGAAGTGGACGCCTCCGGCGCACAGCAGTCTCCGCGTCTTTCGCCCGTCGCCCTTGAAGACGCCGAAGAGCGACGTCGCGAGCACCGCCGCGGCCGTCGGGTTCGACCAGCAGTCCGGGCTGCTGCCGATTTCGATGTCCAGGACCGGAACGGGGTACTGCGGGATCAGGTCGGGCGTTCCGCCGCCGTAGACCATTCCCGACCAGTGCGTCGCTTCGGTGGTCGTTCGGTACGAATCGAGCCCGGCGTCGACGCGGCTTCGTTCCATGGCGAGGAGCAGATTGCGCATGTATTCGGGGTTCGCGGGGCCGAACGATCCCGAATCAACGTCGCCGGTCGTGTGCGTCGTCAGGATGTTGTCGGGCGCGTTCTCGCCCGCATGCCACGTGATGATTCCCGCAAGGTCGAAGTCGGAGAAATGGCGCTGCATGATCGGCAGGTAGTGCGTGAAGTCGTGGCTGACGACGCGCTCGGTCCGCACGAACCAGAACGAGTCGCCCCTTTCGTCGGTGTGACGGAGCACGGGATCCCTGTCGACGAGAATGTCGGTCTCTTCGGGGGCGTGCAGCTTTCGGACGGCCTCGAACACGTGTCCGGCCACATGGTCGACGGAATGCGCGCAGAAAAAGTACACGGCCTTCTTCGATTGCGTCACGGAACATCCCTCCTGTCGGATCTGGCGTCTGCCTGCGGGAATCGTAAGAGACGCCGGAGGGGCGTGTCAAGTTCGCGCGCGGCGGAATGCATGAAGTCCCGGAGATCTTCAGATCGCGCCGACGGGAATGGAACAGGCGGTCGCCGTCAACGGCAGCGAACGTTCGGCGAAACAGATCACGCCTCCGGGGCCGACCGGCGTTCCGAGCTTTTCGAGAACGGAGAAATGCCGGACCGAGTCCTTGCCCGGAGACGCGGTCTTCTTGATTTCGACGGGCAAGATGATTCCGTCCTGCACGATGAGAAGATCGATTTCCCGCCGGTCGCTGTCGCGGTAGAAGTACAGGGGCGCGCGACGCCCGTTGTGCCGCCACGTCTTCAGAATCTCCGCGACGACCCACGTCTCGAGAATCGCGCCCGATGCGGCTCCGGCTTCGAGCGCCTCGGGGCTGTTCCATTCGGTGAGCCATGAACAGAGCCCCGTGTCGAGAAAATAGAGTTTCGGCGCCTTGACGAGACGTTTCGTTGCGTTCGAGAACCAGGGTTCCAGAAAGAAAACGATTCCGGACGCCTCGAGGATGGAAAGCCAGCTTTTCGCCGTGTTCGGCGCCACATCGGCGTCCCGGGCAAGCTCCGCCGTGTTCAGCAACTGCCCGCTCCGGGCGGCCGCGGCGCGAAGGAAGCGCAGAAAGGCCATTTCGTCCCCGACCCTCGCGAGATCGCGGACGTCGCGCTGCAAATAGGTCTGAACGTACGAGGCGTAGAACAGATTGCGGTCCATCGCCTCGGAAAGCGCGACCGCCGGAAAGGAGCCCCGCCAGATGATCTCGTAGAGCCGTTTCAGCGGGACGATGTCGTCCGGTCCGAGCCGCCGGGAAATCTCCTCCGGAGCCGGCAGGAACGGCGCGGATTCCGCCCCGCGTCCCGCCGTCTCCCGTCGCGACAAGCCGAAGAGCTGGACGATGCCGACGCGTCCGGCGAGCGATTCGGAGATCCCCTTCATCAGGTGGAACTGTTGCGATCCTGTGAGCCAGAAGAGTCCGGGCTGACGCGCTTCGTCCGAGCGCATCTTGATATACGGGAGAAGCTCCGGCGCGTACTGGATTTCGTCGATCAGGAGGGGCGCCGGAAAACGCTGCAAAAAGAGCGCGGGATCCCCCCGCGCGAGCGCCAGCACGGAAGGATCGTCCAGCGTGACATACGTCCGGCCGGTGTCGCTCATGTGGCGCAGGAAGGTCGTCTTGCCGACCTGCCGCGCTCCCGTAACAAGCATGACCGGAAACTGTGACGCTGCTTTCGAGAAAAAGGTTTCCATCGTCCGGGGAACGTACATCGCGGCCCCTCCATCTCGTATAAAACGCAATACTGCTGCATTATAACCGAAACACGCTGATTTCTCATCCCCCGGCGCTCTCTTAAGAATGGTTAAGCGGCGCCTTCGGTGCGGGAATTGCGGGTATCCGCCGCCCCGAAGGGGGTATAATACGCATCAACGAAGGCCGCCGGAACGACGGGCGGTTTCTGCGCCGGCGGAACGTTTCGGAGCGGATCGACGCTCCGGCGAAGGAGGTTGAGGACGATGAGAAAGATCATTATTACGGTGTTGGTGGTGACGATGTCGGTCCTCGCGGCGGGGTGCGCCCTCGCGGAACCGAACTACGACCGAATCCCGAATCAGATGCAACAGAATACGATATATCACGGGGGAAACAACTATTCTCTGATCCAGTGCGGCAACTGCGGCGCGACGCATGCCTACGGGCGGTACGAGCGGTGCCCGCGGTGCGGGAACTTCTTCGGCGGGACGACGAACGAGAGCGTCCCCCCGCAGACCAACCGCGTGATCCAGGCGCCCGGACCCTATTACTACTTCCCTGGCCCCTATCAGGGGCAGTCGGATCATCGGCCCTTCCCGAACTACTATCAGGGGCAGAACGGAAACGGGAATACGCAGATGGAACAGCTGTTGCTCGAAATGCTCCGCAAGGCGGTCGGCAAGTAACCCGCGCGGAACGTTGCGGAGCGCGGACGGCGCGCATAAACGGCCGGTCCGGATGCGTCAGCGCATTCGGACCGGCTTTTTTTTCGTCGCCCCGGCGTCAGCGCGCGCCGGAATCCGGTTTCCGCACCGCGCGCAGCGTCTTCAGCGCCTCGGCGTAATCGTAGTTTTCGATCTGCCGTTCGATGGTTTCGGCCGCGTCGCCAAGGGCCGCGGCCAGAATCTCCCCGGATTCCCCGAACATATCGTTGGCCGCCGTATCGTTCCCGGCCAGAAGCGTTTCCAGCCGCGCCAGCGTCTCGGCCGCCTGCGCGGGGTCGATCTCTTTCCGGGCGGGCCCAGTCCCGGCGCGCGCAGGCAGCGCGTTCCGAAGCGCGCGCACGAGCGCGTGAAGCTCCGCGTCCAGGAGCGAGATCTTTTCCCGAAGGCTTCCGTCGCCCGTCGCGTCGCCCGCGTCCCGCTCAAGTTCCGACGCCAGATCCCGCACGTTCGTCGCTCCCAGGTTGCCCGCGACGCCCTTGAGCGCGTGCGCCGTCCTGCGGACGGCGTCGCGGTCGCCCGCCGCAGCCTGCAACGACATCAGCGAGGCGTCGTTGCCGTGCGTCGCGGCGAACTGCTCCAGAAGACGCATATAGAACGTTCCGTCGCCTCTCAGGGTGCGCAGCCCGGAAGCGACGTCCAGACCTTTTATGGCCGCGAGCGCGGGCGGCGTCTCGGTATTCCGGGGGGGAACGGCGCGCGGCCTGGGACGGAGCGTGACGCCGAGGCCGGATGCAGGGCCGGGGCGAGGCGGGAGCCACCGGACGAGCGCTCCGTACAGTTTTTCCGGCTCGACCGGTTTGGACACGTAATCGTTCATTCCGGCGCGCAGGCAGACGCGGCGGTCTTCCTCGAAGGCGTTCGCCGTCATCGCCAGAATGGGGACCGACGCGCGGTCCGGAATCCGCCGGATCTCCTCCGTCGCCTGCAGGCCGTCCATGACGGGCATCTGGACGTCCATGAGAATCAGGTCGTAGACGTTCCTCCGGACCATGTCCGCCGCGATCCGGCCGTTCTCGGCGGTGCTCATGCGCATTCCGACCGACTCCAGAAGCTGGCATGTCATCTCGCGGTTGAGGGCGCTGTCCTCGACGAGAAGGATGTGCGCGCCGCGCCGCTTCTCAAGCTTCCGTTCGAGGGCGTCCGGAACCGCCGGAGCCGGAGGGGACAGATGCAGCGATTCCGCCAGGGCGTCGTACAGGCTCGACGTCGTCACGGGTTTGTTCAGAATCCGCGTGAAGCCCGCCCGGAGCGCCTCCTCTTTCGGAACCTGGTCGCCGTAGGCGGTCGCCATGACGGCGGCGGGGCGAGCGGCGAGCGCAAGGGAACGGAGTTTCAGCGCCGTGTCGATGCCGTTCATCCCGGGCATCTTCCAGTCGATGATGAGGAGCTGGTAGGCGTCGCCCGCCCGGTCGGCCGCGGCGACGGCGGCGAGCCCCGCCTCGCCGGATTCCGCGGCGTCGGAGCGCAGGCCGAGTTCCGAAAGCATTCCCGCAAGGATCTCCCGCGCGTCGGCGGAATCGTCGATGACGAGCGACCGCATTCCCCTGAGCGATTCGAGGCGCGCGGACGTTTCCGAAGGAGTCCCGGAGATTTGGAACGGGAGTTCCACCCGGAACAGGCTGCCCTTTCCGAATTCGCTTTCCACCTCGATGCAGCCGCCCATCAGTTCGGCGAGGCGCTTGCTGATCGCAAGGCCGAGCCCCGTGCCGCCGAAGCGGCGGGTCGTGGAGCCGTCGGCCTGTTCGAACGCCTCGAAGAGCCGCTTCTGTTGTTCTTCCGTCATTCCGATGCCCGTGTCCTTGACCTCGAAGCGCAGGGTTATCCGGTCGTCCTTCTGCTCCGCGATGCGTCCCGTGACGGCGACGCTTCCCCTTTCCGTGAACTTGACCGCATTGCCGACCAGATTGAGCAGGATCTGCGACAGTCGGTTGCCGTCGCCGCGCACGGTCCCGGGCAGATGGTCCAGGTCCGCGATGACGTCGAGATCCTTCGCCGCGATCCTGTCGGAAAGGATGCCGAAGATATTGTCGATCACCCGCGCGGGCTCGAAGTCCCGGACGTCGGTCGTCATCTTTCCGGCCTCGATCTTGGAGAAATCCAGGACGTCGTTGAGGATTTGCAGCAGATGCCGCGCCGCATCGGACATCTTGTCGAGCCGGGCGATCTGCCGGTCCGTCAGCGCTTCGCGGCGGAGCAGGTGCGCGTAGCCGACGATCGCGTTCATCGGCGTTCGGATCTCGTGGCTCATATTCGTCAGGAACATGCCCTTCGCCTGACTGGCGGCCTCGGCGGCGGCCTTCGCCCTCTCCAGTTCGGCGGTCCGCGACGCGACCAGCTCTTCGAGGCGCATCCGGTACTTCTCGAGTTCCTGCATGCTCCGCACCTTTTCCGTGATGTCCTGAACCGTCCCGAGGCCGACGACCGGGCGTCCCGAGGCGTCGAACTCGATCTCCGCGCGCTCCTCGACCCAGCGTGTTTCGTCTCCCGCGACGATGCGGTGCGTGATTCCGTAGGGTTCCCCGCGCAGGGCGCGGCTCCACGCGTCGAGAAGGCCGGGGCGGTCGTCCGGATGGATGCGCGAAGCGAAGAATTCCAGCGTGCTGTGGAAGCCGGGCATGACGCCGAAGATGCGACAGGCTTCGTCGGACCAGAGGAGTTCGCCGCTCCCGATGTCCAGACGCCAGTGCCCGGTGTGGGAGACGGCCTGCGCCCGCTGCAGGAAGATCTGGTTCTGGCGCAGGGATCGCTCGGTCGCCAGCCGTTCCCTGTTCAGGATCGCCATGCCGACCATATCGGCGACCTGGCGCCCGAACGCGATCTCGTCGGGCTCCCATCGGTGTTGCTTTCCGACATATTCGAAGCAGACCGAGCCGAAGCTGCGGCCGGAGGAGATGATGTTGCAGTCGAGCATCGACGTGATGCCGAGCGGTTTCAGGTAGGATTCCGCGTACGCCGCCGTGCGCGGGTCTGCCTGCGCGTCGCTCGCGTCCACATAGTTCGCCGCCCTGAGGCATTCGAACTCGTCGTGAAAGTCGCGTTCCTCGATGGCGTATCCCGAGGAATGGCGTCCGGCGGAGAATTCGTAGAGGTCGACGCACTCGAGGCGCGTCTCGTCCGCGTTGAACAGCCATACGGAGACGCGGTCGACGGACAATGTCGTTCCGATGGAATCCGTCGCCTCGCGGGAGAACGCCTCGACGTCGCCCCGGCTCCCGGCGTCCGACCGGTTCAGCGCTCCGATGATCGCGTTCTGCGACTGGAGCCGCAGGTTGAGCGCCCGCTGCGCGCGCTCCCTGGCCTTCTGCTCCGTGATGTCGCGCCAGGCGGCCGAAAGCAGCGTGCTGCCGCCGTGCGCGACGTTCCGGAGGGTGAGGACGACCGTTCGCACGCTTGCGTCCTTGCAGCGGTGGAGCGTCTCGAACGAAAGCGGCGTTCCCGCGGCCGCCTGCGCGAAGATCTCGCGGAGCTTCTCCGGGCCGTGTTCCGCCTGGATGTCCGGGACGGTCAGGAGCGCGAACTCGTCGCGCGTGTAGCCGAGCGCCTCGTGCGCCGGGGCGTTGAAGCTCACGAAGCGGTTCGTGGACGGGGCGATCAGCGCGATCGCGTCCGTCGCCTGCTCGAACATGGCGTCAAGAAGCTCCTCCCGTTCCCGGATCGCCTCGGCGTTCCGGCGTCGGTCCACGATGTCGGCGAGGCGGCGGACGATGTTTTCGGCGAGGGTGCGCTCCTCTCGGAGGAAAGGCCCTTCGTCCGCGTCGGGGCGCGCCGCGGCGTAGGCGACCGTCAGGCGGACGACGTCGCCGCACCGCGCGGTCGCTTCGGCGGCCTGCATCGGGTCCGTTTCGGCGAAGTTCGGGGTCTCGAATCGCCGTTCCCCCCAATCGATGCGCACGGACGCGATGTCCGGATACTGCCAGCCCGATCCGGCCAGCTCCGCGACGCGCTGCATCACCTCTTCCGCCGGAGTCTCGCCATCCTCCGAGATATGGAAGACTTCGTAGAGGCAACGCTGTTCCTTGACCCGCTCCCGGAGCGCGCTGCGCTCCCGCTCCAGCTCCGCCTCCGCATCCTTGAGCCGCGAGATGTCGTTGATGCCGACCAGGATGGACGGTTCGTCGTCGAACTCCACGAGCGAGACGGACATGAGCGCCCAGAACGATCGCCCTCGGGTGTCGAGAAGGTGCGTTTCCCGCTCGAAGACGACCCCGTCACGTTCCAGGGTTTCGAGGATCGCCTTTCGGTCATCCGGATTCCGGTACAGCCCGTCCGCGCGAACGTTGATTCCCTGCGTCGCGTCGAGTCCCATCCTGATTCTCGCGCGGGCGTTGCAGTAGCGGACCGTCGCGTCCCGCAGCCGGGTGATGACGATGGGAAACGGCGCGTTTTCCAGGAGTTCGCGGGAGCGCCGTTCGCCGGCCGCCAGCGCCTGCAGCGCCCGGTGCTCCTGCGAGATGTCCCGCACGATGACGGCGCATTGCGCCGCGTCGCCGAGGCGGCTGATCCGGGCCTCGAACCGGCGGCTTCCGTCGGGGTACTCCAGGTCGTATTCGAAACGGGCGAGTCCGTCGTGCTCCAGCGCGGTCCGGACGTTCGCCGCGAAGGCCGTCGCGGGGTCCGGTGGGAGGACGTCGCAGATGCGTTTCCCGAGAAACGCTTCCGGGGGAATGTACAGGTCCGATGTGCGCTGCGCGCGGTAGTCCCGGATCGTCCCGTCCGCGTCTATCAGAAAGAACAGGTCGGGAATGACGCGGAATACCGATTCGAGAACGCTTTCCTTTCGCTGTATCTGCTCCTGCTGCGCGCGGATCACCGCCTCGGCGTTGACGACATCGCTGATATCCGTGGCGACCACGATCCGGCACGCCTTTCCGGCGTGGCGGATGTCCTGCGATCCCGACTGCGTCACGGCGTGCGATCCGTCCTTTCGCAGGAAGATCCACGTGCCGGAGATCCTGGAGTACCCGTGAACGGAGGCCGCCGTCCGGATGACCCGTTCGCGGTCGCTTTCGTGGAGAAGATCGGGAAGCCGCATCGACAGCGCCGTCGTTTCGTCGTACCCGTACCATTCCGTGAACGCCCGGTTGACCGCGACGATTTCGAGGGTTCCGCGCACGTAGATGAACATCGGAGCGGGACTCAGGTCGAACAGGATATGGAACGGCGTTTCCGTCCCGGGCCGGAGCCCCGGTTCGTCGATCATGCGCTCTCCTCCTCTCTCGCGTCGGTCGCGCGCCTGCAAATATCGCCGAACGTTCCACGTTCGGCGTCGAACGCGGCGACGATATCGGGATCGAAGTGCGTTCCGCTGTTCCGAACGATGTACTCCGCGGCGGCGTCGAAACTCCAGGGGGCCTTGTAGACGCGCGGGGAGGTCAGCGCGTCGAAGACGTCCGCGACGGCCATGAGGCGCGCAGGCAGCGGAATCGAGTTCCCTGCGAGTCCGTCCGGGTACCCCGTTCCGTCCCATCGCTCGTGATGGCTGAGGGCGATGATTCGCGCCATTTCGAGGAAGGAGAGGGCCTCCGGCGTCGAGCCGATCGCGCGGTCGGGTCGTTCGCGCCGCGCGCTTCCGATGGCGCGCGCGATCGCGTCGGCTCCGATCCGGCAGTGCGTCTTCATGATCGTCCACTCGTCCGGATCGAGGGGGCCGGGCTTCAGAAGAATGCTGTCCGGGATGCCGACCTTGCCGATGTCGTGCAGCGGGGACGCCCGGACGATCCGTTCGAGATTCGGTTCGTTCAGCTCCGCCTGGAAGGCGGAACCCATCCGGAGCCGCCGCGCGACCGCCTCGATGTAGGATTGCGTTCGCGCGATGTGGTCGCCCGCATCCTTGTGGCGGGTCTCGGCCAGCTCGGACAGGACCCGCAGCGACACGTCGCGGATCAGGTCGTTCTCGCTCGTGCGTCGGACGACCTCGGCTTCCAGCCAG
This sequence comes from uncultured Synergistaceae bacterium, assembly GCA_964451935.1. Classification (GTDB taxonomy): domain Bacteria; phylum Synergistota; class Synergistia; order Synergistales; family Aminobacteriaceae; genus CALFXN01. The sequence continues at coordinate 1,238 of CAYVKE010000041.1, read as the reverse complement.
ACGTTCTGTTCCGCGAGCCTGTCCCGGGCGCGCTTGATCTCCAGGTGCGTCCGCACGCGCGCGAGGACGATGCCGGGCCGGATCGGTTTCGTGATGTAGTCAGCGGCCCCGAGCCGGAGCCCCTTTTCCTCGTCGAGATCGTCGTTGAGCGCGGTCACGAAGATGACCGGAATGTCGCGGTTTTTCGGGTTCGCGCGTATCCGGTCCAGAACGGCGTAGCCGTCCATGCCGGGCATCATGACGTCGAGAAGGACCAGGTCGGGACGCGGGACCATATCGAGCGCCGCCGGCGCCTGCTCGCCGGATTTGCACGCGCGCACCCGGTAGGTTTCCTTCAAAAGCTGGCTGAGTACGGAGATATTCGTCGGTTCATCGTCGACGATCAGAATGACGGCCTTTTCCATGAGGATTCCTCCGATCCGACGAAGGCGGCGTCACGTGCGCGCCAATATATCGGATCATATTTTTTAATATTCAGTATAGCGTCCGCCCGCGCCCCGTGCAAGAAAACGTTGCTGGGAAGAGCCGCGTCCCGGCCGAAGTCGCGCTTGTCCGGACGTCCGGTCCGGGCTATAGTGTCCGCATCGATATTCGGTGACTTTGGCGGAAAGCCGGTGATTGTCGTGCAGAACGTTTTCCCGGAAGTCCTGGAGACGGAACGGCTGATCGTCCGTGTTGCGCGGCCGGGCGACGGCCCCATGCTCAACGGGGCGATTCTGGAATCGCGAGAGGAACTCAAGCGGTGGCTCGGCTGGGTGACGCCGCCGCCGACGGTCGAACAGTCCGAGTCGACCTGTCGGCGTGCGTACGCCCGTTTTCTGTTGAACGAGGACCTGATGGCGCTCTTCACGCTTCGCGGTTCGGGCGTTCTCGTGGGCGGCAGCGGACTGCACCGGGCGAACTGGGAGCTTCGCCGGTTCGAGGTCGGCTACTGGGGGCGCACCGCGTACTGCGGACGAGGGCTGATCACGGAGGGAGTCCGCGCGCTTGCCGACCATGCGCTGCGCGAACTTGCGGCCTCCCGCGTCTTTCTCACGACCGACGAACGCAATATCGCCAGCAGGCGCCTGGCGGAACGCGCCGGGTTCGACCTCGAGGGAGTGCTGCGGAACGAACGCCTGGACCTCGAAGGAAAGTTCCGGAACACGTGCGTCTATTCGCGCGTGCGACATTCGGGATAAACCGGCCGGGGCTTCTCGCGCGGATTCCGGGGACTGCCGAAACGGGCGCGCTTCCTT
>CAYVKE010000040.1:19531-24208 GCA_964451935.1 uncultured Synergistaceae bacterium | reverse complement strand
GCGGCGGGGAGAACGACCTTCACGATCGTCTGCCATTTGGTCGCGCCGAGCGCGTACGACGCGTCGCGGTAGTCCTGCGGCACGGCCCGGAACGCCTGTTCTGAGGCGGTGACGATCAGCGGAAGCGTCAGGCACCCGAGCGTGAGCCCCGCGGAGAGCAGGCTCGAACCGAAGCCGAGCGTCACGACGAACAGCGAAAGCCCAAAGAGTCCGAACACCACCGACGGCACACCGGCGAGCGAGCGTATGGCCAGGCGCAGGATTTTCGTGAAGAGGCCGTCGCGCGAATACTCGGCGAAGTAGAGCCCCGTGACGACGCCGATCGGCAGCGCGAAGAACATCGACACGAGGACGAGCTGCATCGTTCCGACGAGGGGCGTGCTGATCCCGCCCCGGGTCATGCTGTCCCTCGGGGGTTCGGTCAGGAACTCCCATGACAGGGCGCTCCATCCGTTGACGCCGACGTAGAGCAGAACGGCCAGAAGCAGCAGCACCAGAAAGGCCGCGGACGTCCAGAGGATCGACGTCATGAAGCCGTTGACCGCGCGCCGCCGGTTCATGAGCGGATCACCGCGCCTTTCGATTCGATCCATGCGGATAGCATATTGATGGCGAGCGTCATGAAAAAGAGGATCAGCCCCGCGAAGAAGAGCGCGTGATAGTGCGCCGATCCCACGGGGGTCTCGCCCATCTCCGCCGCGATCGTCGACGTCAGGGGGCGTACGGGGTCGAAGACGGACTCCGGGACGATCGCCGCGCCGCCCGAGGCCATCAGGACGACCATCGTCTCGCCGAGGGAGCGCATCACGCCGAGCAGGCAGGCGCTGAGGATTCCGGGGCGGGCCCACGGGATGACGACGCATCGGATGGTCTCCCAGCGCGTGGCCCCGAGCGCGTAGGACGCGTCGCGGAGTTCGCCGGGAACGGACGAGAGCGCTTCCTCGGCGAGCGACGCGACGATCGGGACGCTCATGATTCCGAGAAGAATCGACGCGTTCAGGAGGTTGAGCCCCGACAGGAGTTCGAACCGCTCCTGGAGCCAGGGGGCGAGGACCACCATGCCGAGGAAGCCGAGGACGATCGAGGGGAGAAAGCTCAGGAGTTCGAGGACCGGCTTCAGAATGTCCCGGAGAAACGACGGCGCGACATCCGAAATGAAGATCGCGACGAGAAGGCTCAGCGGGATCGCCAGAAGCGACGAGAGCAACGTCACCGAAACGCTCCCGACGATGAGCGCGGACATCCCGAGCGCCGGAGGCGTTTCCGTCGGGTACCACGCCTTCCCCAGAAGGATGCTTTGCAGCGACGCCTCGCGAAGGACGGGTATTCCCTCGGTCACGAGGAAATACAGGATGAAGAGCATGATGAATATTCCCAGGCTCGACATCGCTGCGACAAGGATGGACGGAAGTCCCTCGTTTTTCATGAATCTGCTCCTCCCCCGACCTGAAAACCGGTCCCGCTTCGGAAGCGAGACCGGCGCGTTTTTTTGTATTTCGTTCTCCGGGCGGCCGCCCGTATTTCCGAAAATCCGTGGAACAGAAGGTTCTCGCGTCCGTTAGCGGAGCGGGACGAAGCCGCTCTCCGCGACGACCTTCTGCCCCTGGTCGCTCAGGACGAAGTTGATGAAGTTCAGGACGTCGCCCGTGGGCCAGCCCTTCGTGAACATGTACAGGTATCGGGAGACCGGGTAGGTTCCGTCGAGCGCTGTCTTTGCCGTCCCGGCGACGCCGTCCACCGCGACGGGTTTGAGGGTGTCGTTCAGATAGCCGATGCCGATGTATCCGATGGAGAGCTTGTTCTTCGCGACCGTCTGCGCCATGGCGCCGTTGGACGCGACGATCAGCGCGCGTTCCGTGACGCGTTCCTTCTTCATGATCTTCTCTTCGAAGGTCTCATAGGTGCCGGAGCTGGTGTCGCGTCCCACGACCGCGATCTGCTTGTCTTCTCCGCCGACTTCCTTCCAGTTCTTGATCTCGCCCTTGTAGATCTTCCGAAGCTGCTCGGTCGTCAGAAGGTTGACGGGGTTGGACGGATGGACGACGGGGATCAGTGCATCCACCGCGACCGCGAAGGGTACGGGATAGATCTTGTTCGCCACGGCCGCCGCGACTTCCTCGTTCTTGATGAACCGGGACGAATCGGCGATATCCGTCGTTCCGTCGATAAGCGCCTTGATTCCGTTGCCGCTGCCGCCGCCCGAAACGGTGATCTTCACGCCGCCGTTCGCCGCCATGAACTTCTCCGCGGCCGCCTGCGCGATCGGCAGAACCGTCGTCGACCCGTTGATCACCATGTCTCCCGCAAACGCCGTCCCAGCGACCGAAAGCGCCGCGGCAAGGGAAAGAACCGTTTTCAAGCCCTTCATTCCACATTCCTCCTCGCAAATTTGTTTGTTCTGAACGAAGTATACGGAGAGACCGTTACGAAAGATCGAAACCTTCGTAACAAATGCGTAACGGCGGTTTTCGGCGCAAACGGGGCGCTTTCGTAACGGTTCCGTGACGTTGGGAAGACGCGTCGTTTACGCATCTCCAGTATCGTCCGTTCAGAAGGAAGTATCTTTCGTGGGGGGATCGCATTGCAGATGACGCCGATGGTTGACGAGACGCCCAGGGGCGCATTGGATCAGTTCCGCATGCTCATTCGCGATGGAGGGATCAGGCCGGTGTTTCAGCCAATCGTTGATATTCGCGGAGGTTCGGTGTTCGGGTACGAAGTCCTGTCGCGCGGGAAGCCGCCCTTTGAGTCTCCGGAGGCGTTCTTTCGCGTCGCGCGCGAGAACGACATGCTCTGGGAGTGCGAACAGGCGTGCCGGAAGGCTGCGTTCGCGAGTCGTCCGTTTCGGGCGTGGGACAAGGACGCGCGTCTTTTCCTCAATGTCAGCCCCGAGATCTTCGTCGACGCCCGCTTCCGGCGCACGTTTTCGTCAGCGCGCCTCCGGGATGCGGGGTTCTCCGAACGGCAACTGGTTTTCGAGATTACGGAGAAGTGCGCCATTCCGGATTACCGGGCGCTGTCGGATGCCGTCGCGCATTTCCGGCAACAGGGATTCGAGATCGCGCTGGACGATCTGGGGGCCGGCGATTCGGGACTTCAGACGCTGGCCTGTTGCGCCCCAGACTACATGAAGATCGACATGTCGCTGATCCGTGGGATTGCGCAGGATGCGTACAAGCAGAACATCGTGGCCTTTCTCTGTTCGTTTTCCTCGAAGGTGAACGCACGGGTCATCGCCGAAGGCGTGGAGAACTGGGACGACCTCCGGAGCGTCCTCGAACTCGGCGTCCGTTTCGCGCAGGGGTACTGCCTCGCGAAGCCGCAGGCGGAGATCGAATCGCCGGAGGAATCCGTCATCCGGACGGTGCAGTCCATACGGAACGAAATCCTCCACAGGACCGGCGACATTTGCGAAGGAGGGGAGGGCGTCATGGCGTTGGCGCAGCGGGGAACGGTCCTCGGGTGCGGGGAAATCGACTGCGAGGAGATGGAACGCCGCTTCCGCCGCTCTCCGTCCGAAGGGCACATCGTCGTTCTGGACGGAGCGAAGCCGTACGGGCTGATCACGCGCCAGAGCTTCTTCCAGAAAATGGGGGGCGCCTTCGGCTACCAGCTTTTCCAGAAACAGGCGGTCGAATGCATCGCGAAGCGCGATTTTCTCGTGGTGTCGCGGCAGACATCCGTGAGCGGCTTGGCGAAATCGGCGATGGAGCGGGGCCACGATGACCTGTACGATCCCGTCGTCGTGGTCGACGACGACGGGAATTTCGCCGGAACGATCACGATGAAGCAGATCATCTCCCGCGCGGAGGAACTGGAGGTCGAGCGCGCGCTGAACTGCAATCCGCTGAGCGGCCTGCCCGGAAACCGGCATATCGAAACGTGGATCCGGGAAAGCCGGGACGGCGGGAAACCCTTCTCGCTGATCTACGCGGACCTCGATCGGTTCAAGGAGTATAACGACACGTACGGCTTCACGAACGGGGATCGCCTGATCATGCTGTCGGCGCGGATCCTCAGGGACGCCCTTTCGGATCTGCCCGCGGGGGCGCGTCTCGGACACGTCGGCGGGGACGATTTCGTCTGCGTCGTCCCGGGAAAGGTCCCGACGGACGTCCTGGAGTCCGTATGCGTTGCGTTCGACCGGGAGAAGATGGAGTTCTTCTCGCAGACGGACGCGCAGCGGGGCTTTTTCGAAGCCAAGGACCGAAGGGACGAGATCTGCAGGATCCGCCTGACCACGCTGTCCCTTTCCGTCGTCGAAAGCGAGAAGCTCGACGCCGGGATGCACATGGGACATATCGCGCAGGTGGCGGCGTCGCTGAAGCATTATACGAAGCAGATGACGGCCCTCGAAGGGAAAAGCATGTACCTCGTCGAACGCCGGGACCACACGGCTCCGATCCTTCTCGGGAAAGAGGCGCTTTCCTCGCCCGAAGCATCAGGATTCCTTTCCGGACGGGGGTGACGCGCTCGAAAATCCCGCGGTTGTACGTTCCTTGCCAAGACGCTTCGCATCGCGACATTCCTTAATGTGTCCGTTTCCCCCTATCCGTTTCGCCATACGCACCATCAGCCCTTCGCCTGCGTGAGAACCGTCGCTTTCCGCCCGCGCCGGGCCGTCGCCGCGCCCCTTGACAAGCGGGGCGGCCCGGTGTAGCGTCGCATGGCGACGTG
>CAYVKE010000040.1:0-19521 GCA_964451935.1 uncultured Synergistaceae bacterium | reverse complement strand
TCGAACGCCGGGACCACGCGGCCCCGATCCTTCTCGAGAAAGAGGCGCTTTCCTTGCCCGAAGCATCAGGATTCCTTTCCGGACGGGGGTGAGTCGCGCACCGTGCGCCATATGGATGTCCTGCGCAGCATATGACGGGGGAGATGCTTCGGGCGGTTCCGGAAAGGATGGGGACGAGGTTATATTGAGCGTCTTGCAGAGAAGCCGGGCGGAAAATGCAACCCGGCTTCTTCTTTCGGCCTACAGGAAGATCCGGTAGTCGGTCCCAAGCGCGCTGGCGAACTTGCGGGCGTTCTCCTTCCCGATCGGACGCTTGCCGTTCTCCATTTCGGAGATGTGGCGCTGAGGCGTGCGGGTCGCTTCCGCAAGTGCGCGCTGCGTCATGCCGTGCTTCATTCGCTGGCCTGCAAGAACCATCCCCGGGAGATCAGATCGTTTCTCCGGAAAGGCATCCCTCCACGGGACCACCGGTTCCTCTTCCACCACGAACGAACAACCGAAGCTCTCCAGTGTCCTGACGGCGGCTTCCTTCCTCGACGCCGGGCAGGTGAAGCGGAGCGTCACGGCCGCGTCATCAATAGGGGGCGTTTTCGTGAGTTCCAACGTAGATCACCTCCACAACAACCTTTCCTGATGTTTCACTCCAGACAGCGACGTACGTCGGGTGTCCTTTCTTGAGATGACAGTGGTGACGGCCATCGGAAAGCCTGGAATAGTTCGGCCAGTCTCCGCGCACCGGCCCCGATGTCTCAATATCCGCGGCCAGAGCTGCGAAAAGTTTCGTACGTGTTTCGGAATGTCGGGAAGCGCCTTCTGGACGCTTCGTCGGAAAACAACCGTCCACGCCATGGACGAATGATACCATGAAATAGTATCAAAAGGATTGCGCGGGCGACGTCTCCTTGACAAGGGCGAGCGGCGTGACGCCCGTGATCGTTCCGTCGTCGCAGGTCGTTCTCGTGCAAAACGGAAATGGAACAAGAACCGCCTGCCGTTGCTAGGGTTCCGGTGCGTTGATCCTGATGGCGTTTCCCATGACAATATCTCCCTTCGCGAGTCGGAATGTCAGGGAAGAGAAATGCGGGAAAGATCGAAAACGGCTCGAAAAACGGTAATCGGAGTAACGGCTGTACGACAATTTTCATGAAGACATTTATCATGAAAGGCAACAGTCTGTAATGCTCCTTGGCTGCGCGCCGGGCCGTCGCCGCTCCACTTGACAAGCGGGGCGGCCCGGTGTAGCGTCGCATGGCGACGTGTATCTTTTCGTAAAAAAACGAGGCAGGTGTCGTCTATGGCGGAAACGGGAATGAACATCCGCGTCCTGGAACGCTCGCTGGCAATACTGGCGTTCATGGCGGAGGAGCGGCGTCTGATCGGGGTGACCGAGATAGCGGAAGCCACCGATCTTTCAAAATCCACGGTTCACAGGATTCTCTCGACCTTCAGGGAAAAGAACGTCGTTCTCCGGGACGAAGGAGGCCGCTACCAGGTCGGACCGGCCGTGCTCCTCTGGGCGGATGCGTACCGCCGTTCCTCCGGGCTCGCTGAAATAGCGCGCCCCTTTATGCGGCGGCTCTGGGAAGAGACGCACGAAACGGTGCATCTCTTCATATACGAAAACGGCAAGGCGTTCTACCTCGACAAGCTCGACAGCCCGCACCCGGTGGGAATGCGCTCGCGGATCGGCGCCCCCCTTTCGCTCTATTCGACCTCGGGCGGACGGGCGATCCTCGCGGCGCTTCCCGAGGCCGAGCTGGACGCGTATCTGTCCCGGACGACGCTGGAGCGACGGACGAATGCGACGGTGACGGACCCCGAGGCGCTCCGCCGAATTCTCGACGACGTCCGGCGCAACGGCTGGGCGGAAGAGAACCAGGAGAATGAGGAGGGAATCCGCTGCATCGGCGCGGCCGTGCGTTCCCTCGACGGAACGCCCGCGGGCGCCGTCAGCATCACCGCGCCCGCCTACAGGATGAGCGACGAACGGGCCCGAGCGCTGTGCGAACGCGTCCGGTCGACGGCGGAGGGCGTTTCCAGGGAACTGGGCTATCGCGGGTGAACCCCGCAACGGGATGAAAGCGTAGCGTGGTCTTTTCCCAAGAATCGGGATTGAGAAAACAATCCAGACAATGTACAATAGAAACGCTGGGGCCTTCGTTCCGGACAAAATGGAGGCGAAGGCGGAAAAAAGGGACGGTCACAGAATCGTAACTCATGCGAGAACACGAAGGGAGTGTTTGCGAATGAAACGGATTCCTGTCTGGATTTTGCTGGGGTTGATGGTTGCGAGCGCAGCGCTTGTCGGAGTCATGACGAATATTCCGGTTTCGGCCGAAGCCGCCGGAAGCGGGACGGATCTGCCCGCGCTTCCTCCGGTGGAAAAGCCCGCCGATCCGGCCAAGGATGCGGCGCAGCAGCCCGGAACGGCGACGGACGCCGGTAAAGAGCCGCTCCCGGTGATCGACGAAGCGAAAACGCCCGGAGATACGGCTATGCAGGGGGCGATGGATCTTCCGGTCGTGGATGACAGCAATCTTCCGATCGAGAAGGCCATGGACGGGTACACGGTCGACGTCTCCCAGATCAAACAGTCGGAAATCGTGAAGGGCGAACTCGTCGAAGAGGGCAAGAACGCCAGGATCAACTGGACATCCGACTACATCGAGGCCACCGGGCAGGCGGTTCCGCCCGCAGGGAAGCAGGGGACGGGACAGGGGCAGCTCCTCGCCCGGCGGGGCGCGACGCTCGATCTGCAGCGCAACCTGCTCGAGTTCATCAAGGGCGTGCAGCTGTCTTCGGAGACCCGGATGGACGATTTCATGGTCGCCAACGACACCGTCCGGACGCAGGTCCAGGGGATGATCAAGAACGTCGAGATCACGGACGCGAAGTTCGACGGGGAGATCTACACGATTACGGGACGCATCAAGCTCGACAAGGTCCGCCAGTCCGTTCTGCCGCATTTGCCGAAGCCGTCGGACGCGAAGCCTGAGAAATCGTCCGGCAAATACGGGTACACCGGGGTGATTCTCGATTGCCGCGGCCTGCCGCTGATCCCGGCGATGACGTTCCGGATCCTCGACCAGCGCGGAAAGGTCGTCTACGGCCCCGGCATCGCCGAGGACGAAGTGCTTCTGAATTCCGGGCAGTGCGAGTACCACACGAACATGGAATGGGCGAAGGGAAGCGCGAAGGTGGCGGACAAGCCCCTTATCGTGAAGCCCGCCAAGCTCGTCGGTCCGAACAATGTCGACATCGTCGTCTCCAACGCGGCGGCCGACAAGATGCGCAACAGCAAGATGAACTTCCTGGCCAAGTGCCGGGTGCTCGTGGTCAAGAGGTGAGCGCCGTGAACCGGCCGGGGTTGCGGCCAGTTCTCGCACTCGTGGCGATCCTCCTGATCCTGGGGGGGAATTCCCCGATGGCGGAGGCCGCGAAGGGAAAGGAAACCGCGTCAAAATCCGGCGCCCCCGCCTCGACGGGTGAGGCGATCGAGGTCGAGGCCTATGGCGAGGGGGCCGTCCTGAACGGAGACAAGACCCGGGCCCGGGACGAAGCGAAGCGTTCGGCCTACAGGGACGCCATAGAGAAGGGCATCGGCGCCTACGTCGAAAGCGTCTCCGAGATGAAGGAATTCGAGGTCGTCAAGGACCGCGTCTTCTCGCAGGCAAAGGGGATCGTGAAGGATCTCACGGTCACGAAGGAGGAGGTCGGCTCGGACGACATCCTCAGGCTCCATGCGAGGTGCACGGTGTCCGTCGCGGCCCTTGACGGCGTTCTCGGACCGGCGGTCATCGACGCGCTCGGCAACCCGAGGGTCATGATCGTCGTGGACGAGGCGATCGACGGACAGAAACCGTTCCTGTCAACGGTCGAGGGAACGACGCTCGCGCTGTTCCAGAAGGCCGGGTACCTCATGGTCGATCAGGAGCAGGCGAAGTCGCTTCACAAGTCCGAATGGGACATGGCGGAACGGACCGGCGACATGGACCGGCTCAAGGAACTCGCGAAGACGTTCCAGGCCGACGTGATCATTCATGCGAAGGCGCAGTCCGTGACCTATACGACGCAGCACGCGGCGGGGCAGAAACTCTGGGGCGTCCGCAGCCAGCTGCAGCTCAAGGCCGTCATCACCCAGACCGGATACGTTCTTGGAAGCGAGATTCCGGAAGTGAAACAGATCGGCGTTTCCGCACAGGACGCCGCCGTCAAGGGGCTCAAGATCGCAGCGGAAAAGGCTTCCGGCGGGCTTGTCAACAAGGTGGCCTACTCGCTTGTGAGCGGCAGTACGGGCGGCATTCCCGGGCGCGTCGTGAAGCTCGTCGTCGAGGGGATCTCGTTCGCCGACGCGCGGAAGCTCAAGAGCGGGCTCGAGGAGACGAAAGGCGTGACCGCGGTCTATCAGCGGGCGTATCGGAACAACAAGCTGGAAATTGATGTCAACACGGACGGCGACGCCGAAGAGCTGGCCGTCCGGCTCGAAGAACTCGGCGTGTCGGTGACGGGGGTGACCGCAGGAACGATCGATGCGACGCTTTCCGGATCCGAACCGAAGGTGCAGCCATGATGTCCCGGCCGCGGCTCCCGCTTCTGGTTCTGGCGGCGCTCCTGCTTGCCGTCTCCGGCGCGGAAGCGGCAAGCGTTTTGAACGAGGCGGAATTTCAGACGATCTGGCGGAACAACGGGGCCGTCGAGGGAATCCAGGAGTTTTCCTACGGACAGATCGACTGGACGGAACGGACGGCGATCGTTCAGGGACGCGCGCCGCTGCCGGACGACCCGGCGCCGTCCCGGAAACTTCTTGCGAGAAGGGCCGCCGTGACGGATCTCTATCGCCGGACGCTCGGCCTTCTCTACGAGGTGAAATACGGGTTGCCGCGACGCGTTCAGTCAATATCGCTCGAAGGGTGGGTCCACCCGGGAAAATTCGTTTCCGAGGAAGCGGTTGACGGTCAGTATGTGGTCGAGGCGGTTATGCCGCTCAAACAGCTTCTCGAGGACTGCGTGGTCTTCGGGAAATAGGGTCGGAAAATCCGGTCCGGGGAGGGATGAACGATGAAGACGAAACGAATGCTATTCGCGCTGGCGCTGGCCGCGCTGGTGTTTTCGGCGGCGGCCGCTTTCGCGGAGGTTCAGCTCTTCGTGTCGAAGAACACGGTCAAGGTGTACGATCCGGAGCTGAAAAACTACTCGGTCCTCAACGATTTCCACGCGAACGGATGGAAGACGCACAACTATCTCGCGCTGGTCTGGGATGCGAACGACGCGTGGGCGTACGACATCCGGACGCATGAATGGCTGCCGCTCAACGGCTTTGCGGCGGTCAACACCGTGATGTCCGATAACTACGCGATGATCTGGGAGCCGACGCGGGTCGCCATTTTCGACGCGAAGGCGCGCAAGTGGATCGTCAGCCCGGAGCCCATCACGACCGTCAGGTCGCCGCTCATTTCCCGCGGGATGGGCGCCATGCTGACGGATGCCGAGTTCGTGGTGTTCGACCCGGTTCTTCACGAATGGAAGGCGTTCGAGACGGAGCGCGCCGGATCGGGAGAGACGTTCGACTGGGACGCCGTCCTTGGGGACCGGCTGGCCGTGTGCTGGGACGACACGAAGGTCGTTCTGTACGACACGACGCTCCACCAGTGGCAGGAAAAGGAGATCGCGAAGGTTCAGGCGGCCCTGATGGACGAATACAGCGTGAAGGTCTTCACCGCGGATAACGTGTATCTCTATGACGCGATGAAACACCGGTGGTCCGTGAAGGAACGGCAATAATGAGGGGCGGGAAATCCGTGAGACGGGGACGTTGTGCGATTCTTCCGCTGCTTGCATCGCTCGCGGCGCTTTTCGTCCTGTTCGCGGCGGGCGTCGCGTTCGGGTGAGGATGCGAAGGGGGCGGAGCCGGCGGCTCCGGTGACGGCGGCGGCAATACTGCGGAGTATGGGCGCACGGTCGAGAAAGCCATGCAGAGCTATCAGGCGTCGCGATACGACGACGCCGTAAACGCCATGAAGTCGTTGCGCGCGGCATCGGATAAACGCGTCGCATGCCAGGCCGCTTTCATCACGGACGCCTCCATGCTTCGCGTGAAGGACGACGAAAACGTCCGAAAAGGGCTCTTCGCGACTCTGGGAAGATGTTACAACTCGACGGTTCCGATTGGCGGTGAAACCGGGCGGATCCGCGTCCTGGCGGCCGCGGTTCTTGCGGAGCGGGCCGCCGCGGCCGGAAGGCTTGCGGATCTGGACGAACTCGAGCGCGTCATGAAGCTCGACCTCCCTTCCGACCGGATGAACGTGTACGATCCGGGGGACGTGTCGGGAACGAAGGTCGTCGGGACCGTCAAGGTTCAGGACTACCTTGCCTTGCAGCGCGCGAGAATCCTCGTGGAGGCCGGACGGAAGGCCGACGCGGCGCCGCTGCTCGACCGTCTCGACTGGTCGTCGGGGAAGACGCCGTGGAAGGGATCGGTGGTTTCGCTGAACGCAGCGGTCGGCGAACTCCGGAAAAAAGCGGGGCTGTAGTTTTTTTTGGACGCCTCCGTCAGGAGCATTCGGAGAAAACCAGGGCGGCCGGATCCATAGAGGATCGGCCGCCCTTTCGTTTTGAACCGTTTTTGTGGGAAAGCGCTATCTTCCGATGCCTCGCCGTTCGTAGATCATCCGGACGATCAGCGTCTCCGACCAGTTGATCCCGGGGTGAAGGAGCATGTCTCCGATGAGTACAAGGCCGACGCACGCCATAATGGCGACGATGACAAGCATGATCTGTCTGAAGAGGCTCGGTCTTTCGCCGTAGGTGTGTTTCCACGGTTTGTACGGCCGGTACGGTCCCTGCATACGAACGGCGCTCCTCTCCGCGATCCCTCAGCTAGACGTCCAGATTGCGCACCTCGTGGGCGTGCGTTTCGATGAATTCCCGTCTGGGTTCGACCTTGTCCCCCATGAGGATGCCGAAATACTCGTCCGCGAGCATCGCGTCGTCGATCTCGACGTGCCGGAGCACGCGGTTCTGGGGATCCATGGTCGTCTCCCAGAGCTGTTCGGGGTTCATTTCGCCCAACCCCTTGTAGCGCTGTACGGAAATTTTCGATGGGTCCGTCTGCCCGTCTATAATACGACGTAATTCCTTTTCTGAGTAGCAGTATGTTACGTTTTTCCCTTTCTGGATCCGATAGAGCGGCGGCTGCGCCAGATAGAGGTATCCCCCTTCGACCAGCTCCTTCATGTAGCGGTAGAAGAAGGTCAGGAGCAGCGTGCTGATGTGCGCTCCGTCGACGTCCGCGTCCGTCATGATGATGATCTTGCCGTACCGCAGCCGGGACGGGTCGAAGTCGTCCCCGATGCCGCATCCGAGCGTCTGGATGATCGTCCTGATTTCGGCGTTCCCGAGGACCTTGTCCAGTCGCGACTTTTCGACATTCAGGATTTTGCCCCGGAGCGGCAGGATCGCCTGGAAGTTCCGGTCGCGCCCCTGCTTTGCGCTGCCTCCGGCCGAATTCCCCTCGACGATGTACACTTCGCTGATGCCGGAGTCCCTGCTGGAGCAGTCCGCGAGTTTCCCGGGAAGGCTCATTCCCGACATGGCGCTCTTGCGAACGAGTTCGCGCGCCTTCTTCGCGGCCTCCCGCGCCTGACGCGTGCGAAGCGCCTTTTCGACGACGGGGCGGACGACCTCGGGATGCTCCTCGAAGAAGGCGACGAGCCCCTCGTAGATGATGGAGTCGGCGATGCCCTTGACGTCGCTGTTGCCGAGTTTCGTCTTCGTCTGCCCCTCGAACTGCGGGTTGCGCAGCTTGACGGAGATGACGCAGGTCAGGCCTTCCTTCAGGTCGTCGCCCGAGAAGTTCTCTTCCTTTTCCTTCAGGAGCTTGCCTTTCCGCGCGGCGTCGTTGACGGCCCGGGTCAGGGCCGTCCGGAGACCGGAGACGTGCGTGCCTCCCTCGATCGTATGGATCATGTTCGCGAAGGCGAAAATGCGTTCGAGGTAGGTGTCGTTGTACTGGAGTCCGAGGTCCACTTCGACGTCGTCCCGTTCGCCCGAGATGACGACCGGTTCCGGGAAGATCGGGTCCTTGTCGCGGTTCAGGAATTCCACGAAGGAACGGATGCCCCCCTCGTAGTGGAACTCCCAGGTGCGTTCCGTTCGCTCGTCCACCATCGTGATGGCGAGACCGGGGTTCAGGAACGCGATCTCGCGGAAGCGCCCTCCGAGCAAATCCGCCGAGAAGTCCATCTCCTCGAAGATTTCGGGGTCGGGCTTGAACCGGACGGTGGTGCCGCGCTTCGTCGTGGGCGTGCCTTCCGAGAGTTCGGTGACCGGCTTGCCGCGTTCGTACCGCTGGGAACGGCAGAGATCGCCCAGACAGACCGTCACTTCGAGCCACTCGGAGAGCGCATTCACGACCGAAACGCCGACGCCGTGCAGTCCGCCGCTGACCTTGTAGGCTCCGCCGTCGAACTTGCCGCCCGCGTGAAGGACGGTGAGGACGACCTCGACGGCCGGACGTCCGTTCGAGGGGTGCGGGTCCGTCGGAATGCCGCGGCCGTTATCCTCGACCGAAACGCTCCCGTCGGTGTGAATGACGACGTTGATGCGGTCGCAAACGCCGGCGATCGCCTCGTCGACCGAATTGTCCACGACCTCGTATACGAGATGATGCAGTCCCCTGGCGCCCGTGTCGCCGATATACATTCCCGGTCGCCGGCGGACCGCTTCGAGTCCTTCGAGAACCTGAATATTTTGCGCGGTATATTGCGCCGCAGAAGTGTTCAACGTCAAATTCCTCCCTGTCCCGGCGCATCGCCGGGGAATTGCAACTGCCTCGCGATATCGGCGTTCCGTCTTGCTTCCGACATCAAAGAGTTGTATCTTCTAGCGAGCGTCTCCGGTTTGAACCCCGTAACCATCACCGCGCCGTTCCGGAGATGGATCGCGGTTTCGTCTCCGACCCGCACGAAACAAATGACGCGGTCAAGGGAGACGGCGCCCTGGCCTTCAAGTGGAATGAACACGCGCTCACATCCTTTTTCACATCCGTAACCCATCTATTATATCAAACGTGCGGCGAGGAGGAACAAGCAATGAAGCTGCGGAGGGTTCCGTTTTCGAAATACGTCGTTCCCGTTCTCGCGGGCATCCGCGACGAGTGGAGAACATTCGTCGCGGTGACGGTCGGAAACGCCGTCAACGCGCTGGCGGTCATCCTCTTCGTTCTGCCCTACCGCTTTCCCGACCTCGGCGTGTCCGGTCTCGCCGTGCTCTCGAACTACGTCTTCGGAATTTCTCCAGCCTGGGTGCTGCTCGCGGCGAATGCGCTCCTGATGGTGTGGGCGTGGAAGGAGCTTTCCCCCAGGTTCGTGATCTGGACGGCCTACTCGGTCGTCCTGACGTCCGTCCTGCTCAAGGTGTTCGAACTGGTGCCGCTGCCCGACCTTCCGGACCGGTTTCTCGCCGCGGTGGCTTCGGGCGTGTTGCACGGGCTTGGAGGGGGGATCGTCTTCCGGGTCGGTGCTTCGTCGGGCGGTCTCGACATACCGGCGGTCGCGCTGCGGCGCCGGTATGGAATCGAACTCGGCCAGTTCAGCATCTACGTCAACATGTTCATCCTGCTGCTTTCGTTCTTCATCGTCGGTTTCGAAGCCGTCGTCTACGGCGTCGTGGGGCTGTACGTGTACGGGATCGTGGTCGACAACATCATGCGGTCCTTCGACCGGCGCAAGCAGGTGCTGATCGTGTCGTCCGAGCCCCGGAGGGTTTCGGATTTCATCACGCACTCCATCGGACGGGGCGTCACCTTCCTGCGCGGCGAGGGCGGCTATACGGGGGAAGATCGCCTGCTGCTGCTGAGCTTCCTCGAACCGCGACAGGTGATCTTCCTGAAGAAGTTCCTGTCCGACACCGATCCGAAGGCCTTTATGGCGATCAGCGACGCGTCGGAAGTCCTGGGCAAGGGGTTCAAGAACTGGAAAGCCCTGTAGCTCCGCTGCGCGCGAACGCGTATTCGGCGCACGCGCCCGAAAAGGGGCACACTATGCACGGGGCGTCGTCCGCCGGCGTGAACGGACCTTCCGCCGCCACGAGAGCGGCGTTCCGAAGATCGGCTTCGATGTCTTTCTGCGACGATTGCCGCACGGGTTTTCCCAGAACGCCTTCGACGATGTGATAGAGACGCAGGTCCGTCGTCCGTCCCGGGAAGATCCGGGACAGCGCCGCGCCGTAGAACAGAAGCTGCCGGTCGTAGAGGACGGGCGGCGCGTTGCGTATCCGCGTGAGTTTGTAGTCCACGACCCGCAGCGTGCCTCCGTCGTCGTACCACAGGTCGATGCTTCCCGTCAGGATCGGACCGTTTTCGAGCGCGACGCGGAAGGGCGCCTCCCTGTGGAGTTCGCGCCGGGCCGAAAGCTCCGCCAGCGTCTTCCCGAAGTCCGATGACGCGAGGTTTTCCATCCAAGCCGTTATTCGTTCGCGGAGCGACGCGTCGTCGAGCGCCGCGCGCAATTCACGGGGGGCTCCGGGCGCGTCATGGGCGAGAAGCGCCGCGAGGCTTTCGCTCCGGAAGTCCCACCGCTCGAGGATCCTGTGCGCCAGCGTCCCCGCATCGGCGCCCCCGCTCCCTTCGGCGCCGTCCCGCTCCATCCCTTCCACGGGGATCTCCCAGTCGAGGTCCATCCCCTGACGGTATCGCATCCGGTATGCGACGGGGCAGAACCGCAGCAGCGCGTAGGCGCTGGCCCCAAGGCGGATCAGCGGCCGGCCGCTTCTCGACGGGGGGGCGATGTCCGGCCCCTCGGCGCCGCGTTCGTCCGCTTGTCGTTCGCTCTCGGGACCGGGCGCGTCTCCATCCTGCGGCGCAGCGGAATCGTCGTCGGGTTCGCAGCTTTCGGGAGTCAGTGCGACGGCTCCGGCGAGCATCGAAAGCCAGGAGTCGCGCGCGGGCTCCTTGCCGCAGGTGGAGCAGAGCAGCAGGGAGTCCCTGGCCCGCGTGCACGCGACGTAGAAGAGCCGGGCCGATTCCTCCCGTTCCTCGTCGGATTCGAGAAGGCGGTGGATGGGGCCGGAGAGGGGAGCCGCATCCTCCCGTCCGGCGGAGGGGTAGGCGGAAAAGGCGACGCCCATCGCGGCGGACGGGCGGAAGCGCTCCGGCCTGCCGCCGCGCGCCGTTCCGTTCAGGTCGAAGAGCGCGACGAGCGGAAACTCGAGCCCCTTCGCTGCATGCACCGTCATGACGCGAACGACGTCCGCGTCCTCGCCGAGAGAGGCGGCGTCCTCGAAGGGGAGCGCGTTTCTTGCCGACCGCTCGAGGTACGAAGCGCACCCGAGCGCGTCGGGACCGAACGACCGTTCGTACTCTCTCGCGAGATCGAGCAGCTGCCGCAGGTTCGCGAACGCCGCCTGCCGCCGCCAGAGCGGGAGCCTGCGCAGAAACGCCGTGTCTTCGAGCAGAAGCTCGAGCGCCGCGGAGACCCCCTTCACGCGAAGGACGGCGCGGCTGCGTTCCATCAGCGCGACGGAACCGCACTTCTCCGCGCTCTCGCCCAACGCGAGGGCGTTCGCCGCGAGCGATTTCCACGCCCCTTCGCCGTTTTCGCGCGGGGTCGCTCTTCCCGACAGCGGCGAGGCGAGAAAACCGAGGAGCGAGCGCTCGTCCGAAGGATCGGCAAGCGCGCGGACGAACGCGATCGCGTCGCGGGTTTCGCTTCTCGAGAAGAAGCGCGTGTGCCGCAGAAAGGCCGTCGGAATGCCGAATTCGGGAAAGAAGATCTCTTCGAGCGGGTCGTAGTAGGTCCGGGTCGGAACGAGGACGGCCATGTCGCTCCACCGGCAGGGGCGCAGCGTTTCCTCCTTTCCGTCCCAGACCGTCGTCCCGTCCGAACGAAGGCGGGACAGTTCCCGCGCCAGCGACCGGGCTGCGCGGAGCCGCACGGCGCTCGTCGTCTCCCCGGCGTCGGCCCGCGTCACGCGGATCGCGAAGACGGGGAGCCCTCCCGAGTCCCGCTCGACGGGCCGGTCGGTGGAAAACGCGTCGAGCGCTTCGTACCGCGTGGTCCAGAGGCGTCCGAAGACGTCGTTCACCCCGGCGAGAAGATCGCTCCGGCTCCGGAAGCTCGTCGTCAGGGGGATGTAGCGCCCCGGCCCTCGTGCGGCGCGCGCCGCCTCGCGTTCGAACAGGCGGGGATCGGCGTGGCGGAAGCGGTAGATCGACTGCTTCACGTCCCCGACGAGAAAGATCCGCGCGGCCTCCCGTCCTCCGGCGGCCGCCATGACCAGGCGGTACTGGAGCGGACTGGTGTCCTGGAACTCGTCGACGAGGATCTCCGTGAAGCGGCGCGCCCCCCCGGACGGCGCCTCGAGGACGGGGATCGCGAGGCGGATCATGTCGTCGAAGGACATCCGTCCGATGACCTCGCCCGCCCGGCGCCTCCGCGCCCAGCAAAGGGCCGCCAGCGCGAGCAGGGGGCGGCGGATGCGCCGCTCCTCCTCCGGAAATCCGTCCAGAACGCAGCGGGCCGAAGCGACGATTCCCCGGAGACCGTCGCGGTATTTGGCGAGCGTATCGCCGAGAAGCTCCTTCAGGCGGTCCTTCAGGGCCTTCGGTCCCTTCCGCATGTCCACGGAGAGCGGTCCTGATTCCAGCGCGATCAGGAAGCGCGGGATCGCGTCCGCGTCGTCCCCGTCAGAAAGGCCTTGCGATTCGAGCGCCCGAAGCCGGTCGGAGAGTTCGTCCCCGTCCCTGCGAAAGGGCAGCGTTTCCGGCAGAACGAGGCGCGTCCAGAGATCGCGGATTTCCCGCTGCATCGTCTCCGTCTGCCGGCGGATCGTGTTGCGGACGTCCTGTTCGTCCGTCGCGAGCGCGAGGCAATCGGGGGGATTGCCCCCGCGGCTTTCGAGGAGTCCCGCGAGGGAGCGCGCGAACGCGACGAGCTGCTCGGGCGTCGCGATGTCGAACAGAAGCCCCTGCTCCAGCGGCTCCTCCAGAAGCGCGAGCGCGTCGGTCCGGAACGGCTCGCCGACGCCCTGCGCCAGTTCGTCGAGCGCGCCCTCCTCGAGGAGTCGCGCCATTTCGTCCCAGAGGGATTCCTCCTCCGGCTGCGAGATGATTCCGCCCGACGGATCGGGCGTCTCTTCGCCCTGCGTTTCCGGAAACGTGTCGCCGAACGTTGCGGCCAGGACGTTCTCCCGGAGGGTGCGGAGCGCAAACGAGTGGATCGTCGAGATGACGGCCTCGTCGATTTCCGCGAGCGCGCTTTCGAGCAGCGGCGAACGGCAGTCGGGACGGGCGCAGACGTCGGCCAGGAGCGAGCCGATGCGCGAACGCATCTCCTGCGCGGCCTTGTCGGTGAAGGTGAGCGTGAGGATATCCCTCGGCCGGGCGCGCCCGGAGGCGATCGCCCACACGAAGCGCCATGCGAGCGTCCATGTCTTTCCGGTCCCCGCTCCGGCGCCGATGACGACCGGCGATTCCGTCGCGAGAATCCCTTCCCGCTGCACCGGACTCCGGCGAGTCGCCTCTTCGATGAGTTTTCGCACGTTCGCCGCGGTCTGTGCGCGGACATCGTCATTCGTCGGCGGCATCGTCGGAATCCTCCCTCCGCCGGTCGCTTCTGCGGCACAGCGTTTGAAACCCGCAAATCCGGCAGTCCTGCGAATCGTGATCCGGATCGTACCGGCCGCTTGCGATAATCGCGGCGCCCCGGGCGATCTCCTCCCCCGCAAGGGGAATATGCGCGCCAAGCAGCGTATTCGTGACGGAGGGAATTCCGTCTCCTTCGAAGATCCCGCCCGCAGCGGACTCCGCGCCGCCGGGGGCCTTCCGGAGCGACGCCGCGAAGGCAGCGTCCGCCATGCACACGTACGCCGCTCCCGCGACGGGGGCCTTCGGATCCGCGCGGTCGCAGAGCCAGGCGTAGGCCGCGAGTTGCAGGCTCGGGGGAAGAGGTCCCCGGCTTTTGTCCGTCTGGGCGTAGCGCTTCAGGCTGCCGCTCTTGAAGTCGAAAAGCAGGAGCGATCCGTCCGCGAAAACGTCCATTCGGTCGCACGTCCCCTTGACGACGACGCCTCCGACGGTCGCCTCGGGGAGCGGGACTTCGAGCCGGAGGTCCGTTCGCAGCGGGGCAAGTTTCGCTTCGAGAATCCGCATCGAATAGGCGGTGCGACGCAGCATGGCTTCGAAACGGGCGCGGCGGGGCTGAAGGCGCGGATCGTCCCGGAGGTCGGGATAGTCGCGGTACCCTTCGGCGATGCACCGGTCGACGGCGTCGATGTCGTATGTCTTCCCGCGGGAGAGCAGTTCCAGAATCGTATGCGCGACCTTTCCGGCCATGTCCGCGCGAAAGAGCCCGGGTTGACGGTCGTCGAGCTTCAGGATCCGCAGGCAGGCGAACCGGAAGGGGCAGGAGCGCAGAAGGTCCAGATCGCTGACGGAGAGAGCCTGCGGTCCGCGTTCCGGCGCGATGTCCGGCATCGTGGGCGCGGGCGCGGAAACGTCCGCGTCGCGCCCTCCCGTCAGGCGGCTTTCCGGGGGGATGATCGCCGCGTCCCTCCGCGTCGGCAGGAGGTCTCCGAGATCCCGTCGGATGTCCGGTCCGCGTCCCTCCTGCGATTCAGGCGCCGCGACGAGCGTCAGAAACGGGATCGGGGCGTCCTGGGCCGGTTCGAGCGCGCGTTTCAGGAACGGGGATCGTTCGACGGGTTTGCCCGAGTCGTCCCGGAGCGGGCGGCAGACGATCGTGAACCGGTCCCCCCCGGCCAGGATTCGCCGGAAGAGCGCTTCGCGCTGCATTCGGACCTCCGGCAGCAGGGGAAGGTGGGAGGGGCCGAGGGAGAAGTGCTCGTGCAGTGCGCGTTTCCGGTCGTCGGAAAGAAGCGGCGACTCCGAGATGGTCCCGGGCCAGGCGGAGGCGTCCATCCCCGCCGCGATCCACACGGGGGCGTGGGCGAGCACCGGGGGCGAGCCCAGGTAGAGCTGCGCAGCGTCCCGGCGCTCGGGAGGGAACCAGAGCGTGGAGGAGCGGGCCCATTCCCGCAGGAAAGCCTCCGCTTCCGAACCCGCCAGTGCGGTCGCACCGGCCGAGCCGAGATCCCGCTCGACGCTTTCGAGAAGGTCCGCCTTTCGCAGCGCTTCCCCGATGGAGAGGTTGGCGGTCCGGAGATCGTCGTCGGCGTCCGGGTGAAGCCGGAGCGTTGCGGAAAGCGAGCGGTCCCATGCGGGGTCCTCCGTCGCGAGGGCTGCGAACGCCCGCAGAAGTTCTGAGGGACGCCCCCCTCCGCGCACGGTCCGGGCGAAACGGAACGCCCTTTCGAACGACGACGCGCTTCCGGCGTGTTTTTTCAGAAAGGTGCGCCACGCGTCGGCGCCTCGGGGACGCTCCCGCTCGAATTCCCTGCGCGGGAAGGTTTCGCCGAGAAAGGCGGGGTGCGAGAGAAGGTTCGCGCACCCGTCCGGAGGCCAGTTCCATCGGTCGAGATCCAGGATGCGCGCGGCCAGCGAAAACGGCAGGGAATCGACGACCGTCGCGCCGTAGCGGCGCGTGAACGGGATGCGATAGCGCGCGAGCGTCTCTTCCGCGACGCGGGCGTCCTTTTCGGGAGCGACGACGGCGACGTCGCTCCAGCCCGGGAAGGGCAGGCCGCACAGTCCGGGGAGCGCGCCCTGCGCATTCGACCAGAGGATCAGCTCGCGGCAGATCGTCTCGTATTGCATTCGCCGGTCTCCGGCTTCGAGAATGATTCCCCGGAGCGAAGCGACCCGAAGCGAAGCGGAGGGGATGACGGACGTCTGCGCCTCGGGAAACTGGTCCGTCGCGTCATAATGCGCGGCGAGGCCCGTCGAGGGGGCGTATATCCGGACGTCCGCGCCGCGGGAGGCGAGTTCCCGGATGAAGCGAAGCTGTCCGTGCGTGAACGAGAGAAAACCGACGAACACGACCTCGGTTCCGGAGAAAAAGGAATCGGGGACGAACGGCAGCAGCTCCCGCGCGAGCGTCGGAAGCTCCGCGCTGTCGGCGAGTCCCTGCGCCGCGAGAAGCTCCCGGTACGCGACGTAGGCGCGCTGCAAAAGGCGGGATGCGGAATCCCCGCCTCCGTCGCCGGACGCCTCGTCCGGGGCGAGAGCTTCGGACAGGACGTCGGGCGGGACCTCCTCCCGCAACAGCTCCCGGATCTCCCGCCCGAGAAGCCGGATGACGCCGGAACGTCCCACAGTGCGCGCATTGTCGCCGGCCATCCCGGAGAGGATGCAGCGCAGGACGAGCCAGTGGTCCGGCGGGTCGATCTGTCCCTTTGGGGATCGCACGCCTTCGGGAGTCCGTCCCGCCGAAAACGACAGCTCCCGGCGCCAGTCGCTCCATGTCCAGAGGCGATGGCGAGCGGCCTCCCCCGGGGTGGCGGAGCGCTCGAGAAGATCGCGCAGGCGGCGCCGTTCTTCGCTCCCGGGGATGGAGACGATGCTCGTCGACGGATCGATTTTCCGGAGGTCGTCTTCGATATCCGAGGCGCGAAGGTACCGGAGGATGCGAACGCTCATGCGCGGAATCGTCCGCGTTACTTCGGGCCGATCGTCTCCGCGGGGCCGAGGGCGTGCAGCAACGCCTTCGCGAAGAGCGGAAGGTCCGCCGGTTTCCGGCTCGTGATCAGCCGTCCGCACACGACCACCGGTTCGTCGACCCACTCCGCGCCCGCGAGGAGCATATCGTCCCGAACGCTTGCGTAGCTTGTCGCCTTCAGCCCCTTCAGGATTCCGGCCGAGACGAGGACGCTGCCTCCGTGACAGATGGAGGCCACGACGCCGCCCGAAGCGTAGACGCGCTGCACGAGCGCCACCATTTCCTGGGACATCCGTATGCGGTCCGGCGCCCACCCCCCTGGGATGACGACGGCCGAGAGATCGAAGTCGATGCTTCGCGGTGTGTACGCCGCATCCGCGAACGTTCCGGATTTCCCCTGATATTGCCGCGGCGCCACGGGCGCGACGACGAGGGGCGCGTACCCCTCCTCGACGAGCCGGTAGTACGGATACCAGTACTCGAGATCGTTGAAATCGCTTTCCACCAGAATGGCGACCTGTCTGCCCATCCGTGCTCTCCTCCCTCTCATCGGAGTTCCCTTTTTTTCGAAACGACTCCATTATAGCCGTTTCGTTCTGATACAATCATCGTATCGAACCCCGTTCCGAACGGACGCCTGTCCGGCGTCGGACGGGGAAGCGGGGAGAAACGGAAGGGAGGCCCGGAAATGGGTATTCGGGAGAACGAAGCAGTACGCGCCATTCTGGGACGACGGAGCATCCGCCGGTTCGAGGATCGCCCCGTGGATGCGGAGACCGTGGAGCTGCTCATTGAGTGCGCCTGCGCCGCGCCGAGCGCCGCGAACGTCAGGCCGTGCCATTTCGTGGTCGTCACGGAGAGAAGGCTGCTGAGCGCGATGGCGGAGGGGCATCCGTACGCGAAGATGCTTTTCGAGGCGCCGCTCGCGGTCGTGGTGTGCGGGGAGCCCGACAAGAGCGACTTCGCCGCGCGATACTGGGAGGAAGACTGTTCCGCCGCGATGGAGAACCTGCTTCTGGCCGCGCATGCGCTCTCCCTCGGCGGCGTGTGGATCGGCGTCCGGCACGCCCCCGGACAGGAGGCCCGGATACGGGACATCCTCGGAATTCCGGACCGGATCACCGTTCTCGGAATCGCGGCGCTGGGCTACGCCAGGGAACGCAAGGAACCTCACAGCGGCATTCCGGAAGGAACGCTGCACCTCGGAGGCTGGTAGACGATGACGAACTTCCACATCGACCCGACGATCGGATTCATCCTCGGAAGGAGGAGCGTCCGACGGTTTCTTCCGGACGCGGTGATTCCGGAGATGGTCACGACGCTTCTTGAATGCGCGTTCGCGGCGCCGAGCGCCCATAACCGGCGCCCGCTGCACTTCATCGTCGTTGACGACCGTGCGACGCTCGATGCGCTGGCGAAGGCCCACGACTCCGGCAAGGCGCTGGAGACCGCGCCGCTCGCCATCGCCGTGTGCGCCGACACGTCGATCATGCCCGAAGGCGACATGGCCTGGGTCGAGGACGCCGCGGCGGCGATGGAGAACATCCTCATCGCGGCGCGGGCGCTCGGACTCGAAGGCGTCTGGCTCAAGGTGATGGACCGGCATCCGCGCGAGGAACGCGTCACGCCGGTCTTCGGCGCGCCGTCGCACGTGAAGGTCGTTGCGATCGCGGCCCTGGGCTATGGCGACGAGGCGAAGGACCCCCACCGGGGCGTGAACGACGAGCGGATCCACAGGAACGTCTGGGGCTGATCCTTCACGTCCCGTCGACGGCCAATATGATGCAGAGATGGAGGGATCGTCGTTTTTCGGACGATCCCTCTCTTCGTGATACAATAAACCGGTTATATCTTTGATCGTTCCCCGGAAACGGGAATGGCACGTGGAGGAGTATCTATATGGATAAGGAAGAAAAACAGAGCGAACCTCTCTTCGGCAAGGTCGTCGCCCTGCCGCTGGTCGAGGAGATCAAGCACAGCTATCTGGACTACGCGATGAGCGTCATCGTGGGCCGGGCGCTGCCCGACGCGCGAGACGGACTCAAGCCCGTGCAGCGCCGCGTCCTGTACGCGATGATGGAACTCGGGTTGCGGCACAACACGGCGTACAAGAAATCCGCGCGCGTGGTCGGCGAAACGATGGGCAAGTACCACCCGCACGGAGACGCGTCAATCTACGATACGATGGCGCGACTGGCGCAGGACTTCAGCATGCGCTACGCGCTCGTGGACGGACAGGGCAACTTCGGCTCCATCGACGGCGATCCCCCTGCGGCGATGCGATACACGGAGGCGCGCCTCGACGAACAGGGCGAGTTCATGCTTGCGGACATCGAAGAGGACACGGTCGAATGGGCGCCGAACTTCGACGAGTCCCTGAAGGAGCCCCTGTACCTCCCGGCCGCGATCCCGAACCTTCTCGTGAACGGAAGCACCGGAATCGCCGTCGGCATGGCGACGAACATGCCTCCGCACAACCTCAGGGAAGTCGCGGACGCGCTCTGCTATCTGATCGATTCGGACGAACCCGACCTCGGGGAGGTTCTCACGCGCCTTCCCGGGCCCGATTTCCCGACGGGCGGCATCATCCTCGGCCGCGAGGGGATCGTGGACGCAGCCCGCACCGGTCGGGGCAAGCTCGTCGTTCGCGGGAAGACGCACGTCGAAGAGGGCAAACGCGGCAAGACGGCCGTCGTTATCACGGAAATCCCCTATATGGTCAACAAGACGCTTCTCATCGAGACGATCGTCCAGGCCGTTCAGGAGAAGCACATCGACGGCGTGTCGGACATCCGGGACGAATCGGACCGGGACGGAATGCGCATCGTGCTCGATCTCTCGCGCGAGGGGGATCCGAACCTCGTGCTGCGGCAACTGTACCGACGGACGCAGCTCCAGTCGACCTTCGGCGTGATCAATCTCGCGCTCGTTGGCGGCAAGCCGTGCGTTCTCCCGATGATGGACCTGCTCC
>CAYVKE010000039.1:0-24236 GCA_964451935.1 uncultured Synergistaceae bacterium | reverse complement strand
CCGAAGCCGTTCCGAGCAGAAAGTAGGATCCGGGGACTCTTTCGAGAAAACACGCAAAATCGTCGACGCCCATGCTCGGCTCCCGGATTATCTGAACGTTTTCGCCTCCGATCGCGCCTGTCGCACACGTCGCCACAAGCTCCGTCAGGACGGCGTCATTGACGAGGCATGGATAACCGGGAACATGCATGATTGCGCATTCGGCGCCGAAGGCCGACGCGACGCCGCCGGCGATTCTCCCGACCTCGGAGAGAAGCCTCGCCCGCGTTGCGGACGAGAGGGTCCGCAGGATCCCCTTCATCGTCACGCAGTCGGCGACGATGTTTCGCGCCGTCCCCCCACCGATTTCTCCCACCGTGAGCACGGCGCTGTCTTTGGGATCCGTCATTCGACTGACGGCGTGCTGTAACGAGCAGACGACATGCGCGGCGGCACGGATCGCGTCGGTTCCCCGTTGTGGTTCCGCTCCGTGACACCCCTTCCCGGTGATCCGGAAATCGAGCATGTCCGAAGCCGCGCGAAAGCGTCCGGGGGCGACGCCAATCGT
The DNA here is from genome assembly GCA_964451935.1 of uncultured Synergistaceae bacterium. GTDB lineage: Bacteria > Synergistota > Synergistia > Synergistales > Aminobacteriaceae > CALFXN01. The sequence continues at coordinate 23,689 of CAYVKE010000039.1, read as the reverse complement.
TCCGGCGGCAAGGTCCGGCGAACAGTGAAACGCAAAGGCGGCCTCAACCCGGGGACTGTCGAGGGCGCCGTCGCGGATCATGGGAAGCGCGCCGCCGGAGGTCTCTTCGGCGGGCTGGAACAGAAACACGACACTCCCCCGGAACGCGTCCCGCCGCCTCGCAAGCAGCCTCGCCGCGCCGAGCGCTCCCGCAACGTGGATATCGTGCCCGCACGCATGCATCACACCGGGAATCTTCGAGGCGAAGGAACAGCCGGATTCCTCCCGGACCGGCAACGCATCCATATCCGCACGAAGCCCGACCGTCCGGCCCGCTCCCGATCCGCAGAGAACGCCGATGACGCCGGTTTGCGCGCAACGCCGCGAAGGAATTCCGAGTTCGGACAGTTCGGCCTCTACGATCCCAGCCGTGTGCGGCAGATCGAAATCCAGCTCGGGATGTTCGTGTATCCTGCGCCGCAATCGCACCGTTTCTTGCGCGTCTTCGATGGCCTCCGCGCGCAATTCGTCCCATCCCGCGCTCTCCGTGTCGTGAACCATCTCCTGCACCTCCGCAATTCTCCGCTCTTGACTCGTCGTTCCGGGCCTCTATACTGGTATCGTCATTTTCTGCTTCGCGAAAATGAACTTTCCCAGACCAACCAAACGGAGGAGATCGACATGTCTCAAAAAGTTCGCAATATCGTGATTATAGCCCTGGTTCTCGTCGCCGCGGCCGGAGTTTTCGTTCTTCGCGGCCCCGCCGGAACGGCGGAGAAGGAGAAACCTGCCGTCGCGGCGGCGCTCCCCGTCGTCATGATTCTTCAATCGCAGAGTTGCCCCGCCTGCAAGCAGATGTCCATCGTCCTGAAGGAGTTCTCCGGAAAGTACGGCGCCCAGGTGCGGACGGAAGAGGTGGACATCATGCAGAACCCTGATCTCGCCCGGGAATTCAAGGTTCGCTACATTCCGATGCTTGTCTTCAAGGACGGACAGGGGAAGGTCCTCGGAACGCATGTCGGCTATCTGCCGCTCGACGCCTTCATGAAGAAGCTCAAAGAGGTCGGCATCACCGTCAACGAGGGGTAGATGATGTTCCACTTCCTGTTCGAGGCCATTTACGGCATTCTTCACAGTGCGACATGGATCGCTCCGCTCGCGGCCTTCGCATGGGGCATCCTGAGTATTCTTCTGAGCCCCTGCAACCTGATGACGATCCCGCTTGTCGTCGGATACATCGAAAACGACGAGAATCCGACGACGAAACGCGCCTTTTTCGCGTCGCTCGCGTTTTCTTCGGGGATCTTCGTGAACCTCGCAGTCGTCGGAATGGTGCTGACGTCGAGCGGCATCCTCATGACCGATGTCGGGAAGGTGACGAACTATCTTGTCGCCGTCGTATTCATCGCGATCGGTCTGCACCTTGCGGGCGTCATCCGGATTCCGTGGTTCTTCGGGAGAGGCCTGTCGGTCGGCGCCGCAGGCGGAATGAAGGGCGCGCTGCTGCTCGGGCTCTTCTCCGGCCTCGCGCTCGGCCCGTGCAGCTTCGCGTATGTCGCGCCGCTGCTCGCGCTCACGATGAAAACCGCAGCATCCAACCTCCCCCTCGCTCTTTCGCTCGTCGTTCTGTACGCTCTTGGTCATTGTTCCGTCATCCTGGCCGCCGGGACGTTCACGTCCGTCGTATCCCGCTATCTTCGCTGGGGAGAATCCGACCATCTGAGCACGGTGAACCGGATCCTCGGAGGCGTCATCATTCTCATCGGGCTCTATTTCATTTATTCCGCCCCCCGGTGAGAACGATGGATTCGCTGCTGCACACGCTGAAAGCGTTTTCGGACAGAACCAGGCTCCGGATTCTGCTCCTGCTCCGCGGACGCGAACTCTGCGTCGGACAAATCATGGCCGCGCTCGAACTCAGCCCGTCAACCGTTTCGAAGCACGTGGCGGTTCTGAAGTCAGTCGGCCTCGTGAGCGACCGCAAGAGCGGCAAGTGGGTCTATTGCTCGCTTTCTTCCCCGGATCCGGTGGAGGAGAAAGAAACGTTGTTTTCTCTGATCGCCCGAGAGCTTTCGGATTCGCAGGAAATTCTCGAAGACCGCAAGCGCCTCGAGAAGGTTCTGGCCATCCCGCCGGAGACGCTGTGCGAGATATTCCGCTCGCACTCGCGCATCCGCGCGGGCGGTACCGCCCAATCCGTTCTTTCTGTATAATGTTGGGGAATTCGCATCTGAATCCCAAGGAGGGAACGTTATGAACGCTCTATACGTCATTCTCGGAATTCTCGCCGTCGTGGTTCTGTGGGGGATATCGGTATACAACGGGCTCGTCCGCCTGTTCAACCTGAAGGACGAGGCGTGGAGCGGCATCGACGTCCAGCTCAAACGCCGCGTCGATCTGATCCCGAATCTTGTGGAGACGGTCAAGGGATATGCGGCGCACGAAAAGGAAGTCTTCCAGAAGGTGACCGAAGCCCGTTCCGCAGTCATGCATTCGGCATCCGTACAGGACAGGGTCCAGTCGGAGAATGCGCTCACGCAGTCGCTGCGGTCCCTCTTCGCCGTCGCGGAGAACTACCCGGAACTCAAGGCGAACGAGAACTTTCTCGACCTTCAGAAGCAGCTCGCCGCGGTCGAGGACGATATCCAGATGTCGCGGCGATACTATAACGGCGCCGCGCGCGAGTTCAACGTCGGCATCGAGAAGTTTCCGAACATCCTCGTCGCCAGAAGCCTCGGCTACCAGAAGGCGCCGTACTTCGAAGCGGAAGAGCAGGACCGCGTCGTTCCGAAGGTCAGCTTCTGAGCTGACCGGGCAGGGGCCTTTTTCCGTGAGACGCGTATGTATAGGGATCATTGCCGCGCTTGCGGCGATGATCCCATTGTTTTTTGCATCCGTCGCTCCGGCCGAAGAGCGCATTCTCGAGTTTCGCTCCCGTGTCGCGATCGCGCAGGACTCGGTCCTGACGGTTCGCGAGGATATTACGGTCACCGTCGAGCACCGGAATATTCTTCGCGGAATTTATCGCGACTATCCGACGGACTACAAGGACGCGGCGGGCAGAGCCGTGCGCGTGGGCTTCCGCGTGACGGAGGCGTTGCTCGACGGCGCATCCGTTCCGTGGAAGACCGAGAAATACGGCAACGGGAAGCGCGTCTACATCGGAGATTCCCGATCGCGCGCGCCGATGGGGAAACACACCTACTCCCTGACTTACGAGACGACCAAGCAGGTCGGCTTTTTCGGGGATCACGACGAACTCTACTGGAATGTGACGGGCAACGGATGGGCCTTTCCGATCGACAGCGTCCGCTTCTCGCTCTCCTTGCCGGGCGCCCCCAATACGAAACGACTCGCGACGGACTTCTACACCGGATTCGCCGGAGAACGCGGAAAAGAAGCGCGCGTCACTTCCGAAGGGGACATCGTCACGACCGGAGTCCTTAACCCGGGAGAGGGACTGACGATTTTCGTCAGCTGGCCGAAAGGGATCGTGCGGCAGCCGTCGCCGGCCGACACGCCCGTCGAAACCTTTTTCCGGAATAACGCCTTTGTCCTGTTCGCGGCAGTCCTCATGTGCATGTTCCTCTACTATTTTGCGATCTGGCGGCTCCGGGGACGCGATCCTGCAATGCCGCCGATCGTCCCTCTCTTCCGGGCTCCCGATGGAATGGATCCGGGGTTTATGCGCTATGTCCGGGATATGTCCTTCGACTCATACGCCCTCGCGGCGTCCGTGCTCGACCTCGCAGTCAAGGGCGCGATCTCGATAGAAGAGGTCGGCTTCACGAGCGGACGCGGCAAAGTTGCGAAGGCGTTCGCCTCCGCTCTCTCCGCCTTCACGAGCCGGACATTCCGGCTCGTTCGCGGCTCAACAGACGCGAACGACTCTCTTTCCCCGGAAGAACAGACCCTTCTCCGGTCCCTGCTTCCGACACGCCGGAACAGTCTGACTCTGGAGCAGGACAATTACGAAATCCTTGAGAGCGCTATTTCGTCCGTCAGATGGGAGTACGCTGCGAAAGGGAAACGGCTCTTCGCGAAAAACTTCGGTTTCTGGATCGCCGGACTTGGGTTTCTTCCCGTGTCCATCGCCGCGCTCCTTCTCGGAGGCTACGAGTATCTCGCTCTCACGGCGTCCGTTTCGGCGGTGTCCGTTTTCGTCCTCTTCGTCGTCGCAATAGTCCTCGGAAGAACCATTCGGAACATGTGGTCACAGGGGACCATTAAGGGAAGGATCAAAGCGTTCATTGTCGCGGCCGTACTCGGCCTGTCCGGGCTCCTGGCCGTCTTCATCCCGATGGCGCTTTACATGGAAGAGGACTCGCCCGTCATACTGGCGATCACAGCGGCGATCACCGTCGTTTTCGTCTTCAAAAAGCTTCTGACGAGGCGCTCGGAAGAGGGGGTGCGCGTTTTCGCCCAAATCGAGGGGCTCCGGATGTTCCTCGAAACGTCCGAGCGGGAGCGGCTCCAGATGTTCAATCCCCCCGAGGATACGCCCGAACTCTTCGAAACGCTCCTGCCCTACGCGCTGGCGCTCGGCGCGGCCCGGACCTGGGCGAATCGCTTCGCGGACGTTCTGGAGCGGGCCGGTTACGCGCCTTCGTGGTACTCGGGATCGATGCCCGCGGGCGCTTTCAATGCGGGGTTCGCATCTTCCTTTGCATCCGACCTTTCGGGATCCATCGCGTCGTCTTCGACGGCTCCGGGTTCCTCCTCGGGAAGCGAAGGTTCTTCGGGCGGCGGCGGAGGCGGAGGCGGCGGCGGGGGCTGGTAGAGGGAGTTCGCAACGGGGGAACGATCCGGCGCCGTCATGCCGTTCGGAATCCGCGACAAAAAAAGAAAGAACCCCTCAATAGCCTGCGGTGCGAGGGGTTCTTTCATCGTGCAAACATGCTTTCCGTGTTTCGGATGCCAAGGTACAAATCTACGTCTGGTTCCAAACAACGTGCTTTCTTTGTTGCATTGCTGATGCGTGAATACAGATTTACACCTGATTTCTACAGCTATTGCGATAGTCTTCCCGTTCCGGGGCGAGACATCCGCCCCTGCCGTTACTTCCGCCGACAAAATTCAGATCTCCGATCGGAGATTCGTACGGACCGCGCCAATGGTCCGTTTCGCAAACCTATTGAGTTGTAATTCCATGAGGTTTGATCAGCCGCATTCGTTTCATTCCCGCAGATCCCCCCTCTAGTTCGGGCTTGTTACCCGTTTTTACGGTTTGAATTATACACCTGTTCTGTGAATTCTGCAAGAAGTCCGGAAGATCACGGCGCATCGTTCCCGTCCGTCTCCGAACCAAAGTCCAGACGCCCCTGCAAAACCGAAGGGTCATGACAAGTCTCCCCCAAAAGACAGCGCATTGTCGAGGCGTTCCGGACGGCATAATCGCGAAAACAGTTGTTGAACATCACGAAAACCTGCTCCGTCTTCCCTGCCAGCTCCCGCACCGTTTCGCTCCACCCGGAGAGTTCATTCGCATCGTACGCGTACCGGAATTTCTCGGATACAGGAACCGAAGCCTTTTGCCATGCGGCCCGGTTCCGTCCGTGAAAACGAATGACCGCGCCCCATCGCGATGTGACATGGATCTGAGGCGGAACCGTCCATCGGAGCTGCGGTTCGTCCACGATGACGTACGCAAGGTTCCCGTCGCGCAACGTTCCGAGAAAACGGTCGGCGGCTCCGGTTTCCAGCCAGGAACGATGACGCACTTCGAACGCGGCGCGGAACGGCCGCGTCACCTCGGCGACCCTCCGCACGTAGCCCAGCGCCTGTTCCGAGTATTTCATCCCCGGAGGAATCTGAAAAAGGAGGTAGCCCATCCGGCCGGCCTGATGCAGCGGTTCGAGAAGGCGCGTGAACATCTCCCACGCTTCCGCGCGGACGTCCTTCGGCACATCGTTGAGCGTCACGCCGTCCGATTCCGTTCCCAGGATTTTCGAACGGAATTTTTCCGGAATTGAGGCTCGGGGAACATCGTGGTACGTAAAGAGGCCCCATACTTTCACGTTGAAAAGAAAACCGGGAGGGGTGCGGGCGATCCAGCGGAAGATGCGGGCCTGGTCAGGAAACGCGTAAAACGTGCTGTCAACCTCAACCGTCGAGAAAACGCCGGAATAGTACCGCAGCAGAGCGGCAGGCGTCCTGGCTTCCTTCGGATACCAGCCGCTCTGCAACAGCGTGCGATCCGCCCAGGAACACGTTCCGACCCGAATGGCCGCCATCGTCGGGTTCAGACCAGGGATGGAAGAATCCCCTCGAGAAAGCGACTGACCGACTCGATCCATCGGCTGAAGGATACGGCGGAAAGAAGGTTGACGATCGTATCGTATTCGTCCCGCGCTCCGCCGAAGGCGTCGGAATCACACGCTTTTTCGTATGCGCCCATGGGCGCTTCCAGAACGATGTCTCCCTCATGGCGATCCGTAAGGCCTTCCGGCGTCGCAACGATCGCAAACATCCCGTTTTCCGCGTGCTCGCAAAGCGTCACCTTGTATTCGACGGGGCCGATTGCGCCCGCAGGGAAGGGAATTCGCCTCCGCCGGGCGTACCCGCGTTCTTTGAGCGCGTCGTAGCCGTCGCGAAGAAATGATGAGGAAACGTCGCCCAGAAGCGGCAGGTGCCGCATGTAGACGACCACGCTACGGATCATCCGCTCGACTTGCGCCTGCTCCGTAGCGAGGACAAAGTCCCTCCCGATGATTTGTCCGTCCCGGACGAGATCCCAGAGAGTCGCAGCCGTGTCGGTCATGTCCTCGAAATTCACCGAGAAGCCGCACAGGAGCGCGCCCGAGGTCAGAAGGAGCGGACGATACCAGCGGTTGGGATTCGCTACGACCAATCGTCGCGTGACGCCCGTCGCCTTCAGGTGGGACGCCCCCTTTCCGTCCGTTATCGGAAGTTCGGGCGGGATCGGCAAGGCGCCGCGTTCGTCTTCCGTCAGAGGAAAACAGGGACGGAAACAGCCCTTGTCTTTGGATTTCGTGAGATCGGCGATCCAGAGCGCACCTCGCTTTGTTTCGGGCAGAAGCGACAACTCTCCGGGATCGAGAATGGATTTCGGGGTATGGACGGTATCCGAGACGAGCATGGTCGTTCGCCACAGCAACGCCTTGAAGACGGGACGCGACGTAAACGCTTTCATGAGCGTGCGAACTGTCGGCGTCAGATCCGAAACGGAAAGGACGACCGTCTTCCGATCCTCGCCCTTCATCGTCAGTTTCCGGCTTTCCTTCTCGAGCCAGGAAACGGGGCTCATGCGTTTCGAGCCGCTGATCCGATTCTTTATCACCAGTTTCGGCAAGGCCTTGTTGCACCAGAGACCAAGCTCCAGAACATCGCAGACGTTCTCGGAAGCGACGGTGCTGCCCTTCGTGTCATCCACGGCATTCCCTCCCGCTGACTTTTCTGATGTTTCATTATACCCGCTCGAACGGGCGAAAGGCCGGAGCGTTTTGAAGAAAGATTCTCCCGGAATAGCCGCGTTTCCCGTCCGATTTCCCTATGCCGCGCCTTCCCGGATGTAGAGCCGCGAAAATACGGCCTTGGGGCGTAAAAACACGGAATCGCAGCAAAGATTCATAAAATAGCTGTTGCATCCTGCGCACAGGAGAGATATGATGCATTGTCTTTGATTCTAGGAAACGGGGAGTATGAGAAATCATGCAGGACACAAGCAAGATTCGCAATATCGCCATTATCGCGCACATCGATCACGGCAAGACGACGCTCATCGATTCTGTCTTCCGGTCGGCTCAGGTTTTCCGATCGAACGCGCGCGTCGAAGAGCGGGTCATGGATAACAACGAGATCGAGCGGGAGCGCGGCATCACCATTCGCGCCAAACATTGCACCGTGACGTGGGGCGATTACCATATCAACATTATCGACACGCCCGGACATGCCGATTTTTCCGGAGAAGTCGAGCGAGTGCTCTCGACGGTGGATTCGGTCCTTTTGCTTGTCGATGCAAACGAGGGGCCGATGCCCCAGACCCGGTACGTCCTGATGCACGCCCTCCGCATGGGACTGAAGCCGATCGTTTTCGTGAACAAAGTCGACCGGCCGACCGCCGACCCGGTTGGGGCTCTGGAAAAAACGTTCGATCTGTTCATCGAACTCGGAGCGACGGACGAACAGACCGATTTCCCCGTTCTGTACGGCTCCGGACTTGACGGATGGGCCGTCCGCGATCTCGAGAAAGACGACCGCAGCAGCGGAATGAAGGCGCTCTTCGAGACGATCATCGAATATGTCCCGGCTCCGGATGTTTCCCTCGACGCCCCCTTCCTGATGCAGGTCAGCACGATCGCGTGGAGCGACTACACCGGACGCATCGGCTGCGGCAAGGTTCTGAACGGCGTGATTCACAAGGGAGAGACGTTTGTCCGGACATCCACCCAGTGGACCAACAAGGACCGGTCTCAGGGCGCGTTCGAGGTGACGGGCGCGGAAGAGGCGAAGGCTGTCCAGATTTGGGTCACCCGCGGACTCGACCGGGTGGAGGTCGAAGAGGCGTTCGCCGGCGACATCATCTGGATTTCCGGTCCGAAGGATATCAGCATCGGGGACACTTTCGCTGCGGCGGACCAGGAGACCGTGCTCGCTCCGCTCGACATCGAGGAGCCCACGGTTTCGATGTTCTTCCTCGTCAATACCGGTCCCTTTGCGGGACAAGAGGGGCAGGCGGCTACGCTCCGGCAGATCAAGGCGAGGCTGGAACGCGAAGCACAGGCCAATGTCGCGCTGCGCGTCGAGGATCTCGGGCGCCCTGACGGAATCAAGGTTTCCGGCCGCGGGGAACTCCACCTGGCCATCCTCATCGAAGAGATGCGGCGGGAAGGGCTGGAATTCTGCGTCTCGAAACCCGAAGTCATCACCGAGGAGCGGAACGGTCAGACGTACGAACCCTTTGAACAGCTTATTCTCGACATCCCCGAGGACTGCCAGGGAATCATTTTCGAGAAGCTTTCCCGCAGGAAGGCCCGGATTCGGACCATGACGAACCTTCAGACGGGATTGATCCGGCTTGAATTCGAAATACCGACCCGCGGCCTGATCGGCTACAGAGGGGATTTCCTGACGGATACGCGCGGACTGGGAATCATGTCTTCGTGCCTGACGGGCTACGCGCTGTGGGCGGGTGACATCACCGGGCGGGGACGCGGCGCGATGGTGAGCATGGAAACCGGTGACGCCACGAGCTATCAGCTCGAGAATCTGCAGGAACGCGGAACGCTTTTCCTCTCTTCGACCGATCCCGTGTACAACGGGATGATTGTCGGGGAACACTGTCGTCCCGGCGACCTGCCCTGCAACCCCACGAAAAAGAAGCACGTCACGAACCACCGATCCTCCACAAAGGACATGGCGGTCAAGCTCGACGTCCCTCTGAAGATGACTCTTGAGCGCGCGCTCGAGTGGATCGAAGACGACGAACTCGTCGAAGTGACGCCGCGATCCATTCGTCTGCGAAAGGCGATTCTCGACTATGAGGAGCGGCGAAAGTCTTCCAGAAAAACGGCCTAGAGCCTAGACCGTCAATTCGTCGCGGAGCGGAATGACCAGGGAAACGATGGATCCCTTCCCCGGAGTGCTGGCGATCGAGAGCTTGCCTCCCGCAATCCGGGCCCGTTCCTCCATGGTCCGCAGCCCGTAGGATTCCTTGGCCTCGGCCTCCTGTTTCGCCTTCTCCACGTCGAATCCAAGGCCGTCATCCGATATCCTGGCCCGGAGAGCTTCCAGCCCGACTGAAAGGACAAGGCGGATCTCCCGGGCCTTTCCGTTCTTGACGGCGTTCATGACCGCCTGATGCAGAATCCGGAAAACATTCACACGCAGAAGCTCCGAGAGCGTGTTTTCCTTCCCCTCGACGGAAAAGCGCAAAATGGTTCCGTTCATCTGTTCGACCTGCGACGCGAGGCGCGTCAACGCGCCGTGAAAGCCGTCGCGAAGCCCCGAAGGATTCAGCCGGAAGAGGAATGAGCGGACGTCTCCTTCCGTTTCGCGAAGCTCTTCCTTGAGCTGATCCAGCTCCTTGCAGAGGTTGGGGTTCGTTGCGACGTCCGCATGCTCGCGCGCGAGGTCCGTCACGAGACACGAGGCGGCGATGCGCTGGGCGAGCCCGTCGTGCAGATCCCGGGCGAGCGAAAGGCTTTCCTGTTCCGCAATGCGCAGCGCGGCCGTCATCATCGCCTGCCCGGAAAGATCCCCCATGAACTGCTCGATGCTGGAACTCATCAGGTTCAGCGCCAGACGGAAACGGTTCGCCATTTCCTCGCTCATCGCAATGAGTTTCTCAATCCGTCTCTCTTCGCGCGCAAGGTCGTCGCGGAGGCGGGAGAGCATCCGTTCGCGCTCCTCAAAGGTTCCGCGAACCTTCATGAGATGCGCGGCCTTCTCGTACGCTTCCTTTTCCAGCGCTTCGTTCCCGGTTCTCGTCGCGTCGAGAAGCATCTGCCGGGACCTTCGGTACTCGTGTTCGGCCCGATCGACAGCCAGGATCACATCCTGAAGCTCCTGCTGGATCTCTTCGCGGCGCGAGCGGACCTCGAAGAGACGCGTCATCTCCTCTTCGCGCAGTTGGCCGACGCTGTCTATGCTCGACTGGAGGGAGGAACTCACCTCCTGCTGTATTCGAAGAATCTTTTCCGTCACATCATCCATAGCCATATCGCTCTCCGCCTCAATGTTCCGCAATTTTCCGGCGCTTCCTCTGCTCTTTTTCCTCGTACATCCGCTCGTCCGCAATCCGAAGGGCTTCCTGAACGGTCGCCGCCTCGTCAGGCATGACGGCGACGCCGAAATCCGCCTGCAGGGAAAGGCCCGCCATTTCCATCGGATGAATCTTTTCGAGCGAGCGGCGCATGCGCTCGACAAAACCGGCCGCTTCCCCCGCTCTCGCCCCGGGAAGAATGACGAGAAACTCATCGCCGCCGTAGCGTCCGACGATGTCCGATGTTCGGGCCGTCGCCCGGAGACATTCGGAAAATCGCCGGATAGCCGCGTCTCCGACAAGATGTCCCATGCGATCGTTGACGCTCTTCAAGTCCGCCATGTCGATCATGACGACGGCGACATGTCCGCCTTTGCGTTCCACGAACCCCTGTTGCCGTTCCAGGACGCCGAAGAGATACCGGCGGTTCCACAGACGGGTCAGTTCATCCTCGAGAGCCATCCGCTCATTCCCGCGAATCAGCTCGTGCAGGGCCATCAACACGCCGAGATGCCCGGACAGAATCGTGAAAAAGTCGACGTCCCCCGTGGAGAAACGCCGGGACGATTCGACCGACAGGACGCCGAAACACCTGTCATTGAACCGGATCGGCGCGTCCAGTTGCGAAACTGCGTGAAACCCGGAATCCCCCCGCGCATACATCGGATGCGATGCAAGGTCATCGGAGACCGTAACCGTCGCGCCCCGTCCGTGAAGGGTCACCAGGCCTCCTCCCGCGGCGCGAAGCCGTTCCGTGAGTCGGCGGAGGCTCTCGTCATCATGGAGATTCGACGCAACGGCGGCAAGCCCGGAGTCCTCGAAGAGAAAGGCAGTAATCTCTTCATATCCGAACGTTTTTGCAAGATGAACCGTGAGCGATTTCAGGAACGATCTCTCGTCGTCGCGCTCCATGGAGATGCGTTGCATGATCTCGTGAAGCGCCTTGAGCCGGGACACTTCTTCGTTGAGATCGCGAAGGACATCCTTGCTCTCAAGCTCCAGCGCCAGATGCGCAACGATAATCGAAAGAAGTTCCTCGTCCTGGGAGGATATTCCGTTTTCCCTGTCGCTGTCCACCGCCAGGACTCCCCACGTCGTCGTCTGGGACCGGATCGGGAGGATCAGTTCGGAACGAACGGCGGGATCGTGGCAGACGAAATACGGGTCTTCGGAGACGTCCGCAAGGCGATAGGGAATTCCCGTCGCGATGACGCGCCCCGTCGTCCCCTTTCCGTCCCGAATGATCGAGCGGAGCGTCTCCTCAGGCAGCGTCACGCCGTGCGAGGCGCGCGTCTCAATGGCCCCGTCCCGCGTCAGCCTGGCGTGGACATATATGTTCCGGTACGGGAAACGCGCGGCCAACGTATTGACAAGACTCAGGAACATCTCCCCCGAATCGTGCGTTGTCGAAAGCGTCGCAATGACGCTGAAAAGATCGCGAAGACGCCGGTTCAGCGTTTCGACTTCCTGTTTCTGCCGACGCACGGCGTCGAGAGATTCGTGAAGCGCCGTCTGCGTCTCCGAAAGCTCCCCGTTCGTTCTTTCCAGACTCTCTATGTTCCGGACGAGAGCGTGCGCCGCCTCGATATGCGAAAAGACCTCCCCGAGTATCGCCGCGAGAAAGCTCAGGGTTCGGACGTCTTCCTGCCCGAAACGCGCGAGCGTCGTCGATTCGACATTGAGAACCCCGAACCGGAATTCCTTCCAGACAATGGGAACGGATATCTCCGACCGGGCGTCGGGAATCCCCTCCACGTAACCGGGGTCGGCAAGCACATTATCCACAACCTGAGGCGTCCCAGTCCGGTATGCTCTCCAGCAAACGCTGTTCCCCGCAGGGAATTCGCCCCTGGCGAGAGAAACGTAGCCCGTTGAAGAGACGCTGCGGAAGACCCTTCTTTCCGCATCGTAGAGCGCAACGGCGGGATACGCGTCGGGAAGATACTCCCGGATGAGCTTTACGGCGGGGACCGAGGCTTCCTCGAACGTATCCGCCGCCCCGACCAGGTTGATATATTCGAGAAACGTCGTCATTTCCCGGACGGAGGCCTTCTTGAGGTATTCCATCACGACATAGAGACAGAGTATCAGCGCATACTGCGGGACGGCGTATCGGACATCAACATCGGCCACGGCCAGGAGCGACGGAACGACCACCGACGCCGCCAGGAGGACGATTCCCATGGCGCGCTTCGAGAAATAGAACGCGGAGAGCGTGAAGACTCCGATCAGAATGGCCGGAAAAAAGAACGCGAAAAGCATCGGCCCGCATTCGAGACTACAGCCGATCATGGTACAAACCACAAGCGCTGTCGCGCACCACCAGTCTCTCACCAGGCGCACCTCCGAAGAGAGTTCCGGAATGCATTGTATCACTTGCTCTTCTTCGCCGCTTGTATTCACCCTGCGTATTCTTTACTCTTCGCCCCGGACGTCCTACACTACTTTCCGGATACGCTGCTCCATGTCCGTAGATCCCGCTAGGAGGATGATTCATGCTGTACGCACTTATGCTCGGTTGGGCCCTGCTCTACGCAGACAGAACGTCAATGTACCCGCTGCTTTCCGTCATCGGCCCGCAGCTCGGGATATCGTCAACGCTCGCAGGCTCCATAACGAGCGCCTATTTTCTCATGTACGTTCTCATGCAGATTCCGAGCGGACTTGCCGGCGACCGCTGGGGGCTCAAGCGCGTCCTGATCGTCATGTTCGGGATCGCGGGAATAGGCATAGCGGGCATAGGCCTTTTCGGAACGAGCTATCTCTCACTGCTTCTCCTCTCCGCATTGCACGGGCTCGGCGCGGGCGCCTACTATCCTGCATGCTACGGCGCCATGCTTTCGGTCGTCCCTCCCGAAAAGCGCGGCTACAGCTCCGGACTGATCGGAATCGGCATGGCTTTCGGAATCCTCGGAGGAATGGCGGTCAGCGGTCCGGTGTTCGAATGGTCCGGCTCCTTTCGGGCGCCTTTCCTGATTCTCGGGGTTCCCACGCTGTTGATGCTCCTCGTCTTCCGGAAATGCATCCCCGAAACCAAAAGCGGCGCGCAGCCGTCATTGTCCGAATACGCCCGTCTCCTGAAGGATCCGGATATATGGAAGATCAATCTGGCGACCTTCGCCTCCCTGTACGGCTTCTGGGTCGCTGTTACGTGGGGACCTACGTTCCTGAAAGCCGAGCGGGGGTTCAGTCTTTCTCAGGCGGGGTTGTACACCGGGCTTGTCGCACTCTCCGCCATCCCGGCAGGAATTGGATGGGGGCGCCTTTCCGATCGCATCGGAAGAAAGAAGGTCGCCGTTATCGTCCTCCCCGCGAGCGCTTTCGCGCTGTATCTGATTACGCTCGTCACCTCGTCCCCCGCGATTATCGCCGCGTTCCTGATCTTCGGCATGTTCGCGAATTCCGCGTTCGTCCCCACGATGGTCTCCTGGATCGGCGACATCGTCAGCACGCGATACCCGCGTTCGATGGGAGCGGCCATCGGCTTTTTCAACGCCTTCGTCATGTCCTCCGCGATCGTCGCCCCGCTTGTTTCCGGATTGCTTCGCGACGTCACGTCGTCTTTGGTGCCCGCGATTCATGCCGGATGCGGTATTATGGCGCTCGGGACAATTCTGCTGATTCTGACGCCGGGTGACAGAAAGGATGACAGGGCATGAATACGGTCAGCGTTTTCGGAGCCGGAAGCTGGGGAACGGCGCTCGCGGATCTCCTTGCGAGAAACGGCCATGACGTGGTTCTGTGGTGCCGACGGTCGGAACAGGCGCATGCGATAACAGCCACCGGCATCAACCCGAGCTATCTCTCCTCGGCGAGGATCCACCCGGGAGTCGCCCCGTCGTCCGACATTCGGGACGCGGCGGAACACTCGGATCTCTGGGTTCTGGCTGTTCCGACGCAGGCGGTCCGCGGACTGCTTTCGAATCTCGTCCCCGTTCGCGTAACGGCTGCCGTCTGCAACGTCGCGAAAGGGTTCGAGATCGGCTCGATGCTTCGCATCAGTGAGATCGTCCGTCAGATTCTGCCGGATGCGTCCTTTACGGTCCTCTCGGGGCCGAGTTTCGCCGAAGAGGTCATCGCGGGGTTGCCCACGGCGGTCGTCGCAGCGTCGACGGATCCGGAAGCGGCGACGCAGTGGCAGCGCCGGTTTTCCACGCTTCACTTTCGGGTGTACTCGGGAAACGACGTAATCGGAGTCGAGGTCGGAGGAGCCGTGAAGAATGTCGTCGCCATAGCCGTCGGAGCCGCCCGCGGCCTCCGGCTCGGGGACAACGCCGTCGCCGCCCTGATCACGCGCGGTCTTTCGGAGATCTCGCGACTTGGAGCCGCAATGGGCGTTCAGCCCCAGACGCTCTCCGGACTTACGGGCATCGGAGATCTCATGCTGACATGCTACAGCTCGAAATCCCGAAACTTTCGTCTCGGGCTCGAGATTGGTTCCGGGAAATCCCTCGATGAGGCGCGCAACGCCGTCGGCCAGGTAGCCGAAGGAGCCTTCACCGTTCAGGCCGTCGTTTCCATGGCCGATCGCTATTCCGTCGAAATGCCCATCGCCCGCGCGGTCTGGGATATCCTCTACGGCGGGAAAAAGCTTTCCGACGTCATGATGGCGCTTTTAACCCGTGATCTCAAGCCGGAACACTCCGATCCGGGTTGCCCGCCGGAGTGTGGTGCGTTATAATTTGAAGCGTTCCATATAAATAAGAAATTATTCAAACATCATCGTAAGGGAGGTGTGTATTATGGCGAAGGCGAAGGTTGATACCGATGCGTGCGTGGGTTGCGAGACCTGTGTCGGAAACTGCCCGGTTGAGGCGATCAGCATGGTCGACGGCAAGGCGAAGGTCGACGAAGGCACCTGCATCGAGTGCGGCAGCTGCGTATCCGTATGTCCCGTGAGCGCAATCTCCCAGTAGTCATTTCCGTCCCGTTTCCCGGAGGGATTGGTTTTCAAGAGGGGGGCAGATGTTCCGCCTCCCTCTTTGTTTTCCCATGAGTGCAGGATCTCCCTGGCGACGATCTCCGAAGAAGAACCGCTTCCGATGCGCAAAAACGTCAATCTTATCATCAGGAAGGAATGTTTCGGAATATTGGGGCATACGTCCGACGCGATCATTTCCCCCCGAAAGACCGAACCGGATCCGAAGAGATTCGGACTTCCCTCAGGCGCCCGAAAACGGAACGGACTGTCGGCGACATGGTTCGGCCCGATGTAAACCGACCGGAGGAACTCCACGCCCCGGATCACCGGGATGCGGAAGGCCCTGTCCTCCGATTGCTGTGCTCGTTGACAGTCGTCTGGTTTTTCGTGATGGGCGTCGTGGATCTCATACTCGGCTTTCGATTGCTCGCGGTGCTCGACGGTTTTCTCGCAGGCGAGTTTCTTCTGATGCGCCGAAGGAGCGGGACCGTATCGGTTCCCAGGAGCAGGGCGATGCTGACTCCAAATCTGTTTGTTCTCAATCTTCTCCCCTTCGCATATTCGCTCTTCGACGCCCCGGCTTCGGTCCTTCTGGTTCGACATCTCGTCACGCTGCTCGGAACAGGGATCGCCTCGGCGCTCCGGGGGCGACGTCCGTTTCTCTTTTTCCTTTCCCTGAACGGCATCGGGTTTGCGGGAACATTTCTTCTCATTCCCCGTCCTGAGGACGGCATCGTGTACTTCGCCATTTCGTACTTCTTCACGCTGTCCGGCATGGTTTTCTTCTTCGAACTCCAGGAACGAAGCCGGAAGACGATCGCGACGCTCGCGACCGACAACCGGATCGTCCGGAATATGGCGAACCGGGATCCGCTGACGGGACTCGCGAACCGCCGCGTTTTCGAACAGGCTCTGGAGGGGCTGGTCGGGGGAGGAGAGGAAGGCGCGCTTCTGCTGGTGGATGTCGACGACTTCAAACAAGTCAACGACTCTTTGGGGCATCAGGAAGGCGACCGGATTTTGCGCCTGATCGCAACCGTCATGCAACGATGCGTGCGAAACAGCGATTTGTCGTCGCGAATCGGCGGCGACGAATTCGCGTTGCTGCTCCGGAACTGCGACGCTCGAACGGCTCGCTCGATCGCAGAGCGAATCTGTTCGGACGTAGCTCGCGCAACCGACGGCGTCAGCGTTTCGGTCGGTCTGGCAATGAACGCGCCGCCGATGGGGCGCGAGGCCTTCATGGCCGCCGCAGACCGTGAATTATACAATGCAAAGCTGGCTGGAAAGGGAAGGGCCTTTATGACCCCTCCCAACCCGGTCACTCGGCAATAACAGCGAAAAAGCGGAGCGGCTCCACGCCCGTATTGACGAGCGAATGCTTCTGGCCCCTCATCGTGAGCATGACGTCCCCCGGCTCGACCGCGTTCCGGCTTCCGTCATCGTCCTCGAAAATACCCCTTCCGGAAAGGATGACGTAACATTCCTCGTCGTTCTCGTGCGGATGGAGACCGACTGACGCCCCGACCGTCAGCTCCATCATTCCGGCCATGGTGAAACAGCTCCCCTTCGGACCTTCCCCCTTGGGAATGGCGTACCGGCAATGCAACTCTCCTTCGCCTCCCGCGGCATTTCGGCGCACTGTTTCTTTCTGGTTCTGGACGCGAATCAGCATACCTCCACACTCTCCTTCCGTTTTTTCGCCCCCCCGTCTGGGAGAAACTCCCCCGTGATGGTACAGTATCCGGAGTCCCGCCAAGGAGGAACAAACACGTGAATCCACTTATCCTGTTTCTCTTCATGTCGAACTTTGCAATTTACGCCTACTCGAACACCTACTTCTTTTTGGCCCCGTATCTTGAATCGCAGGGGATGTCCGCATCGGGCGCCGGACTGGCCGTAAGCGTATTTTACGCGGCGACGACGCTCGCCAGGCCCTTCGGCGGGTGGATCGTCGAGCGATTCGGCGTGCGCCGAACGATGATCCTGTCATCGCTGGGCTGCGCCGTATTGTCCGTCGCGTTCGCGTTTCACGGAAAAGACCTTGTCCCCATCCTGGGCGTCCGGATCCTCATGGGATTGTTTTTCAGCGTGTTTGTCGTCGCCATGACCGCCTATCAGGCGCTTTCGGTTCCGGAGGAGCTTCGGGGCGCCTCGTTCGCCCTTGTCACTATCGGAAGCGTCTTTCCGCTCTTCACGGTCGTTCCATTTTCCGACTTCCTGCTCCGGCGCGGCGCATCGACGATCTTTCTGGCGATGCCCCCGGTCGCCGCGCTCCTGTGCGCCCGCCTTTCGATCCAACTCAAACCGGTTGTCCTCCCGACAGACGGCGAAGGCAGGCGCGCGTGGGGAACGTACGGGGAGCTTTTCCGCACAACGCCGGCTGTTCGCATGCTGCTTTCCTGTCTGCTGTTCGGCCTGTGCGACGCCTCAATCGTCTATATTTCGAGTTTCGCGATGGGGAAGGGGCTTGTTCCCTCAGCGTTCATGATTCCCAACGCCATCGGCGCCACGCTGATCCGTTTTTTCGGACGCGATCTGTTCAACCGGTTGCCGCGCACGCTGCTCGCGGGACCATCCTTCGCCCTGATGGCCGTGTGTCTCGTCGTAACATCGTACGCGACATCGAACACGGTTCTCGCCGTATGCGGCCTGATCTACGGAATGGGCATGGGGTACGCCTACCCTGCACATCTCTCGTTCACGGGAGACCTCGTCCCTATCCGGCTTCGCGCAAAAGCCGCGTCGCTGGTGTTCTTTTCGATGGACTTCAGCTGGTTTCTGTTGCCACTGTACATGGGCTTCGCCGGCGAATCGGCCGGAGTCGTTCACGCGTTCCGGTGGTTCGCGCTTTTTTGCGTCGCCGCGTCACTGTTCGTCACGTGGATGTGGCGTCCGAAACGTCAAATACCATGAACGCAACGACGTTCTTCCGGGGCGAGAAAATCCGGGCGAACGCACCGTCCCCCCACGGTTCCGGTTGAAGGCGCAGGGTTCTCGCACCGCCTCTTTGCGTCACGTTCCGAAGCACTTCGGCCAACGAGGGATCGATGTCCTTTACGGAGCGTCCTATCGGATCGGAAACGCCCCGGGACGCGAGATATTTCCCCCCGCGTCCGTTCCATTCGGAAAAGCGCACATCTCCTCCCCGTCCCTCCGGGTCTCCGGTAATCGTACAGAGAAAAAGCGGAAATCCGAATTCCTGGAAAATCGAGTGATACCGGTTCCGGTTCTCCGATACGGTTGCTTTCGTAAAGCTCTGCTCGGCCATTCCGCGAAAGATTTCGACGAGAAAACGGAGAAAAGCGATCTCTTCCATGTCCCACGATTTTTTCCTGTCGATACACTCGAGGACGAACGCGCCGAGGACCACGCCGCGCAGGACGACCGGCACCGCGAGCAGCCCCCCGATCCGACGTTCGCGGAGTCGTTCCATGGCGGCGGAACTCCTGTCCCAAAGGGCGCGAAGATCCTCGATGACCAGAAAGCGATCCGTTGTGAGCCTGCTCCACATCCAGTTTTCCTGACGCAGGGCATTGGCGATCCCGTCATTTTCGACATCCGGGACCGTCCTTCGCGTCCATGTCGCAGGTTCGCCGAACGGTCCGGCCTCAAGGGAAACGAAACACACCCGATCCGCTTCCGCGAAAAGCCCGAGGTGCTGAAGGGCTTCGCTGATGACGGGCTCAGGAAACGACGACGTCATCGCCGAAAGAGAAATCCGGGAAGAGAATTTCTCGCGAAGGAGTTGTCGCCGGAGGCGGTTTTCGTTTTTCTTCCGTTCCGAAATATCCTCATAGATACAGAAAATGCCCGCGCGTCCCGAAGGGAGCGTAGCGGGGGCATGGATTAACGAGACATCAATCTCAGCGCCGTCGTTCCGTTTGCGTTTCGTGTCGACGCAGACGCGCTTTCCCTGAAGGACGAGCTGTTCGAGGGCGATCGCCTGAAGCCCGATCGTTCCCCCGGCGATCAGGTCGCGAAGGGGTTTCCCCTGGACGTGTGATTCGGAGGGGAAGTCGAAAAGATGCAGAAACGCATCGTTGACGTCGAGAGCGACTCCGTCGGAATCAAGCAACGCGATGCCGACCGGCGCTTCGCGAAAAATGGCGTCCCGCTGCCGCAGCGAGTTCCCTGTGAAAACGGCTCCAAGTTCACAGGCGACGTGAACGCTTTCAAACGGATGCGTCAGAAACGACGTCGCTCCAGATTGTGCGGCGCTTCGAGCCGTCGCGGCGTCGATATCCCCTGTGAGAACGCAACCGAAACCGCGAACGCACGATCGAGCGAGCCTGAAGAGAGCCTGCGCGTCTTGCCGGGAGTCGAAAAAAGCGATATCGACGAGGGCGTAGTCGGCGCGCCCTTCTTCGGCCGCAGTTTCGACGGAAGAAAACACTCCGGAAACCCGAAAGCCGCATTCTTCGACAGATTGTTTCAGATCCCGTTCCAGAGAACATCCTGGATGAAGGACGAGCAGGACGGACTCGTGCATGCGCTCACCTCTTTCCGCTACGAGGACGCGCCGTTACGGACGACGGACGCGCTTAATCGAGAAAATCCCTGAGTTTTCTGCTTCTGCTGGGGTGGCGAAGCTTTCGGAGCGCCTTCGCTTCAATCTGCCGGATACGCTCGCGCGTAACGCCGAATTTCTTTCCGACTTCTTCGAGCGTATACGAACGGCCGTCCTCAAGGCCGAAACGGAAATGGAGGACCTCGCGTTCCCGTTCGGAAAGGTTATCAAGCATTTCCTCGATCTGCTCTCGCAACAGATGGCTCGCAGCGGACTCCTCAGGACTTGGAAGATCCCTGTCTTCGATGAAGTCCCCGAGCTGGCTGTCTTCCTCCTCGCCGATCGGAGTTTCGAGGGAAACGGGGAGCTGGGCGATACGGCGAATTTCTTCGACCTTCCCGGGCTCGATGTCCATCTCCTTCGAAATTTCCTCGTCGGTCGGCTCGCGGCCCAACCGCTGCACGAGCTGGCGGGAAACGCGCACCATCTTGTTGATCGTCTCCACCATGTGCACCGGGACGCGAATCGTCCGCGCCTGATCCGCAATCGCGCGCGTGATCGCCTGGCGGATCCACCACGTGGCATAGGTGCTGAACTTGAATCCCTTCCGGTAGTCGAACTTTTCGACGGCGCGAATCAGTCCGAGGTTGCCTTCCTGGATCAGATCGAGGAAGAGCATGCCGCGTCCGATGTACTTTTTCGCGATGCTCACGACCAGACGCAGATTCGCGTCGATGATCTTCTGCTTTGCGACCGGATCGCCCGCTTCGACGCGTTTCGCAAGTTCGACTTCTTCCTCCGGCCCGAGAAGCGGAACTTTCCCGATTTCGCGGAGGTACATGCGCACAGGATCCGTCAGGGGAATATCGTCAAGCTTGCCCGGCTCCCCGTCAAGCGACGGCTGAATGAGGGCGTCCTCGTCCGCCCCTCGCGCGGCGCGCGCGTCCTTGGGCTCCTCTTCCGTCTCGGCCTCATTCTCCGGTTCGATCTCCGCCTCGTCTTCCTGCACCTTGAGACCGTGATCCAGAAGAGCGGTATAGACGCTGTCCAGCAGATCGGCGTTCCACATGTCATCGTGAAACGCCTTCTCGATGTCCTCCTGCGTGACGCTGCCCTTTCCCCTGCCCTGTGCTTCACGGATCAATTCGTGGATTTTCCCCTGATTCTCCGGAGACATGTCGCTCGTCATGCCGTCTTTCAGGATGCTGCCCTCCACCGGTTTCGTTTCTTTCATCTCGATGCGGTCCCTCCTGCCGACGGTGCGGCGCTTTCAAGTGTGAACTTTTATTATACCTGCAAAAGCATTTCCGCGAAACGAAGAACCTACCGTTGTATCCGGATTTCCGGGAATCTGGGGAAACGGATCTCGGGAGACGGGCCTACCGATTTTCGGGTTTCCTCGTTTTCCATTTCGTGGAGCAACCGGCTGATCTGCAATTCCTGCAGGTTGTCCGTTTCGAAGGGGATGAAAAAACGGACATAGCCGAAATGTTCCGCATAGAAGGGGATCTCCTTTTCGCACGGTCCGGCTTCCAGCGACCGGGAAAACGAAACCAGAAACGCTTCCTCGTCGAAAAACGGATCAGGACTGACAAGAATGATGGCCTTGAATTCTTCGCGGGGCATATCCCGATCCCAGACACGGCAACTCGATACCCCTGCGGACAGGTTCGCGTAGGCGCCGAGAGCGCCTTCGACAATCCGTTCCATTCCAGCGGAGTATCCGAAGACCATCGTGAATCCGAGATCCAGTCGCGTATCGCTGCCCGGGAAAAGCATGCTGTCTCGCAGAAGGCTTCCCACATTTCCGCTCCGGAGACTGCTCATACAGTAAAACTCGCTTCCGAGAGAGAGCGCGCGGGAAGCGACCAGCTCAAGGTCCGCGCTGAACAGGGAATTGATCGATACGGGACAGAAATCGACCCCCAACGGGAACCAGGACGCAACCTCCATATCCACGTGCGAATCCCAGTACGGAAGGGACAGAAAAATTCCTCCTAGGCGCTCCTCGGGTATTCCCGAAGGAGGCGGCATACATGCGAGACAAGATCGTTGATTTCCGGCTTCGTGATCTGAGCCTCCGCTCCGACGCTCGCAGCCTTGATTTTGATGTCATGCGCCATGATCGAGGAAAAAACGACGATGGGAATCGATCGCATCTTCGTGTTTTCCTTGACCCGACGGGTCAGCGCAAGACCGTCGAGACGCGGCATCTCGACATCCGTGACGAGAAGGGAGAAATCGTCGGGGGTGGCGTCGAGATGATCCCACGCGTCTTTTCCGTCCCCCACCAGTACGACGTTATGAAATCCTCCCTGAGAGAGGACATCCTGCAGTTGCCTGCGGATCAGCGGGGAATCCTCCGCCACGAGAATCTTGTACGAATCCAGATTTCCCAGATCCGCCGTCATTTCCCTGGCTTTTTCGGGATCCAGCGCATACCGTTCGGACAGGGAGGGATTGATGGACTGCACGATGGCCTCGTAATCGAGAAGCAGAACGTTCCGATGATCTCTCTTGATAACGTACAACACGAACTGACCGAGGAACGTGCCCGTCAGGGAGGAATCAAGTTCCTCGGAATTGATCCTGTAAATACGTTCCACGGAATCGACGACGAACCCGAGCTTGATCTCGTTGAATTCCGCGATGATGATCTTGCTTGATTCGAGCGGTACTTTCGAGACGATGCCCAGATGCTTCCTGAGGTCCATCAGCGGGAGCACCTCTCCGCGAACCGACGTGATTCCGATCATGGATGTCGGAGCGTCCGGGATGGAGCGGCTCCCCGTCCACCGGAGAATCTCGCGGGTCTTGTCCACATTTATCGCAAAGGTCTGCTCTCCGAGAAAGAAAACCACAACCTGCCATTCATTCGTTCCGACCTCTGTTATGACCTTTTTCACTTCTTCCATGGCCCGGGCCTCCCTTCAAAGTACGTCCGCTACAGTTCATCACACTATAACTCATGAACAATCCCGCAACAAGAGCGGAAGTCCTTCCCGTCGCTCCCGCACATCCGAATATCGAAACATCCGGAAAGCCGTCACCGCCTCGACCGTTACAGGCGATTCATCGACAGCACGGCCTCGAGAAGGTGCGTGTGGGCACCCGGCGAACTATGGATCGCGTCGGCGAACGCGGACGCCGTCCTGCGGGCGAGACGCAGATACTCCCCGTCTTTCGTGCACTCGTACGCTTTCATGAGGGTCTGCACCATGGCCGCGTTTCCAGACGGGATATCTCCGTCATGGGCGTCGCGGATCGGCAGGAAGAGGCGCGCGTCCGTTCTCACGCTCATTTCGAAGCCTCCGTGTTTTTCGTCCCAGAAACGGCGGATTGCATTCGTTACGAAGGCAATCCCTTCCTTCCGCCAGCGGGCGTCTTTCGTCGCTTCGTGCAACTCGAGAAATCCGCGGGCGAGAAACGCGTAGTCGGGCAACATTCCGGGAATGGCGGTTTCTCCGCCGATATATCGATGCCGCAGTTCTCCCTTCCCGTCCCACAGCGTTTTGAGAACGAAATTCGCCGCGTGAACCGCGCCGTCGATGAACTC
>CAYVKE010000038.1:0-24871 GCA_964451935.1 uncultured Synergistaceae bacterium | reverse complement strand
AGCGTACCTGCATGGGGTGCAGGTGGTCGGTGGTTCGAATCCACTCGTCCCGACCAGATATGTAACGGGAAACCGACAACGGTTTCCCGTTTTTTTATCCCGAAGCTTCTCCAATAAGGATGATTCCTGAATGAGTCCTGAATTCTTCGTTCCGAAACCAAAATGGGGACAGAACTTTCTGCTCGACAGAAATGTGCTTTCCGATATTCTGGACGTCGCCGAACTGACCTCAGGGTGTTCGGTTCTTGAGGTCGGCCCCGGAAAAGGGATTCTGACCGAAGCGATCGCAGAACGTTGCTGCAGAGTCTTTTCCATTGAAATCGACAGGAGGCTTGAGCCGTGGCTTGCACCTCTTGAAGAACGGTATCCGGGGCGGGTTTCCCTGTTGTGGGGAGACGCTCGAACATGGGACTACGCCTCTCTTCCATCCGAAGGACTCACTCGAATCGTAGCGAACATACCATACAGCATTATGACTCCCCTTTTATGGACCTTCATCTCGCACTGTTTGAAAACAGTGCGCCGCATCGTGCTCCTTCTGGAAGAGGAGGCGATGGAGCGGTTGTTGGCGCAACCGAAAACAAAGGGAAGGGGCCCTCTTGGAATCGTTCTTGACGCGCTTGGGGGCGGACGTATTGTGCGGCGTGTAGACCGGCGCTCCTTCAGGCCGGCTCCCCACGCGGATTCGGTGCTGGCGATGTTCAACACAACGGAAAATCTGGAAATAGCGACTCGGGACGCCTTCAGAACGCTCCTTGAGGACGCATTCCGCCATCGACGCAAGACGCTTCTCTGGAACTTACGCAGCGCGGG
Source organism: uncultured Synergistaceae bacterium (assembly GCA_964451935.1). Classification (GTDB taxonomy): domain Bacteria; phylum Synergistota; class Synergistia; order Synergistales; family Aminobacteriaceae; genus CALFXN01. The sequence continues at coordinate 24,058 of CAYVKE010000038.1, read as the reverse complement.
GTATCAGTGCGATATCGTCGGAGAAGCCCTCACGCGTTCCGGACTCGACCCGAAACAAAAGGTCCGCGCGGAGGAAGTTTCGACGGAAAACTGGCTCCGTATTTTTTCGTATCTTCAGGCGAGAACATAGGAGCAAAAAAATAAAGCGGCCTCGAAAGGGCCGCTTTTGAAGAAAAAAACGTCAAATACAAAAATGATTCTCTTAAACCTTGTCCTTGAGCGCTTTCCCGGGACGAAACGCAGGAACTGTTTTCGCCGGGATCTTGATGACTTTCTTTGGGTCCTGGGGATTTCTTCCTTCTCTTGCCGCTCGTTTCCGGACTTCAAACGTCCCGAAACCAACGAGCTGGACTTTGTCCCCTTTGGCAAGGGCATTTTCAATGGCCTCGAAGACCGCATTCACCGCGCCGCCTGATTCCTTCTTGTTGAGCCCCGTCGCCTTCGCCACCGCATTGATCAGATCCGTCTTCGTCAAACTCGCAACCTCCTCTTCCTTGGTATAACCAGCGTGATAATAAGGATATGAAGCCATACCTCGAACACCTTAGTTTTACCAGCAACCCTAGCTCCGGTCAAGGAAAATCTCACTCCCGCGCCTTTTCCCTCCAAAACAATCGTATCGGAGACCCCTCAAAACCAGAAATACCACGAAGTTCATTTTCGATATGGTTTTCGAATGGAATGGTTATGAGCGAGGCATCGTTTACGAAAAAGACAAACGTCGGCGGCTCGACGCTGCTTTGCGTGCAATAATAGATATTCAAACGTCTTCCGTTCCGATCCGAAGGCAATCGGTCAAAAGCCAGAAGATCACGAATGACCCGATTAAGGACGTTCGTGCTTATTCTTTTTTTTCTATTCTCGTACACTTCAAGAACCGACTGGAAAATCTTCTGAAGGCCCCGCTTCGTCAGCGCCGATACGAACGTCACGGGCGCATGTTTTGCGAAGACCATTTCGTCCCGTACGAGTTCTTTCATGCGGTCGCCGAGATCATCCTTCTTTTTCAGAAGATCCCACTTGTTGAGAAGAATGACAAGGCCTTTCCCCTTTTCAAGAATCAGCGCCGCCAGCTTTTTATCCTGGTCTGTGACCGGCTCGGTTGCATCCATCACAAGGAGCGATACGTCCGAACGATCAATGGCCTGCAATGTTCGAAGAAAAGAATAATATTCGACATCATCGCGAACACGGCTTTTACGTCGGAGTCCGGCCGTATCGATAAGACGGAAGACGCGCCCTTCCGCTTTCAGCGTTGTGTCGACCGAATCCCTCGTCGTACCGGGAATCGCGCTCACAAGCGACCGTTCCTGCCCCACAAGCTTGTTCAGCAGGCTCGACTTCCCGACATTGGGGCGTCCGACGATAGCAACCCGCACCTCAGCGTCTTCATCGTCCGCGCCACTTTCCGCTTCCTCCTCGACCGGAGGAAGCATCCGAACGATACCGTCAAGCAGATCATCCATATTCCGCTTGTGTTCCGCACTCACGCCGAAAACGGAACCGAATCCGAGCGAATACCCTTCGAGCACTCTATCCTCATGCTTGTCATCGTCGATCTTATTCACGACGACGACGACGGGTTTGCCCGAGCGCCTCAGAACCTCCGCCACATCGGCGTCCGTCAGAGTCGGACCTTCAATGCCGTCAATGACGAGCAGGACCGCGTCGCTTTCCGAAATGGCGCGCTGGACCTGTTGTCGTATGCCGTCCATCATGGGCTCTGCGGCGGCGGCGAGATATCCCCCCGTATCGACGACATAGAAGCTGCGGTCCTTCCACGTAGCGACACCATACAGCCTATCCCGGGTCACTCCGGGAAAGTCGTCCACAATCGCTTCCCTGCGACCGACAAGCCTGTTGAAAAGAGAAGATTTCCCCACATTGGGTCTTCCTACGATCGATATGACAAACACGCTATCTTCCTTCCCGGGAGCTTCTTTTTATTCCATGCGGACCCGAATGCGTGGAAAACCAAGGCCGGAGGCTTTGATCGAAAAGAACCTCTCCATCGCTTTCTTCATCGTCCGAAGCCCTACTCCGACGACGAGCGCCCGCTCATTCTCTTCGGACCATGGTATCACATCAATGTTCGCGTGTCTCAGCGACTCCAGAATAGAACTCCGAACAACCGGAGGCGCTTCGATTTCGAACTGCATCTGATACGGCGGAAGCATCATGAGCTTCCGTTCTCTCAGTTCTTCATCCCAAAAAGCGCTCCATCCCTGCCGGGCGCCCCTGATCCACTTCGCCCCCGTTTCGGAAGTCTGGACAAGAACGGTCCTCTTCTCCGCCCCGGGGCCTCTCCAGCAGGATTCCCAGATCATGGAAAACAGAAGCACCGCTCCGTAATAGCGGGAGAATCCCAGTTCGACCTCCGGATCGATCCAACACACCAGTCCCACGGGTAACGTATCGCAAAACGGAAGGATCCCCCGCGTCCCGATGAGTATCGCCCCGTCGGAGACGCGTTTTTCGATCGCTTTTCTCCGTGAAGCGACGCTGAGATCCTCAACGACGCATTCAATGACATGCGGGTTTCCGGAACATCCGGCCGCAATTTTGCGCAGAGCTTCGGTTCCCGGCCGTTCCCCGATCAGGAGGACTCCGCCGCAGGACGGACATCTTTCCGGCACGGCGACTTTCAGCCGACACTGCATGCACGTCGCTACGGCGTCACGCTCCTTCCATCGCAGGGCGCCGCCGCACCGCGTGCATGCGATGGTCGCGCCGCAATCGTCGCATCGTATCCCCGCCGCATACCCCAAACGGTCGAGAATCCAGAGAGAAACCTTCGACTCCCGCAACGTTCGCTCCGTCATCCGGACTATGGCGCGTCCGACCGGAAGTTGCTTGTCTATTCCGGGCGTCGCTTTGCGCAACGCCGCATTCTTGCGGATCAGGACAAGCTTGCTTCCCGGGCGCTCTGTGCACGACGGGCGGTATCGCTGAAAGGCGCGCGCCGAAGGCATTCTTCCGCCGAGAACGAGATGCGCTCCGTGATCTCTCGCACGTCTCGCAGCGATCATTCTGTAGTTCAGAAAAGGGAACTTCTGCGAATCATAGGACGATGCGCATTCGTCTTCGATGACAACCAGATCGATGCGCGGAAGCGGCGCATAACAAACCCCCGGCGCCCCCAGCACGACGCGGGGAATGGAGCGGCGCGCGGAATCCCATGCCAGCATCGCCTTCCGTCCTCCTCCGTTCGGCCACAGGAGGACGTCGTCCCTGTCTTTCAACGACGCGTAAAAGCGCTGCGCGGTCTCTCTCTCGGGAAACAGGACGAGACATGTTCCTTCCGTCTTCCCGATCAAGCGTCTGTATTCTTCAAATCGCTCCTCGTCGCGGGGACGGAAAACGACGCTGTCGGTTGTTCGATTATCGCCGTCGGACATTTTCTCAAAACACAGAGCGTCGTAGGATGCGCCTTTCAAGACATCCGGAGGCAACATATCCCCAAGCGCCGTTCCCTGGCCGCACAGAAACGTCTCACCGACCCAGTCGCTCAGCTTCCATAAGGAAGCAGGGAAGACGGGAGAGATGTCGAGCGTTTCGCTGATTTTTCGTATCGTAGGGGGGGAAGCGGATTCTTCGGACGGAAAACGCGACACAAATGCGATGCGCGTTCCTCTCCCTAACGGGACACGCACGCGGGATCCGACAGAAAGATTTTCTTCACAAAGATACGTAAGATGATTCCACCACGGTCCCGGTACGATCACATCCACGAGAAACGACACGCATCACTTCTCCGCTCTGCCCTGAAGAGACGAAACGATGTCCCACAACACATCGGCGACGTCTTCTTTCGCACCCTCCGAATTTCTGGTCGTTCCGTCCGGAAAGATGAAGACGACCCGATTCGTATCGGACCGGAAACCGGCGCCTTCGGCGGTTATGTCGTTCGCAACGATGAAGTCGAGCCCCTTCTTCCGAATCTTCTCCGAGGCATGCGCAAAAAGGTCAGAGGATTCCGCCGCAAAGCCGACGAGAATTTGCCCTTCACGCTTTCTCGCACCAAGCTCTTGTGCGATGTCCGGGTTCTGAACGAGCGAAATCGAAAGGCGATCGCGTCCTTCCCGCTTCACCTTTCCTTCCTCTCTTTTCTCCGCACGAAAGTCGCCGACAGCCGCAGCCTTGACGATAATGTCGCAATCGGACGATCTTGAGAGGACCGCCTCGCACATGTCGAGGGCGGAAACGACGGGAATGCGTTCCATGTCGTATGGAGCATCGAGGGAAACCGGCCCTTCGACAAGAGTGACATCGGCCCCGCGATACCATGCTGTTTGCGCGACGGCGCGTCCCATTTTGCCGGAACTGGGATTTCCGATAAAGCGAACCGGATCGAGAAACTCCCAAGTCGGACCCGACGTTACGAGAACGCGTTTTGAAGCGAGGCTTCTGTCCGGGCACAAAATTCTCCACATCTCCTGGAGGATGACCTCGGGAGAAGGGAGTCTGCCCTTCGCCTCGTATCCGCACGCAAGGAATCCTTCGTCGGGATCGACGACCCGGTATCCTCTTTCCCGCAACGTCGCGGCATTCTTCCGGGTAGCCGCGTTCTCCAGCATGTGGATGTTCATGGCCGGAAAGAGAAGCACCGGAGCCGTCGTCGCAAGAACGACCGATTCCAGAAGGCTCTTCGCCGTCCCGCAGGCGATCCCCGCCATGGTATTCGCGGTCAGCGGAGCGATAATCACGACTTCGGCCCAGTCCGCAAGAGAAATATGCGGGATCGTGCAGCCATACTCCGAGGAAAGATAATCGGTTTGTCGCCATACCCTTCTTCCGGAAAGAGCGGCAAGCGTCAACGGCGACACGAAACGCTCCGCATCCTCCGTCATGACGACTTCGACGTCGCAGCTGCAATTCCGGAGAAGGCGCACGATTTCGGCCGCCTTGTAGGCGGCTATCCCGCCGGAAACGCCCAACACAACCCGTCTGCTACGCTTCCAGGCCAACATCTTCTTTTCCTTCGCTTGATTCCTGCGACGGCTTCGTCGCCGGGATCACGGCAAGACGCTCTTCGTCCAGATCGTCGAGAACGACGGAGATATATTTTTCTTCTTCTTCGAGAATTCTTCCCTTTTGTTCGCTGATGCTTCGCGCTCGTCCCGACACTAACGTCGTCAGAAGATACTTGTTGTCGATCCCCAGTTTTTTCGCCATTGCGTCGATATCGTAGAATTTCAATCGTTTCACCTCCCTTGGAGACATGCGGAAGAAGCATATCTGTTCCTTTCGGAGAGAATAATTTCCCTGATCCGATGCACTGCGTCCTCGACGCTGTCATTGATAACGAGATAATCGTATCCTGAAGCGAGGTTCATTTCATCGTTCGCGTTTCGCAGACGAATACGCACATTTTCCTCGCTTTCCGTTCCCCTCAGGCGGAGCCGCTGCTCCAACGCCTCCAGGGAAGGAGGGCTGAGAAAGATGAGGATGCACCGCGTGCATTTGTTTCTGACCTGCATCGCTCCCTGAACGTCGATTTCCAGAACGATATCGTATCCGGCGCTGCATTCGCGCTCGACATCCGAGCAGAGTGTTCCGTAGAGGTGGCCATGGACATCCGCCCATTCAAGAAAAGCTTCTTCCCGGATAAAAGCCCTGAACCGCGTTTCGTCTATGAAGCGGTAGTCCACCCCGTCGACTTCTCCGGGACGCGGTTGTCGCGTCGTACAGGAGATAGAGTACTTCAGCATCGGTATTTCCTGAAAGAGCCGTTTCCGAACCGTCCCCTTGCCGGCGCCGCTGGGGCCGGACAAAACGAATATCTGTCCTTTTCTATTCTTCATCTCCGTCATTCGCTTCGTCCTCGAATCGATGCACGATTGTCTCAGGCTGGATCGCCGACAGCACGATGTGATTGCTGTCCGTGACCAGAATCGCCCTGGTTTTCCTGCCTTGCGTCGCGTCAATCAGCCGGCCGGCTTCTTTCGCTTCTTCTTTCAGTCTTTTGATTGGAGCGGATGAAGGGTGAATGATCGCCACGATCCGTTCCGCTACTATCATATTGCCGAAACCGATATGAACGAGTCTGTACGGCATACCGCATCACTCCACGTTTTGCACTTGTTCCCTGATTCTTTCGATAATAGTCTTGCACTCGACGACATTCCATCGCAATTCCGAACTCGCCAGCTTCGATCCCATCGTGTTGACTTCCCTGTTCATCTCCTGAACGAGAAAATCGAGTTTCTTCCCTTGCGATTCATCCTGGCGAAGGATCGTGCGAAATTTCTCGATGTGGCTTCTCGATCGGGCGATTTCCTCGGAAACGTCCCATTTATCCGCCATGATGACGACTTCCTGAACAAGCCTGCCTTCGTCGAGCGTTCCGTTCATTTCTCCGATCGCTTTTCGTATTCGTTCCTGCATATCGGCGAAAGCGGATTTCGACTCTCTGTCCCAAATCGAGGAAATGGCGTCGAGAAGACTCTCGAAAGCGGTCAGATGTGATATTATATCACTTTGTATGTGCATCCCCTCTTCCGCTTTCATTTCCTCCAGTTTGTCCAGAGCCTGCTGCGCAAGATCCGCAAGACAATCGCTAATCTCCTGGGTCCGCTCTTCGCTGCTCGCGGGTCCGATTAAAATCCCCGGAAGCTGCAGGAGCATTTCGGGAACGGGATCGCCGGGAATACGCCGCGCCGCACGAAACGTTTGCAGTTCGGAATATATTCCTTCGAGCGCTCCCATATCGAGATGGCATCCCGAAAGCGACGGCGCCCATTGAACGTCGATGGAAGCCCGGACTTTTCCCCTCGAAAGACGTCGCCGCAACACCGAGTGAACCTGCGATTCAAATTGTGAGAGTTCTCTCGGGAGGCGAATCGAAAAATCCTGAAAACGATGGTTGACCGACGATATTTCCATCGTCACGATCCCCCATTCGTGCGAAACGGACACCCTGCTGTACCCGGTCATGCTTCGAATCATGGCTTTTCCTCCTGTTGGAAAAATTCATCCAGATATCGGAGCAGCTGATCGACTCCTCTTCCGTCGACCGCGCTGACGGGAAGAACGACATCCTCTTCTCCCGCGATCCGCTCGCGCAGCTGAAAGACATATTCTTCCCGACACGTATCTGTCTTGTTCAGCAGGACGATTCGCCGGACCTCTCCGGCCCCGATGTCTCCAAGCGTCTTCGTCACGACGCGAAACGTCTCAAGACAATCCGGCGCGCCGGCGTCAAGAACGAGGAGGATCAGCGACGACTGGCATATTTCCTCAAGCGTTGCACGGAACGCATCGATCAGCGAATGGGGGAGGTCTCGAATGAAGCCGACCGTATCCGCCACGAGAATCGTTTTCCCGGAAGGAAGCCGCACTGCCCGAATAAAGGTATCCAGCGTCGAGAACAGCCTGTCCTCCGCAATGAGCGTCTCGTCGCCGGACAATCTCCGCAGAAGCGTCGATTTTCCGCTATTCGTATACCCGGCAAGCGAAACGACGGGGAATCGCTCTTTGGCCCGACGTTCCCTGCTCAGACGACGGCGGTCGCGAATGGCGCCGAGTTTGCCCGATATATCCCGCAATCGTCGTTCGAGCTTTCGTCGATGCCGTTCGAACTCCGTCTCACCGGGGCCCCTGGTTCCGATTCCTCCTCCGAGACGCGACATCACCCGTCCCAACCCCTTGAGGTAGGGGATCTCATAGGCGCACAACGCACGCTCGACCTGGAGCTTCGCTTCCTGGGAGCGGGCGCGACGCTCGAAAATCTTCATGATGACAAAGGCCCTGTCCCAGACTTCGCATTTCGTGATTTTCGCAAGCGTCGCCCGTTGCCCCGGCGCGAGCTGGCCGTTACACACTATCAGTCCGGCCCCCACGGAAGCGCAAAAAAGCGCCGCCTCTTCCGCCTTTCCGGTTCCAAGGAAACACCCGGCATCCGGGTGGTCCTTCTTTTGAATAATCCTTCCGACGGAAGCGATTCCCAGGTTCTTAAGCAGAAGCTCAAGCTCATCGAGCAACGGCTCCACGTCGAAATCCGCAGAGGGCATGTCCAGAGCTGCGATGACGGCTTTTCGTGTCTTTCCGGATATATTTTTACTCATCGGATTGACGCTCAAGAGCGATAAAGGCCTCCGATATCGCCTGGAGCAACTTCCCTCGGGCCTCTTTGCCGCCGGACTCGCAGGAAGCATACGGGGAGGGGTCGATCGGACTACCGTAGGTCACCGAAATGCGAACGGGTTTGATCCATGGGGCGCCGGGAGGCATCGCCTGAAAAGAACCGCGAATATACGCGGGGAGAATCGCCACTTTCGACTTCAATGCAATGAGGGCGACTCCGCCCTCGAGGGGTTTCAGCGCACCGTCATCGGAACGTCCCCCTTCCGGGAAAATAAGGACGCTTTCGCCGTCTTCAAGAAGCGAGAGAAACGCTTTCAGCGTCGCGCCGGCGCTCTGGCTGTCCTGCTTCTTCACGGGAATCGCGCCGAGGGCCAGCAAGAGGTGACTGAAACCGGGACACTGGAAAAGCTCCGACTTCGCAAGATACCGGAGTCGCGTCGGGAAGGTCCCTCCGATAACGACTGGATCCAGGTTGCTGCAATGATTGCACACCACTATGTACTGGCGTTTCGGATCGACGTCCTTCAGTCCGAGAACCCTCATGCGGTTGTAGACCTTCAGAACGATCCAGCAGAACCATCGGACCAGAAAGTACACAAGCGGCGAAAAAAAAGACATCTCTTTCATAGAGACACCGCACCGGCGACAATTCCGTACATTCGGGAGACGACTTCTTCAATGCTCATTCCGGAAGTGTCGATCTCATGGGAATTCTCCGGTTTTCGGAGGGGAGCTTCTTCCCGTTCCGAGTCGATCCGGTCCCTTTCCCGGATGCCTTCCAGAACATCCTGGTACGAAACGGTTTCTCCCCGCTCCCGAATTTCCTTCACGCGCCGCTGCGCTCTGATCTCGGGAGTCGCAATCAGGAAAAACTTGCACGAAGCGCACGGGAAAACGACGGTTCCCATGTCTCTTCCGTCCGCGACGATTCCCGGAAGGATCGCCTGTCGCCGTTGCAAATCGAGCAGTTTCCGGCGCACGGAGGGAAGGGCTGCGTAATTCGAAACGACGCTGTCGACTTCCGGCGAGCGGATGAGAGATGTGACGTTGTGTTCGCCGACACAGACGCCCTGCTTCCCAAGCGTAATGGAAAGCGCTTCGAGAGCGCGCGTCAGCGCTTCTCCTTCAACCGCCGCAATGCCGTGATTGTGCAGATGCCACGCAATAGCCCGATACAACGCTCCCGTGTCGAGATACGAAAGGCCGAGCCGGTTCGCAAGCGCTTTCGCCACGGTGCTCTTCCCCGATCCCGCCGGACCGTCGACCGTTATCACCAAAGGAATATCATTCATTTTCCGGACTCTCCCATGATTCGAGTTCCTCCGCCGCGACCTGAACAAAATCCACAAGTTCCGAAAGAAGGCCTTCACAGTCTTCTATGCCGAGTCGTTCAAACACCTGTGGATACATGGGATTCTGCAACCCGTCCGCGCCGATGCCGACGCCGAGCATGAGGCACATGGCATTCGCCGTATGGACGATGTCCGCAATAGGTTGAAACTTCTCGCGTTTCTCCGGAGGCACGGAATCCGGAGCGTGATGATACGCGACGGCATATCCGTACGCTTCGGGCAATCCCCACTTTTCGACGAGCATCGCGCCGACCTGCGCGTGGTCGAAGCCGAGAACCTGCGTCTCCGCCTCGATAAACGGGATCTGCTTCTCTTCGACCAGTTTGACGATGATGCCGTACCCGAAGCGGACATAATCATTCAGGACGACCTTGCCGATGTCGTGTAACAGGCCGCCGACATACGCCTCTTCCGGTATGGACTTCCCGAAACGCTGCGCAATGTATCTGGCCGCGTACGCGACCGTCAGCGAGTGTTTCCAGAGCTGTCCCCGGTCGAGCGCATATCCCTGAAGCGATTTATCCATGACGGAATAGACCGAAGCGGAAAGGACAATATTGCTGATATTCTTGTACCCCAACATGGCGATTGCTTCCGTGACGCTCGATATGTCGCGGGATATCCCGTAGGCGGCCGAGTTGGCCAGCTTCAGCGTCCGAATGACGAGGCCTTCGTCCCGGGAGAGGCTCATGGCGACATCGCTGGCGCTGCTGTCGCGATCGTTGAGTTTTCTGAGTGTCTCCACCACGAACTGAGGGAAGGATTTGATTTCTTTCATTTTCCCCAGGATGCGGGACTTAATCAACTCCCGTGAACGTTCATCGATGCCGTCCATTTATCTTCCTCCCCTTCGGAAAGAGCATTGATCGCTCCTCCTTCGCGAATCATCGTTTCCAGATCATGAACAGGCATTTCCACAACCGCTCCGGTCGTAAGCGACCCAATGTCCATTTTACCAATTCTTTTGCGGAGAAGCGATTGCACAACGTACCCACGGACTTGGGCCATACGTCGTATTTCACGTTTCTTTCCCTCGGAAAGCGTGACGCAGAGCCATCTGCCCTTCGGTTCGCGGTCCATGACGCGGACGCGACGGGCGCGCAGGAGTTCTCCGTCCGAGGACACGCCGGTGCGCCATGCATGCAGCGATTCGGAAGTCGGTCGACGATCCAGGAGGACTTCGTACTCTTTTTCGATCCCGCCGCCGGGATGTGCGATTCTCTGCGCGAAATCCCCGTCGTTCGTAAGGAGAAGCAACCCTTCGGAATCCCGGTCGAGTCTTCCAACCGGAAACACCCGGTACATCCGGAGCCGTTCCGGAAGCAATTCAAGGACCGTAGGATCCCTGCTGTCGCTGACCGCGCATACATATCCCTTCGGTTTGTTGAGAACCAGATATATTGTATCCTGTCGTTCGACCCTGCGGCCGTCGACTTCTATCACGTCTCCGTCCCCTACGGCGCGGGAAAGATCATCGCATTTCTCTCCGTTGACCCGGACGCGTCCTTCACGAACCGGGATCTCGGCTTTTCTTCGCGAGCCGAGCCCGCAGAGGGCAAGGTACTTATTCAAACGCATCGTCGTCTCCGACTTTGTGGCGGGCCATCTCGCTCAGTTCGGCGAGAGTCGGCAGCTCGGAGATGGAATCGAGTCCGAATTCCCGAAGGAACAGATCGGTCGTACGATACAGGAGCGGCGAGCCGCTTCCTTTCTTTCTCCCGGCGATGCGGAGCAGCCCAACCGTCAAGAGCGTCTCGATGACGCGATCGCAGCGGACGCCGCGTATTTCTTCAATTTCCCCCCGCGTCACGGGCTGGTTATACGCGACCACGGCAAGACTCTCGAACGCAGCCTTGCTCAGGCGAACGCGCTGCGAGTCCTCCTGAAAGCGAGAGACCGTTTCGAAAACATCCGAGGAGGAACACATCTGCCAGCCTCCTGCGACGCGCTGAACGACCAGGCCGTGGCCCGCATCGTAATGATTCTTCAGCTCCTCGATCGCGCCGCGGACTTTCGCCTCTCCAAAAGCCGTGATATCGGCGATGCGCGACTCCGCGACCGGCGTGGACGCGACAAACAGGATCGCCTCAAGCATCCTGGCCTCCGGAGAAAGAACAGTCTGATCCGATAGCGACGACATCGCCGAACACCTCTTCCTGGCGGATTCGTATGCGCCCCATCCGGCACATTTCGAGCAGGGCCAGAATTGTAACCAGAAGCACGGGGAAGTCCGATTTTTCATGTAACAGAGACGATATTGAGAACGTCTTCCGCTCCCGAATAATGTCCGTCAATTCCTCGACCTTTCGATCGATGAGCGTTTCATCCGGAATCGGGTCCGGCACGCCCGCCCAATGCTCTTCGTCATCAATCGGTCTCGCGTTGCCCTTTTTGCGTCGGGCGATATCCCACCAAAGGGTGGACAGGGCATACACGTCTCCGATGTCGTAGTTCACAGGGCCTTCGATGCCGCAGACTCTCGTCATGCGACGATCCTGCGAACTCTTCCGAAGGATCAACGATTCCCTGGCGATGCGGTACGGAGCGAAGAGTTCCACTCGTCGTTCGATGTCCTCGAGAAACTCGCCGTCTCCGACATCTTCTCCGTCTTCCTGGATCGCGTTGACCGGGAAAAGAGACAGGACTTTGTACAGAAGAAGCGTCGCGGCCTGATGAAAGAAATCCGCCACCTCGGGAAGTGGGATGTCCTTCCTGCGCGTCAGATACTGTCCGTAAGCCCTCACGATATCGGTGAGAGGTATTCGGCAAATGTCGATCTGCCTCGACTCGACAAGAACGCACAGGAGATCTACCGGCCCGGTGAAGGCCTCGACGGAAACAAGAAAATTCGTTCCTTCTCCTGCGGTCGTCGGCGCATCAGACATGAAGTCGTTCCCCAAGCTCCTCTGAATCGAGAACATCGACAGGGAGATCATCGCCTCCGATGATCTCCGCAAGCCGTTCCATGGACACCCGTTCCATCTCGCCGTGATCTGCGAGAGCGACACACACTCCGGAATTCCTTGCTTCCATGACATCATGATACGTCAAATCAGCCGTACAGAAAACATCCGCTCCCGATTCGATCGCGTCGCGGAGAAAATCCCGCCCCGAACCGCCGCACAACGCTGCGGAACGAATGGTCCTTCCGGCATCTCCGTAGCCGGCAACCCACGAAAGCGTCCAGCGTTCCCTCAATATGCCGAGAAAGTCGCCGAAGGGAAGAGGATCCAGAAAGCCAATCCGCCCAAACCCATTCTCCCCGCCTCGCAATGGAGACGCGTCGTGCAACCCGAGGCGACCGGCCAGGACGGCATTGACTCCCACATCGCTGCGATCCCAGTTCGTATGGGCGCAGAGAACGGATATTCCACACCCGATCGCGCTCCGTATCGCCCGGGCCGCAATGGAATCGCGATCGATGCGCCGAAGCGAGGGGAAGATCATCGGATGATGCGTGACAAGGAGATCGCATCCGCGCGACGACGCCTCTTCAATAGACGCTTTCGTCGCATCGAGACACACGCCGACGCGACGGACCTCGTCTCCGGGATCGCCGAGCAACAATCCGCTGTTGTCCCATGACTCCGCCGTTCCGAACGGAGCGACCGCTTCAATGCGTTCGATGACGTCAGACAGGCGCATCGTTCTCTCCTCCTAAAAAAAAAGCCGTCTCCCTGGACAGGAAACGGCAAATAGTTGGTGGGCCTACCTGGACTCGAACCAGGAACCTTCCGGTTATGAGCCGGTGGCTCTAACCCGTTGAGCTATAGGCCCGTATATTGAGTATACCCTTTTCGCCAGTCGGGGACAAGGATTGACGAATTATTCCTCGACATGGATGCAACCGACGGGGCAACTGTCGGCGGCTTCCTTCGCGCATGGAGATCCTCCCGCATTGATCACTTTGGAAACCCCGGCGGCGTCGTCCATGGAAAAGACATCCGGACAAATCTGTACACATACTCCACAGCCGATGCATTCATTCTTGTCAAGAGAGACCCGCATGAAAGCGAGCACCTCCTTTCGCGCAAGCGATTGTATAACACGGTTCTCAGAACGTCAAACGGAAGTCTTCTCCCATATCCGAAGTTCGGGAGCGCTCTTCTCTATGCTGTCCAGACGTAAGAGAGCCTGAAAACCGTTTACGGACTTTATTTCGGGTTCCGAAGAAACGATGAAAACGCCGATCCCCGTCACTTCGGCGCCGAATTCTTTCGCGACGAGCAGCATCCCGGAAATCGTCGAGCCGCCGCGCATAAAATCGTCGATGATCAGGACCTTGTTTCCCCGCGATAATTGTTTGGTGCTCATATACATCGTCTTCACATCGCCGATTTTCGTGGGATAGTGAACGGCGACCGCCGATCCGTCGCTCGGCCGGTTCCTGAAGCGACAAACCGCCAGGGGAATGCCCATCGCAAACGCGGTGGACATCGCCAACGGAATTCCCTTCACTTCGGAGGTCATGACGACATCCGGCGCGGAACCGTGAAACATCGACGCCATCGCATATCCAAGCCGCATGGCGACGGAGGGATTGAAGAGGATATCCGTATAGTAGATCAATCCGCCCGGCAGAATCCTGTCTTCGTGCGAGAGCAGGCGAACGATCTCGGACAGCAGTTCCTTTCTCGCTTCGTCCGAAAGGCGCGGAACAAACGAGGCCCCTCCGCTTCTGCCCCTGTCGACATGGATATCGCCTATTCCTTCTTTCGACAGCGCGTCGTCGATGATCGCCACGTCATCGCTGACGACGGTCTTCGATACGCCGAAACAGGAAGCGAGCGCCGTAAGGGAAATCTGTGACGATGGCGACGAAAGAAACCGGGCGACAGTTCGAATCAATCTTTCTGTTCTTTGACCTTTCATGGATTAGATCACCCCATCGTAATGATTCTTCTGCACCATGGAAGACTGTTAAGGGCATGCATTATTTGAGCTATCGATGTATCGTTGTCCGCAAGAAAAAAGAAAGCGCTTCCACTCCCGGAAAGCCCGTACGCCGGGACTCCGGAGGAATGTCCCAGATCGGCAAGGAGTTCGTATTCGGGATGCTCCCGAAAAAGAACTCCGGAAAAGTCGTTCGGCAACAATCCGACGCGCCGACCGGCGCTCAGAGCCCCGATAACATCGAAAGCCTCCGCACGGGCCCCGGGTTCGTCCAACGGAAAAGCCCCCTTGAAAAATGAATCCAGTTTCGAGAACGCTCGTCTCGTATTGGAAAACCAATCCGGAATCACGAGAATCACGTTGAACGCGCGGTCCAGCGAAAGGCGTTCGCGCACTATGCCGATGTCGCCGACAAGCGCCAGCTTCGAGCCTTCAAAAAGAAACGGGACATCCGCACCTATGGACTCGCATACCCCGTCAGGAAGAGCCTCTCCCGCAAAGCGCACGGCCCAGCGAAGAAATGCGGCGGCATTCCCGCTTCCCGCCCCGATGCCCGTCCCGGGAGGGATCGTTTTGTGTATGCCGATATCGAGAAAAGGCAGGTTCGCAAAGGATTCCGTGCGACGGAGAACGGACAGGCAACGGGAGATGATATTCTCGCCCGGGATCGGAAAAGGCTCCGTCGTCACTGAATCACTGACATTATTGGCCTTTTTTACACATATTGTCAACTGTTCTGTCGCCTCGTTACGATAGAACAGCGAACAAATATTATGATAGCCGTCAGATCGCATCCCGACGACGCGAAGCGTCAGGTTGAGTTTTGAAGGAGTGTATTGCAGATACATCCGGTCACCACCCACAAAAACGCCCCGACACTTCGACGTGTCGGGGCTTCTTCGACGCTGGCATAGTGTTCCTGTCAGTTTCGGTTGCTTTGAACAAGCTCCAGCTCGACTTCCTTGGTGAGGATTTCGGCATAGCTGAAGGAAACCTTGCTATCCAGAGAATCGACGTAAAGAGTAAAGAGATTCGGATATGTTTCCAGAATGACGCCCTGCTTTTCCTCGACCTTTCGCCGACCTTTCGCCGTTCTGTAGCGGACTTTCATGCCTTTGAAAAGAGCAACCTGTTGTCTTATTTCCGCAAGGCTATAGGTCATACGGGTCACCTCTCCATCTAACCTGAAGTAGATTATACCACCCCAGGCTATAGGACGCAAGAGACCCTTATGTTACTCTTAATGCTTATTCGACATGCTTCTTTTTCGTTAACGCGGCTTTCGGCAATAAGATCCGCTTTTCACCTACTCGGCGCGTAAAGCCCTTCGAATCAAGATATTCCAGAAGAGGCAATATAAACTTTCTGGAGCTGCCCGTCAAGTCCCGCACCGTTCCAAGCGTAATATCCTGATTCACGTCGCGCAGGAGTTCGAGAAAGCGATCTTCCACCGGCGCGCTCAGGAGGAAACCGCCCGTTACGATCGAAATTTTCTCCTGCTCCTTGAGGTCCTTCACCAAACCGCTGAATTCTTTGTCGCTCATTCCCAGAATTTCCCGGGCTTCCGCGATTTCAGGAGGCTGGAATCCCCGCTCCTCACAGAGCGCGAGCAATCTGGAGGAAGAACGACGGAAGGCTTCGTCGTCCCGTTGATGGAATTCCGGCAGACGAACGGTTCCGTTCTCGCAGACGACGTGTCCGTTCTTCGCCAGGTATTCCAACAGGGAACGCGCGTTCTTCTGTTCAATCTCACGAACGAGAAGAAGCAGGACCTCCTCGATCTGGCAGCCCGGCTGATAGGGGCGAGCTTCGTGAAAAGAGGCAAGAAACGCATGAAGGCGGTCGTCGAGAGACGCGGATTTTTCGAGCGAAAGAAGACACTCTGGATTTCCGTCCAGAAAGACGATCTCTTTTCGTTCGTGGAGCGCCTGCGAGAGCGCGCGGACGTCGCCCGGCATTTCCTGAAGATCCGCGACGAGATCGGGCAACGGTACGATGCCGAAGAAGTCCACAAGAACCTTGAGGCGCTGTTCCCGTTTTTGCGCGCTCATGAAACGGGCCAGCATCTCGCGATACCGAAGCCGTTCCGCCTTTCCCCTGGGCTTCTTTCCGTAGGGAAACACGACCTGCCCCCCCGCGACCGTGTCCAGGGGACTATACGTCCGGAGAACGAAATGCTGATCCGATATGACAACGACGTTCTCTTCGGTAATGATCTGCGCTATCCCTTCGCCTCCCGGCTCAAGACGCGGGACCTCCAGGAAGGAGATGCGTCCGACGACATCGGCCGTACCGATATGGATCCGGACGCGTTGCCAGTGGAGGATCGGGGCCGATGCGGATTGCAGCACCGAGAGTCGGACATCGAAACATCTCGTTTCGCGAAACACTCCTTTGGCGCACACAACGTCTCCCCTCGAAAGGTCATCGACCGAGACGCCGTTCAGGCACACCGCCACCCGCTGCCCGGCCCACGCTTCCTCGACCGTTTTTCCGTGGACCTGCACGCTACGAAGGCGCACGTCTTTCCCAAGGGGGAGAACGTTGGCCTCGATTCCCGAAATGATTCGTCCCCGATACGCCGTTCCCGTTATGACCGTACCGAATCCGGGCACCGGGAACGCCCGGTCTATCGGCAAAAAGAACGGCCCTTTTCTGGGGCGCGGGGAGACGGCGTCGACCAGTCCCCTCAATTCGTTCCGCAACGTCTCCATATTCTCGCCGGAGACCGCGGAAACCGGAATGATCGGGACCGATTCCAGAAAAGTACCCTGAACGAACGAACGGATATCGTCCAGCGCAAGTTCCAGAAGTTCTTCGTCGACCATGTCCTTTTTCGTGACGACGATCAGGCCGTGGCGGATTCCCAGCAGCCGCAGTATGGCCAGATGCTCCCGCGTCTGCGGCATGACCCCCTCGTCCGCAGCGACGACGAGCATGACCGCATCGATGCCCGATGCGCCGGCCACCATCTGCCGGATGAAGCGCTCATGCCCCGGGACGTCGATGATGCTGACGACCCTGTCATCCGGAAGGACCAGCGGCGCAAACCCAAGCTCGATGGTAATGCCCCGTTTCTTTTCCTCTTCGAGGCGGTCGCAATCCACCCCCGTGAGCGCCTTGACGAGCGTCGTCTTTCCGTGATCGATATGCCCCGCCGTGCCGAGGACGAGCGAAATTTCCTGTTGCGACATGCCGTCACCTCCCTGAAAGAACGGATTCGAGAGAACGGGCTATCTTCTCTTCGTCCCCTTCAAGGAGCGTCCGGACGTGAAACACCGCGACATCATCCCGCGCTCCGGCGATAACGGGGTATTCCGCTGAACGGAGAGATGAAAGGAGTTGCCCGGTTGTCGGAACGTCGCCCCGAAACCGTATCGCTACGCCGAAGCCCGGCAGCGTTTCGGCCGGAAACGCGCCGCCGCCGACCGCGTCAGAAACGGGAATGACTTCGAAAACGCCTGCGGGCGCCCTTCTCCGGAGCAGACGCGCAAGCCGCTGCGCTTTTTTTCGTAAAGCCTCCGGCCTCTCGGAGATCATGCGGACCGTAGGAATGCGGTCGCTCTGTCCCGCAAGGTAGAAGCGCAACGTCGTCTCGAACGCGGCAAGCGTCATTTTGTCAACGCGCAGGGCGCGCAGAAGCGCATAGGATTTCAGCCTGCCGATCAGACTGCGCTTTCCGACGATACATCCTATTTGGGGGCCTCCGAGCATTTTGTCGCCGGAAAACGTCACGATATCGATTCCGGCGGCGATGCAATCACGGATCGTGGGTTCGCCCGACAATCCGAGTTCCCCGCAGGCGACGATCATCCCGCTCCCGAGGTCTTCCATGGAGATGACGCCCCGTTCCGCTGCGCTCCGCGCCAGATCCTGCCGATCTACGGACGCCGTGAATCCCTGAATCCTGAAGTTCGAGGGGTGAACCTTCAAAAACATGGCGGTTTCCGGGGTAACGGCATCGAGATAATCGGCCGGGTGCGTTCTGTTCGTTGTCCCGACCTCGACGAGGCGTGCTCCCGAGAAGGCCATGACGTCGGGAATCCGGAACGATCCTCCGATTTCCACGAGTTCTCCGCGCGATACGATGACTTCCCTGTCGCGCGCAAGCGCCGCAAGACACAGGAGCACGGCGGCCGCATTGTTGTTGACGACCAGCGCGGCTTCCGCTCCGGAGAGTTCCGAGAGGAGCCATTCGACGTGGCCGTTCCTGTGCCCCCGCTCTCCGGCCTGGAGATCGTATTCGAGCGTGCTGTAGGAACGCGCGACGTCCGAAACCGACCGTACTGCTTCCTCGGCGAGACAGGAACGTCCGAGATTCGTATGGACAACGACCCCCGTCGCGTTGACGAGCGACCGAAGACTCGATCGGCCCCGTCTCGCGAATATGGACGCCGCCCGGCGGTTGATCGCTTCCATCGAGGTGTCTTCCTTCGAACCCTTTCGTATTCCTTCGCGAATATCATTGACCACGGACGTGAAGACCCGTTTGATCGTTTCGCGCCCGAGCGATGGGACCCATTCCCCAAGCCAGATCTGATCGAGAAGGGAATCCATCGGCGGAAGCCCCCTCAGGCTTGCCTGAACGTGCGGTTCAGTCATCGTATTCCATGGCCTCCTTCCGGAAAAAACGCACCTTTTCCTGTAGATTCAAAGAACGATGCTGTACTATAATTGTACCTTAGTTTTGGAAACCGACTATATCTCTCCGAATGGAGAGAATTTCAGGTGATTCGATGACCGATGCATACGACTTCCGGGGGAAATCCCCCGAAGAGGCGATACGTTCCGTCGAGGCTATTCCGAAGTCCGAAACATCTTCATTTTCGGTCCTTCTCGATAATCCGATGGTCGCGTCCAGGGTGCGAAGCTCCCTCACGGAGAACGGATGCGACGTCAGCCTTGAGGATGACGAGGGCACCGTCGTTTTAAAAGCGACACTGAGGGCTCCCGGCTCTCCGGCGAAATCGGAGCCTGTCCGCATTCCGGCCGTACGGCAGAAAAAAGCGGCGGCGGGTTCCTCACCGGCGCAACCGGCGCACCCCGTTTTCGGCGGGACGACGATCATCCTGTCGCGAAGGGCGATCGGCGGAAGCGATGAAGATCACGGAGAAAATCTCGCGCTTGCGTTTCTGCAATCGCTGCAGCACGTCACCCCCTTTCCCCAGACGATCGTGCTCCTGAATGAAGGCGTCAAACTCGCCGTAAAGGGGACGAAGACCTGCGCGGGCATTTCTTCCCTGAACCGCAGGGGATGCAGGGTTCTCGTCAGCCGGGATTGTCTGGCCCATTTCGGAATCGAAGAGGTCCTGGGCGTTGGAAGCGTCGTGTCCCTCCAGGATATAACCGCAACGTTGCTGCGTTCCGAAAGAACGCTCTCGCTCTGATCAGGACTGCTCCGTTTTCCAGGGAAGGCTGTCCAGAAGGACGTCCAGAAGCATCACCAGCGCGTCGGGAGACGACACATCGGGCTGAAGCCTCTTCGCGAGCGCCTGCGACCCGGGCAGATACGCCACGTGAAGGGAGTCGTCAATGATATCCTTCGCGGCCGAATCGGTGCTTTCGTCGAAAAGGAGCACCCATCCCGGCGTCGCGATTCCGATCAGATCCCAGTCGATCCCTTTGGGATAGCTCGAGAGGATCATCCCGTTATAGTTTCGTCCGCTCCGGGATCTCCATCGCTCCGTAATCCACCTCGCCCGTCCCTCCATGGTGTCGGCGGCGATCAGCACGGCCGGACGCTCGTAGACATACGACGCGTAGACCCGCGTTATCAGGCTTGCGGTGAAGAGCCCCACGGCGCTCTTCTCGTCCCCGATGTAATCGAGCGTCCCCTTCAGCGAATCGACAACGCTCACAGGATACCCGGGCACCTTTGTGACGGATGGCTGGTACGAAGAGAGCGTCAGGAGAAGGTTCTCGAAGATCGTTTCTTCATCCGTTTCGAAGAGAATCAGTCCATACTGCATGGCAGCCTCCATCGTCAGCTATAGTCAGAGGATCTCCTCCCAAATGCGGTTTGCGATCCGCATTCCCCGTGGAGAGAGCGCTACGCCGTCGTCACGGCGTAGAAAAAAATCCGGACGGAACGAGTCGAGAACAGTCAGGATCTCACCCAAAAGCTCCGAACCGTAACGGGAGCGAAATTCCGGATACCGGATGCCCCGTCGGGTTCGCAGCAGAAGAATGGCCGCCTCCCGCGCTTTCTCTCCGGGGGACAGTATTTCGGATGTATCGACGGGCGACTGTCCCTGCTTCATCCGAAGGATGTATTCCGGCGTCCGGGAGACGTTCGTGTACCGAAGCCCCGACAGATGCCCCGATGCGCTCGCTCCGAGCGCAAGAACGTCGTCCTCATTCCAGTACGCCATGTTATGAACGCACTCCGCTCCCGGACGGCAGAAACTTGCGATCTCGTACTGCGACAGCCCCTTCGCCGGAAGATACCACTGAACGAAACGGTAGAAGGGGTACCCGTCCGGGATTCCTTCCGGAGGGGCATCTCCCCACGGCGTGCCGGGCTCAAGGGTCAAATGATACGTTGAGACATGTTCGACGCCGATTTCCAGGACGCGCCGGAGCGATTCCGCAAAAGACCGGAGCGTTTGCCCCGCCAGACCGAACAGAAGGTCCGCGCTGCACCGGAACCCCTTCCCGACCACGCATTCAAGGGCGCGGACCGCTTCGTCGCCGTTGTGGAGCCGCGCCAGCCATGCCAGTTCGTCGTCGTGGACGCTCTGAACCCCGACGCTGACGCGCGTGACGCCGTTATCCCGCCAGACATCAAGATGTTCGGGAAGAAGACTGCCCGGATTCGCTTCCACGCTCATCTCGCGCACGGCGTCGAGGACGAAGTATTTCCCCAGAATCTCAAAAAGACGGCTCCACTGGCGACCATCGAGGAGCGTCGGAGTGCCCCCGCCGATGTAGAGCGTATCGAACCGGATCGGGGAAGGGCACATGTCGGACCAGAAGCGGCACTCTTCATCCAACGCCCGGAGATATTCGTCTATTTCCCCCGGCGCGGGCGCCGCGCTGGAAAAGGCGCAATAGGGACACTTCCGGATGCAAAACGGCGCATGGATGTACAGGGAACGCGGCGATGCGGCGCGCGCTCGCGCCGAAAGCGACGACTGCGCCTCTATTCGTCTTCCCCTTCTTCCACCTTGAGAAACGCCAGGAAGGCCTCTTGCGGGATGGACACCTTTCCGATCTGCTTCATTCGTTTCTTTCCTTCCTTTTGCTTCTCCAGAAGCTTTCTCTTTCTGGATATATCCCCGCCATAGCACTTCGCGAGAACGTCCTTTCGCAACGCCTTGATGTTCTGTCGCACAATGACTCTCTTGCCGATGGACGCCTGTATCGGGACCTCGAAAAGCTGCTGCGGGATGAGTTCCTTCAACTTTCGCACGACGGCCTGCCCCCGATGGAATGCGGCGTCTCTGTGACAAATGAAGGAAAATGCGTCGGCGGCTTCCCCGCTGATGAGGACGTCGACGCGGACGAGGTCGGCCGCGCGGAAACCGCGGTATTCGTAGTCCAGCGAAGCGTACCCGCGCGTCATCGACTTCATCTTGTCGTGAAAATCGATGATGAATTCCGCAAGCGGCAGATCGTAAAAGAGACGCGCCCTTTCCGGGGAGAGATAATCCATGGAAACGAAGGTTCCCCGCTTGTCCTGGCAGAACTGCATGACCTTTCCCACGAATTCGGTCGGAACGAAACACGTGAGCCGGATCATCGGCTCGCGGATTTCGCTGATTTCCGACCCGTCGGGGAAATCCGAAGGCCGTTTCGCTTCGATCACGTCTCCGCCCGTCGTCACGACCTCATAGACGACATTCGGCGAGGTGGCCACCAGATCGATGTCAAATTCACGCCGCAGACGCTCCTTTGAAACGTCCATGTGCAGAAGACCGAGGAAGCCGCACCGGAAACCGAATCCAAGCGCCACGGACGTTTCCGGAACGAACGTTATGGACGCGTCGTTCAGCGTCAGTTTTTCAAGCGCGTCCCGAAGCTCCGGGTATTCGTCCCGCTCTATCGGATAGAAGCCGCAAAACACGACCGGCTTGACGCGGCGATAGCCGGGGAGGGCTTGCGGCGCGGGGCGGAGCGCATCGGTGACGGTGTCGCCCACATGCGCTTCCGCGACGCTTTTGACATTCGCGATGAGATACCCCACTTCGCCCCGTCCGAGACGATCCGCCGGGACGTACGACGGACGAAAGACGCCGACTTCCTCCACCGGATATTCTTGCCCCGAAATCATGAAACGTATGTTCATCCCCGTACGGATCTCTCCGTCAACGACGCGGATATAGCAGATGACGCCGCGGTAATTGTCGTAAATCGAATCGAAAATCAGCGCCCGGAGAGGCGTTTCGAGGTCGCCCTCAGGCGGGCGGACCGATTGCACGACGCGCTCCAGGATGTCATCGATGCCGATTCCTTCCTTCGCGCTCGCAAGAATGGCGTCCGACGCATCCAGTCCTATCGCATCCTCGATCTCCTTCTTGACCGCCTCGGGATGCGCGGACGGGAGGTCGATTTTGTTGATCACCGGGATGACGTCCAATCCCTGTTCGACCGCCATATACGCGTTGGCCAGCGTCTGCGCCTCGACTCCCTGCGTTGCGTCCACGACAAGGATCGCGCCCTCGCAGGACGCCAACGAACGGGACACTTCATACCCGAAATCCACATGGCCGGGGGTATCGATCAGATTGAGGACATAGGAGCGGCCGTCTTTCGCCGTGTAATTCATTCTGACCGGAACGAGTTTGATCGTTATGCCCCGTTCCCGTTCGAGTTCCATGGAATCGAGAACCTGATTCTTCATCCCCCGCTTGTCGATCGTCCCCGTTCGCTCGAGAAGACGATCGGCGAGCGTCGATTTTCCGTGATCGATATGCGCGATGATGCAGAAATTCCGAATGCTTGTTCTTTCCATACTTTTCAAAGCCTCCCGCGGAAGATGCCTTCCTTTTCGGCGTCATATCTCCATCTCTGTTTTATGCAGAGAGTTCATATCATGGAGACGCATCTTTGTAAAGGAAAACGAGGAGCAAAAATACTTGACTTTTCGCATTGGTTTCCAGATAATGTTCGCATTATCCCCAAATGGAGGTGTTCTCTTATGGAAAAAAGAGAGCTTGCGTACGAAGGCAAGGCCAAGAAGATGTTCTCCACCGATGATCCCGCCACGATGCTGGTCGAATACAAAAACTCCCTTACCGCGTTCAACGCACAGAAAAAAGACACCCTCGAAGGAAAAGGCGAACTGAACAACAGGATTTCCGCCCGGCTTTTTACGTTTCTGGCGGAAAAAGGCATTCCGAACCATTTTATAAAGACCCTGGACGATACGCATCAGTTGGTTCGCAGAGTCCGGATCCTTCCGGTCGAGGTCGTCGTCCGGAACATCACGACGGGGACCCTCTGCAAACGGCTCGGGGTTCCTGAAGGCGTCACGCTCGAACGCCCTCTGGTCGAATTCTACCTGAAAGACGACGGACTCGGCGATCCGCTGATCACCGAGGATCATGCCACGCTTTTCGGCTGGGCGAGCGAAGAACAGATCGCAAAGATCAAACACATAGCGATGTCCGTCAACGTGATTCTGGAACGCTTCTTCGACGAAAAGGGAATCATCCTCGTGGACTTCAAGCTTGAATTCGGCGTCGACTCCGCCGGAGACCTTCTTCTCGCCGACGAAATATCGCCGG
>CAYVKE010000037.1:2370-25000 GCA_964451935.1 uncultured Synergistaceae bacterium | reverse complement strand
GGGAGATCCCGGACATTCTCACGAACACGAACATGTTCGAAATCGAGCGGATGCCAGAGTCCCTCACGATCATCGGCGGCAGCGCGATCGGGTCGGAGATGGCCCAGGCGTTCTCCCGCCTCGGGACGAAGGTCGCCGTCGCCCACATGGATCCGCACCTCGTCCCGGTCGGCGACGAGGACGCCGCCCGCGTGCTGGAGGACCTGTTCCGCAAGGAGGGCATCGAAGTCCACAACGGCGCGAAGATCACGGGCGTCTCCCTTCAGGACGGACGGATCGTCACGACGATGGAGAACGGCATCCTGGAGTCGGAACGCATCCTCGTCGCGACGGGCCGCAAGCCGGTGCTCGAATCGCTCGCGCTCGACAAGGCAGGCGTCGCGTACACGAAGAAGGGAATCACCGTCGACAGCCACATGCGGACGAACGTTCCGAACGTCTACGCCGTGGGCGACTGCAACGGACAGAGCCTGCTCTCGCACGCGGCGATGCACCAGGGGATGCTCGCGCTCATGCACGCGGTCTCTCCGTTTTCATTTCCCTTCCTGCGTCGGGAGCGGTACGTCGTGCCGTGGTCCGTCTTCACGCAGCCGGAGATCGCCCAGGTCGGCGTCACGGAAAAGGAAGCCCGCGCGAAGGGAATGAAGGTCCAGATCATGCGAAAGGACTTCCGCTCCTACGGCCGCACCGTCGCGGACGGACACCCCGAGGGATTCATCAAGGTCGTCACCGACGGACGGGGCCGCATCCACGGCGCGACGATCGTCGGCGAGGCCGCGAGCGAGCTGATCCACGAGTGGACGTTCGCGATGCAGTACGGCAAGGGCATGCGCCACATCCTGATGATGCAGCACTCCTTCCCGTCCGTGTCGATGATCAACAAGATGCTCGCCGAAGACTGGATGATGAAGAAGATGGAGTCGTCGTGGATGCGCCGGCTGATGCGGATGTTCCTGTAGAAAAGACTTCCGGCGCCGAAACGGGCGGGCGCTCCTCCCGGGAGCCGCCCGCCCGTCGTGTTTCCGTCCCGGGGCGTCAGCTCCCCGCGAAGAAGTACGCCTTGATGCCGCTCATGATCATCTCGAGCGCGATGAAGGAGACGATCACGGCCGTGATCTTCTCGAGGCCGCGCGTGAACTCGTACCCCAGCAACCGGTTGATCACGGAGGACGCGAGCAGGAGCGCCGCCCCCGCGACGACGGCCAGAACGAGCGCCGCGACGAGGTAGAGCTTCCCCCAGCCGGGAAGGTCGATCCACGCGATCATGGCGAATGTCATGCTCCCGGGCCCGGCCAGAAGCGGAATCGCGAGCGGAGACACCACGATCCCCGCCGATCCGCCTTCCGGGTTCTTTCCCGGGTCGTACGGGCTCGAGAGAATCATCCCGAACGCGATATACAGCAGCAGCAATCCGCCGCCCACGCGCACCGCCTCGATCGAAAGCGAGAAGTAGTCCAGCAGGGAGTGCCCGATGACGGCGAACCCGAATACGATCAATCCGGCGACGGCGGACGCCTCGACGGCCGTCCGGCGACGGACGCGCGTCGTCATGGCGCGCGTCAGCGAGATGAAAACCGGCATCGTGCCGATGAAGTCCATCAGCACGAAGAGCGGGACGAAGAGCGAGAGGATCGTGGTCATTCGGAGCGCGATCTATTCGCCGAAACGCTTCTTGAAATCCTCCCGGACCGGACTGAAGACGTCCGTCACGGCCGCCCGGGTGATGGTCGTCACGCCGTGGATCACATCGGGAGGGACGACGACCATATTCCCGGCCTCGAGGACGCGTTTCTCCTCGCCCAGCGTCAGTTCGATGCTCCCCCTCGTCACCATCAGGATCTGCTCGTGCGGATGCGAATGCATCGGCAGGGAAACGTTCGCATCGAACTCCCAGCTTCCCACGGTCATCTTCGCGCCGTGCAGGAAACACCCCTTCGCGCCGGGTTGCGTCTCGTGCCACACGGTCGTATGCAGATCGAAAACCTTCATGCAGCGTCCCTCCTTCGGAATCGCAACATACAGAATATGCCGTCGTCGCACAAGACCGACGGATGCGAAACAGACTAGGCGATGCCGCCCCCGCTGTCAAGAGCGGCCGGGCAGCGTGCGATCGGATGGCGACGCCGTCATGCCGTGAAGACGCGGGGCGATGTTTTCCCGAGCATGCGGGAGCGACGACGATCCGGACGCGGGAACCAGTCCGGAGATTGGTGTAAAATAGTGAAAGAATATTTTGAAAGGCGGTGGCAGCGTGCTGCGAGATCTTCGAAACATCAGCCTCGCCGAGGCGGTCGAACGGGCCGGGAAGGGAGAGCGGGTCATCATCCGCCGAAAGGGCAAGCCGTCCTTCGCCGTCGTTCCCGTGGCCGACGCGGAGTACATGCAGCGCATCGAGGACGAGCTGGATATCCGGCTGATCCGGGAAGCGCATGCGGACAACGGCGAAGCGATCACCTGGAAACAACTCCGGTCCGAACTCGACGCGAAACATGGCATACGAAGTTAGGCTTCTTCCCGGGGCGTCGGCCACGCTGCGGCTGCTGGAAGCACAGGACTACGACGACATCAGGAATGCGCTGGACGCCCTCTCCGAAAACCCGCTTTCCCGGGAGTCCGTCCGGCTCTCCGAGCCGGACGCATACAGTCTTCGCGTGGGGGATTACCGCATCCTCTACGAGGTGCGGGGCGACGCCGTGCTCGTGCCCGCCATCCGCATCGGCCACAGAAACTACTTCCTGCAGTGAGGCGCGGACGAACGGTCGGAACCCTATCGCCGGACCCTGTAGATGACGGTTCCGGACGGCCGGTGCGTGAACGCCGTCGTCATGATCCGCGCCAGAAGCGGTTCGTTGATCCTGTACTCCCGCCGCGTCTCGTTGTCCGCAAGCACGTATCGGATGTGGTTTTCCCGAAGCAGCGCCTTCACGCGCTCCGCGTCCGTCCCCTCGTAAATCTCCTTCGCGATGCGGTCCCGCGCGGCCGTGTCATACCCGGCCGACCAGGAGTAATACTGCCATCCGTTGAAGATCTTCCGCCCGGCGGCGAGAACGGGGTGGATGTAGAAGTTTTTCGTCAGAACCAGATCGTTCGCGGGGATGTTTTTCTCGATCCACAGCTTGACGGGATGACGTTCCTCGACAATGACGACGCTCTTCGGAGTGTTGATATTCACAAGCGTGATCAGATCGACCACACCCGTACAGGTCAGAAGGAAAAACAGAATCCCCGCCAGAATCCTCGTCGTTCGCCGCCGGAATATCTCCGCGAGCAGGAAAGCGACCGGAATATTCGCAAGAATGACCGCCATCATGACGTATTTATGATTGACGTTGATGTCCGGAGTCAGCGATACCGCGTTCGCGAAAAGAAACGGCGCCCCGGCTGCGTACAAAAAGCAGGATATGCCGCGAAGCGGAAGTGCGAGCGATGCGAACACCATCAGCGGCAGAATACCGAAAAGCTCCAGATTGTAGAGCACGAGCCCCCAGAGCGTTTTGACTGGCGTGAGGAAGCCAAGATAGAGCGTCGGCGAAACGCCGCCCGGACTGCCGATGAAGAACGCAGCCTGCACTTGCGCGAGCGCGATCCCGATGACCGCTACGATCAGGTATTCGAGTCGGTGCGATGAGACCAGCGCAAAGACGAACAGTACAAGCATGGCGGCGATGAAGACCGCGCCGTTCCAGAACGCCGACAGGCCGAGCAACACGCCGATTGTCGCCGCGCGCAACGGAGACTCCGGCATCCACGCATCCCGCGACCACAGAAGTTTCTTCATACGGAGACGGAAGTTCCTGTCCCGGAAACGGTCCATCATCGCGGCAAACAGGGGCAACAACAGGATCAGCACAAGCAGCAGCAACGACATGGCGAACGGAAGATGTCGCTGATTGACATAGACGTTCATGTTCCATATTCCCCAGTCCTCGCGCGGCGTCGCGCCGATATACCGGTTCACCGTCGCGATCCGGTGCAGGAGGTCCGTAAACGAAACCGCACCTTGTGCGAACGTAAAGAACGCAAAGGAACTCCGGAAAAACGCGAGAACGCATGCGAGCGCCGCCGCGAGTCGGCTGCCGCAGAACGCCACGGTCAGGGCGAAAAGCAGCATGACCATCGAGACGAACGACAGGACGCTCTCGATATTGAAGGCGATCGGCAGCGGAAGGCCGAGGAATTCGAGATTGCCCGCCAGGAACTGGAACATGAAGTGGTAGCGGACCGTCCCGTCCGCGAAGAAGACGTATTCGGTCGGAAAGTTGCTTCCGAGCGAGAAGGAACGGATCATCGAAACGTGCGTGACGAGATCGCCGAACGCCGACATTCCAAGCGCGAGGTTCCCGTCTCTTGAGAAAAACGTGAGAACATCGAGAGCACCGATCAGCAGCGCGCTCGCGACGACGATCGCGATCTCGGGTCCGGAATCGCGAAGGTCGCGCATCGCTTCCCCAAGCGCGACGGCCGGACGCCGCCGCATCCGCCACACAAAGACCACAGCCGCGAAGAAGGGCGTCGTCAGGACGTTCGCCCAGAACAGCGCGTTCCCCGTCGAGCGGAAGGCGTAGGCCGTCAGGTAGACGCACCACGTGACGATGAGCGTTCCGGCGACGTAGGAGGCCGGCAGGACGATCATCCACCGCTTCAGCGGAGACGAGGCCTTCGACGGGCCGTCGGCTTCCCCGCCGGAGCGGCGGAGGAGCAGGCGATGCGCCTCGAGTTCCGGACTCCACAACTGCGGCAGCATCTCGCGGACGAACGCGTACCCGAACGAGACGCAGACCAGGATGTAGACGACGCCGAACATCAGTCGCCCTCCCCTCGCTCAGGAGTCGTCTCCCGGACGAGATACCGCGGGCGGTGCTTGACCTCGTCGAAGATCCGGGCGATATAGACGCCGATGATCCCGAGGCTGATCATGACCGTGCTTCCGATGAGAAGCAACAACAGGATCACCGTCGTGAAGCCGTCGACGGCGATTCCCGCGAGCTTGTTGTACAGCGTCTGGACGCCGAGCGGAACCGCGAAGGCCAGAAGCAGCAGCCCGAGGATCGTGACGAAATGCAGCGGCGCGGACGTGAACGAAGAGATCGCGTCCATCGCGAGCCGGAGCAGCTGGAACACGGACCAGCCGCTTCGCCCCGTCGTCCGTTCCGCCACATCGAACGGGACGGAGGCGCGCCGGTACCCCAGCCAGGCCGTCATGCCGCGGAAGAACGTCCGGCTCTCGCCCATCTTCCCCCAGGCGCGGACGACCTTCATGTCGAGCAGCTTAAAGTCGGACACGTCGTCGAAATCGAAGCCGGAGAGCTTCCCGATCACGCCGTAGAACGCGCGCGCAAGCCCTCTGTAGAGCAGGCTCTCCCTGCCGCGCGAGGCCTTGACGCCCTCGACGACGTCGCACCCCTCGCGCCACAGCGCCACCATGCGCGGGATGCACTCCGGCGGGTGCTGCAAGTCGGCGTCCATCACGAGGCACGCGTCCGCGTCCGACGCGCGCGCGGCGTCGAGCCCCGCGCACAGGGCCGCCTCCTTGCCGAAATTTCGGCTCAGGCGGATTCCCCGGACATCGG
This sequence comes from uncultured Synergistaceae bacterium, assembly GCA_964451935.1. GTDB lineage: Bacteria > Synergistota > Synergistia > Synergistales > Aminobacteriaceae > CALFXN01. The sequence goes on along the minus strand of CAYVKE010000037.1, from coordinate 19,430 downwards.
CCGCGTTAGCCGCGAAGCCCGAAATCGCGTCCCACGTGCGGTCGGAGGAACCGTCGTCCACGAGAACGAACGTCGCGTCAACGTCGTCGCACGGCCGCAGCGCCGCCCGGACCGCCGCGAGCGTCGCGCCGATCTGTTCGGCCTCGTTGAACACCGGGATCACGACGTACAGTTCAGCCATACATTTCCTCCGGATTTCCGTTCACGAACCAAGACACCAGACCCCGGCGACCACGAGGGCGATTCCCGCCATCTGCCGCGCTGTCGGCCGCTCCCCGAGGAAACACGCCGCAAACACGGCCAGACTCACGGCGTTCAGCCCCATCATGAACGGGTATACGACGCTGAGTCGCATCCGGGTCATCAGCAGACTGTAGGTCACGAAGGCTCCTCCGTAACAGGCCAAGGCCGCGTAGATCAGCGGCGTGCGCATCATGTGCCGCAGGACGCCGCGCATCTCCGCCCGCCAGGACATCATCCCGAAGCGGATGCAGACGTTCGACAGGACGCTCAGAACGACGTTGGCGACGATCAGCGCACTGGTCATGCCGCCCTCCCCTGCGGCCGAAAGGAACCGTTCCGGCCGCGGATACAATAGCATAAACGCCTCCCGTCGCGCGATTCTTCCTGTCACGCTTTCGGGTCGCACGAGGCCGGAGACTCATCCCTCCCGCAGGGAACGCTACATGCAGAGGGCGCTTCGGGCGGAACCGCCGGTTCTCCGGAAAGGGATGACGGACGGGACGCTTCCGCCCCGAGCCGCAGCGCCCGGACCTGCCGCCGGAGCATCGCGAGGCTCAGCAATCCGCCGCCGACATCCGCGAACGGGAAGGACAGGTAGACGCCGTCCACCCCGAAAAACAGCGGGAGCAGGAAGAGCGGCGGGATGAAGAAGACGAACTGCCGCGCAACCGAGAGGATCATGCCCTGCCGGGCCTTCCCGAGCCCCTGGAAGAAGAAGGATCCGACGACCGAACACCCGGCGAACATCACGCCGCTGTAGCCGATCCGCAGGCAATGGGCCGAGAGGTCGATGAGGTCCTGCTGCGTCGTGAAAAGCCGCATCAGGACGTCCGGAACCGTCATGACCAGAACGAAGCTCCCCACGTAATAGGCCGTCGCGCCGATCAGCGCGAGCCGCACCGTTCGGATCACGCGCTCGTGATTCCGTGCGCCGTAGTTGTACCCCACGATCGGTTGCAGCGCCTCCCCGATGCCGAAGACCGGAACGAAGAGCAGCGAGTCGAGGCTGAAGAAGATCCCCATCGCGGACACGGCGAGGTCGCCGCCGTAATGTGCGAGGTGCCGGTTCACCATGCCGATGATGAACGTGAAGGTCAGCTCCACGAGCGAGGGGACCGATCCGACCGACACGATCCGGCCGAGCACGGAGAGGGACGGGACGAGGCTTGACGTCCGGAAGCGCACGCCGCCCCTGCGTCGCGCGTAGAACGACACGGCCCACGCGGCCGCGATTCCCTGCGCGATGACCGTTCCGAGCGCCGCGCCTTTCAGCCCCATGCCGAAGCCCTGGATGAACAGCGCGTCGAGCGCGACGTTCGACAGGGCGCCGATGACGAGCGTCGCGCTCGCGAACCTCGGGTGTCCCTCGGCCCGGATGCAGTAGTTGAGGCCGACGCCGATGTTTGAGAAGAGCGCTCCCCAGAGGATGATGTCGTAGTATTCCCGGGCGTAGGGAAGGATGGCGCCGCTCGTTCCGACGACGCGCAGGATGTCGTCCCTCCAGACGGCTCCCGCGATCATGAGGGCGACGGCCTCGAGGACGAGCAGGAGCACCCCGTTGCCGAGCGCGCGTTCGGCGCGTTCGGTCCGGCGTTCCCCGAGCGAGATGGACATGAGCGACGACGCGCCCACGCCCGCGAGCACCGACGACGCGTACATGAAGATCATGAACGGGAAAACCACCGAAATTCCCGCGATCCCGAGGTGCCCGACCGCGTGTCCGATGAAGATCCGGTCGACGATATTGTAGAGCGCGTTCGCGAGCATCCCCACGATCGCGGGGATCGCGAAACGGACGAGAAGTCCCGGGATGGATTCCCTTCCCAGGCGTTCGGATGTATCCATAGATGAGTTCTCCTCTCGGTGTTCAGTGCGTGCTTCGGCGACGGCCGATGAAACGAGGATCGTATTACGCCGTCGCGCGTTTCGTTTCCTGCGTTCGTTCGGTCATCCGCCTGAAAAAGAACGTCTTGAGCCGCTCGGCCGCCAGAAGATACGCGGTCACGAGGACGGCTATGAGGACATAGGCGTTTCGCGTCGGGGCGGAGAATCCAAGAACGTCCGCCCATGGACTCAGCGGCAGAAGAGACGCGACGAGGACCGTCGCCCCGATGGCGACAACGAGCCATTTCCCCGGACGGCTTCTGAAGAACGGACGCCGGCTCCGGATGACGAGCGTGACGCAACAGGCCGAGACCACCGATTCGACGAACCATCCCGTCCGGAACGCATCCGTTCCCGCATGAAGGATCCCTATGAGCGAGACGAATGTCAGGGCGTCGAAAACGGAACTCAACAGCCCGAAAACGATCATGAACTTCCGGATCATGACGATATCCCATTTTCTCGGATGATCCGCCATCTCGACGTCCACGTCGTCGCCCGCGATGGCGGTTTCCGGAAGATCCGTCAGGATGTTGGTCAGGAGAATCTGCTTCGGAAGGAGCGGCAGGAAGGGCAGAAACAGCGACGCCCCGGCCATGCTGAACATATTCCCGAAGTTCGCGCTCGTCGCCATGAAGACATATTTCATCGTATTCGCAAACGTTCTCCGCCCCTCCCGGATGCCGTTCACGAGAACGCGAAGATCCCTCTCCAGAAGGACCATGTCCGCTGCCTCCCGAGCCACATCTGCGGCGCCGCTCACGGAGATTCCCACGTCCGCGGCGTGAAGCGCCGGGGCGTCGTTGATCCCGTCCCCGAGAAAACCGACGGCGTTCCCGCTCTTCCTGAGGGACAGGATGATGCGCTCCTTCTGGTTCGGCTCAACTTCCGCGAAGACATCGACTTCCGGGACGAGCCGAACGAGGGCCGCGTCGCTCATTGACCGGAGATCTTCGCCGCGCAGGACTTTGGGAGCCGCGATCCCGAGCGAGCGGGCGATCCTTTCGACCAGAAGCCGGGAGTCCCCGGAGACGATCTTGAGCCGGATCCCGAGATCGCGCAGAGTCCGAATCGTTTCCGGAACGCTCTCCTTGAGTGGATCGTCGAAAAGCAGGAACCCGGAAAACGTCATATCCCGTTCGTCATCCTTGGAAAGGATTCCATTTCCCTCCAGCCGCCGCGTCGCGACGCCGAGAACGCGAAATCCCTGCTCGCTGAACGCGCGGAACCGTTCTTCCAGCGCGTCGCGGTCGCATTCGCCGCAAACCTTCAGAATGCCGGAGAAGGCCCCCTTCGTGATCAGAAGATGTTCCTCCCCATGCTTCACGAGTATGGACAAACGTTTCCGGACAAAATCGTACGGGATTTCGTCGAGCTTTTCATATCCGGCGAAATCCCGGTTCCAGCCTTCCAAAAGCGCCTCGTCGACCGGGTTTCGGAACCCCGTCTGAAAAACGGCGTTCAGCCGCGCGAACTCGAGCGTCGCCGGATCCTCGGATCCGTCCGGCCCCGCCGATCCCCGGATCCGAAGCGTCCCTTCCGTGAGCGTCCCCGTCTTGTCGGTGCACAGGACACTCATGCTCCCGAGGTTTTCGATCGCCGAAAGCCGCTTGACGATCACCTTGAGCGCCGCCATCCGGCGGGCGCCGGACGCGAGATTGACGGTCACGATGACCGGAAGAAGCTGAGGCGTCAGGCCGACCGCCAGCGCCAGCGCGAAGAGAAACGAATCGAGAACGGGCCTGTGAAACGCGACATTGAATGCGAATATCAGGAATACCAGAATCATGGTGACTTCCATGAGCAACGCTCCGAACTTCCGGAGCCCCAACTCGAATTCCGTCTCGGGCGGACGGAGTTTCAATCGCTCGGCGATTCCGCCGAACTCCGTCTCTCTCCCGATCCGCACAACGATCGCCGTCCCCGATCCGCTCACCATGTGGCTTCCCATAAAAAGGGCGTTCCATCGCGCCGCGCCGCCGGATGCTTCCCGCAAGGCGACGGGATGTTTTTCAGCCGGGAAGCTTTCTCCCGTCAGAGGCGCTTCATCGACGAACATATCTTTCGCTTCGAGAATGCGACAATCCCCCGGGATCATATCCCCGGCGGCGAGGCGCACGATGTCTCCGGGGACCGTCTCTTCGAGAGGGATGGAGACGAGTTCGCCGTCCCGGAGCACATCCGCGCGAACCTTGACGAAGGCGAGAAGATCCGAAACGACCTTCGACGCCTGCCGTTCCTGGAAGAATCCCAGAGCGGCGCCGGCGAGCACGATGGTCAGGATGATCGCGGCGTCCTGAATATCCCCGAGGAAAAACGATAAGGCCACCGCCGCGAGGAGCAGGAGCGTAATGGGCGAAGCGAACTGCGAAAGAAGGAGGTCGGCGTTCCTCCGATTCCCGCTTTCCCGGAGGATGTTCGCTCCGTTCGCGGCGCGTCGCTTCGCGGCCTCTTCCGACGTCAATCCCTCCGGACCGCTCTCAAGAAACGCGAAAAGCGCCGCTTCCGGCAGGGTCCACGCCTCGTCATCCCTTTTCATGCGCCGCCGCCTTCCCGCCGGCTTCGCATCGCCATCACCTCCGAAGCGCCGCCGAGGAACCCGCCACGCTCGCAACACCCGCAACGACGGCGGGAAGAATCAGCAATGCCGCCCCAGGCCCGAGCGAACATCCCACCCCTTTGGACGGAAGCGACCGGATGCCCCATCCGCACGGATAGAGCCCCGGGATGTCCACTGGCAGCCGCCCCTTCGGAACGTTGACGCCGCGCAAGATCTTCCCGAGCGCCGTCATCGACGGCTCCGTATCGCCATAGGTCGCGAGGAACGTCCCCGTCGACGGAAGGGCGCGAAGGTCGTAGGGCGTCCGCAGCGCGACGAGGACCAGACGTTCCGGACCGATCCGCCGCAGCGCCTCGGCCCAGGGGCTTCCGGCCGAAAGCGAATAGGTTCCCGCGACGACGACGGGCGCGTCCCTGACGGCGGCGACGACGCGGTCGATGTCGTCCGATGTCGGCGTCTTCGGAAGCTCCACGAGGGTCAGGCCGGGAACCGCATCGAGCAGCGGCGCCGCGTAGTCCTTCCGCTCCGCCTGCCAGACGAGCGGGATTGCCGCGCCTGCGGGCGCAAACGGGACCAGCCCCCGGTCGTTCCGGACGAGCGTGACGCTCGCTTCCGCGATCGCGCGAGCGACCGCCAGGTTCGCGTCCGAGGCAAGTTCGCCGAACCGGTCGGGTCGGGGCGTCGGGTCATCGAGGATGCCGCACGTCGCCTTCGCCTTCAGGATGCGAAGGACGGCGGCGTCGAGACGCGACTGCGGCAGGCGTCCCGAACGGAGCGCATCGAGAATCGCCGCGTGCGCCTTCCACTGGTCCGCGGGCGTGTGCCCCTTGTCCGCGCCGTAGATGAGGACGTCCGCGCCCGCGATCAACGCCATGACGCCCGCCTCGACTGAACCCCACTGCTTGTCCACCGCGCCCATTCCGAGGGAATCCGTGACGACGAGCCCGCCGAAGCCGATGTCGTTCCGCAAAAACGACAGGGTCTGCGCGGACATCGTCGCGGGGACGTCCGTCGCGCCGAGCGCGGGGACGATTATGTGAGCCGTCATGACCGCGGGGACGCCCTGCGCCGCCGCGCGGCGGAACGGAACGAGTTCGACCGATTCGAGACGGGCGCGGTCGTGGTCGATGCGCGGCAATCCGAGATGCGAGTCGACATCGACATCGCCGTGCCCCGGGAAGTGCTTGGCGCACGAGAGCACGCCCTCGCGCGCGAACGGCGGCAGCATCGCGGCGACGAAGCGCGCGACCTCGCCCGCGTCCGAACCGAACGAACGGACCCCGATGACGGGGTTGTCCGGATTCGAGTTGACATCCGCGACGGGAGCGTAGTCCCACGTGATCCCGAGGATCCGCAATTCCCGCGCCATGATTCGCGCCTGTTCCGCGGCGAGACGGACGTCGCCCGCCGCTCCGAGCGCCATGTTCCCGGGCCAGACGGTCACGCCCTTCGTGATGCGCGCGACGGCGCCGCCCTCCTGGTCGATCGCGACGAAAGGAGGAACGCCCCCTGCGGCGACGTTCTGGATGTCCGTCACGAGCGTCGCGACCTGTCCGACCGACGAGATGTTCCCGGGAGCCGAATAGAGGATCACGCCGCCGAGATGCAGCTCCGTCAGCGCGGCCCGGAGGTCGCCGGACATCGCGTCGCCGTTGAAGAAGCCGACGATTGTCTGTCCGGCCTTCTCTTCGGGCGTCATGCCCGTAAGGACCTCTTCGGGGGTTCGCGACGCGGCCCTTCCCGCCTGCGAGGCAAGCGCCTCCGGGGACGCGGCCGCAACGCAGGCGACGAAGGCCGCAACCGCAAGGATATTCGGAACGAAACGCATGGATGTCACTCCCTTCGAAGTCCGGCGCGAAACGGCCGGTGCTCCGGCAGGATGGTATCACATGCGTCCGTCGCGGTCACGAAGCAGTCGAAGGCTGTTGAGCGTGACCAGAATTGTCGCGCCCATGTCCGCCCCGATCGCGAGCCAGAGCGTGAGCCACCCCGGGACGACCGCGGCCAGGGCGAGAAGCTTCAGCGCCAGCGACGCGACCACGTTCTGACGGATGATTCCGAGCGTCCTCCGGCTCAGACGGATCGTGAACGGCAGGCGGGCGAGGTCATCCCCCATGAGCGCGATGTCCGCCGCCTCGAGCGCCGTGTCGCTCCCCGCGCCGCCCATCGCGATCCCGACCGTCGCAGCGGCCATCGCGGGCGCGTCGTTCACGCCGTCGCCCACCATGGCGACGCCCTCGTACTCCGCGGCGAGCGAACGCACGGCGGCGAGCTTGTCGGCAGGAAGCAGCCGCGCACGGTATTCGTCCGCCCCGGTCGATTCGGCGATAGTCCGCGCGGTTCGTTCGTTGTCGCCCGTCAGCAGGACCGTGCGTTCGATCCCCTCGCGCCGGAGCGATTCCAGGACATTCCGCGTCCCCGTTCGCAGGGCGTCGGAGAGGGCGATCAGGCCGAGAACGCTCCGTCCCCGCGCGACGGCGACCACGGTGCGCCCCTGTCGTTCGAGCGCCTCGGACATCGGCTGCGCCTCCGCCGTATCGACGCCCTCCGCTTCCAGCCAGGACAGATTTCCCGCCCGGACGACGCTTCCGTCCAACAAGCCGGAAAGACCGCAGCCCGGCGTTTCGCGGACATCTTCGGCAGCGGGCGGCGTCGCGATTTCGACGTACGCCGCCGCCGTCACGGCCGCGGCGATGGGGTGCGCCGAGCGGGCTTCGAGGGCTCCGGCGACGGCAAGGATCTCGCGCCGGTCCGCCGTCACGCCGGCGACGTCCGCGACGGAGAGCCTGCCTTCGGTCAATGTCCCCGTCTTGTCGAACGCGATCGCGCGGATCCGGCCCATCGCTTCGAGCGCCCGGCCTCCCTTGATGAGAACCCCCGAACGGGCCGCCGTGCTGATCGCAGAGACGACCGCCGCGGGCGTCGAGATGACGAGCGCACAGGGACACGAGAGCACGAGAAGCGACAGCGCCCGGTAGATCCAGGGCTCCCAGGACCCGCCGAAAACGAGCGGCGGAACGACGGCGACGAACGTCGCCGCGACCATCACGGCCGGGGTGTACCACGCCGCGAACCGCTCGATCATCGTTTGGACGGGCGAACGATTGGCCTGCGCCTCCTCGACGAGCCGGACGATCTTCGCGAGCGTACTTCCCGAAGCGACGGACGTCGCTTCGACCGAGACGGCGCCCCAAGTGTTCAGCGTCCCCGCGAAGACGGAGTCTCCCTCCCCTTTCGCGGCCGGAACGGATTCCCCCGTGATTGACGCCTCGACGAAGGCCGACGCCCCCGACACGATGACCCCGTCCACGGGAACGCGCTCGCCCGGCCGGAGCAGGATCGTGTCGCCCAAACGGACTTCCGCGGCCGGAACGACGCTCTCGACGCCGTCGCGAAGCACGCGCGCCTCCTCGGGCGCCGCATCCATGAGCCCGCGCACCGACCGGCGCGTGCGCTCCGCGCTCCACGTCTCGAGAAGATCCGAAACCGAGAAGAGAACGCTCACGGCCGCGGCCTCGGACCACTCCCCGATCGCCAGAGCGCCGACGACGGCGACCGTCATGAGGACGCTCTCGTTGAAATGGAAGCGCGCAAGGCCCGCGAGCCCCTTGCGGAAGACGTCGACGCCTCCGAGCGCCATCGCGAACGCGAACGCGATCCTGGCCGCCGTCTGCGAGCCTTGGGAGGAAAGCAGGAGCGCCAGGCCGAACGCGCACGCGGCGCACGCGGCTCGGATAGCCGCCCCGAGCGGGAAGGGGTCGCGGGCGATCCGCGCGCGCGGTTCGTCTTCGAGCGGCGAAATCGTGTACCGTTCCGCTCGCCCCAGTTCCCGAAGGCGATCGAGGCTGACGCCCCCTTCTATGGAAATCGTCCCGCGAAGCGTGTTCAGCGAGGCGCTCCGGACTCCGGGAAGGTCGGCGACTTTGCGGCGGAATTTTTCGGCGCAATCGATGCACGTGATCCCCTGGACGCGAAACTGCGTCATGCGTCGTCATCCTCCTTCGGGCTCGAATGCCGCGCGTGGTCGACGCCCTGTCGCAACAGTCCGGCGACGTGATCGTCGTCCAGCGTGTAGAAGACCTGTTTGCCCTCCCTGCGGAACCGCACGATCCGGGCGCTCCGCAGCAGGCGCAGGTTGTGGGACACGGCGGACTGCTCGATTCCCGTCGCCGCCGCCAGGTCGCAGACGCACATCTCCCGCGTCGACAGAAGGTGCAGCATGCGGACCCTGTTCGAGTCGCCGAGCACCCGGAAGATCTCCGCCGTCCCGAGCGCGAGCATATCGTCCAGCGCGTCGCGTTTCGCGCTCGCGACTGCGTCGGGGTGCGGGCGCATATCGTCGCCGGAATTCACATTCACGGTCGCCATTCTCTATCACGCCTCCCGTTTCGTATGTATATATGAAAACATCTTCATACGTTCATACGAAGGATACGCTTCGGCGCCGACGGTGTCAACCGGCGCGCTCCGAAAAAAAACGCGCCGCACCCCCGGAAGGGATGCGACGCGCCGGGAAATCGGCGGCTTACGCCGGGCGGACCGAGCCGGGACGATGCGATCGCCACGACGCGAGCGCCTTTCGCCTCCACAGCCCCCAGAAATAATAGAGAAGAGCCGGGATGACGCTTCCCGCATACCCGACCGCGATGCCCCACCACACGCCGTCCAGGCCGAACAGCGTCTGCAGCAGCCACACCGAGGGGATGCGAATCCCCCACAGGCTGACGAGCGACAGGAACATCGCGGCCGTCGTGTCGCCGGTCCCGTTGAAAAAGCCGTTGAAGATCACCATCGCCGTGACGCAGAGGTACGGCAGCGCCAGGATCCGGAGGATGCGCACGCCGATCCGGAGCGCCTCGGCGTCCTCCTCCCGCAGGAACGGACGCAGCAGCGCCTCCGGGACGAGCAGCGAGGCCAGCGCGAAGGTCAGGCTGGAGAGCGCGCAGAAGACAAGCCCCCACAGGAGCGTCTGACGCGCCCGAACGAACCGCCCCGCGCCGATGTTCTGCCCCACCATCGCCGAAACGGCGAGGTGCAGGCTCATCGACGGCAGGAAGAAGAGGTTGTCGACGTTGATCTGCGCCCCGATCGCCGCGACCGCATCCGTTCCGTAGGCGTTGATGAACCACTGGATCACCGTGATGCCGACGCTGATGATGACCTGCTGAACGCCGGTCGGAAGGCCGAGGCGCAGGATCCGTCCCATGACCTTCGCGTCCGCCGTATCCCGCCGGATCTCGACGCGCGCGGCGCCTCCGTTCCGCTGGAGAGAGCGGAAGCTCCAGAAGAAGGCCGCGCCCTCGGAGAGCACCGTCGCAAGGGCGGCTCCCGCGACCCCCATCGGGGGGATCGGCCACAGGCCGAGCATGAAGACGGGGTCGAGCGCCGCGTTGAGCGCCACGGCGAGGGCGAGGAATTTGAGCGGCGTCATGGAATCCCCGATCGATCGGAAGATCGAACTTACGAGGTTGAAGCCGAAGATCAGCGCGACCCCGAGCCCCATCACGGCGAGATAGGCTCGCGCCTGCCCCATCAGTTCGGACGGCGTTCCCATGAGCGAGAGCACTGGGCCGGAAAGGCACGTGAGAAGCAGCGTGCTGAACAGCGCGAGAATCGCCCCGACGATGAAGGAATTCGCGACGGCCTTTCGGACGCCGTTTTCGTCCTTCGCGCCCCACGCCTGGGAGACGAGGATCGACGAGCCCATCGTCACGCCCCAGGCGAAACCGATGAGGACGAAGATCACGAGCGACGCCAGGGAGACCGCGCCGAGCGCCTCCTTGCCGAGAAAGCGCCCCGCCCAGAAGCGGTCGGCCATGCCGTAGGCCAGTTGCAGGACGTTCCCGACCAGCAGCGGAACGGAAAAACGCAGGAGCGTCGCGGGGACGCTTCCCGTCGTCAGATCCGCCCCTTCGCGCTTTCTCGCTGAATTTTGGTTTGCGTTCATATAAATAATCACCCGATTTTTCTTCGGCGGTGGTATTCTAACGGAGAGTCCGCTATTGCCCGCAGATCAGCGGAATATTCCCGCGATACGCCGATAGTCTCCCGAAGATCATTCGGGGGGATGATATTATAGAGGATACTGATGAAATACGCTTTGAAGATCCGGAAGGGGGATTGGGGAATGTTCGTGTTCGGAAAGACGCTGCCGGTTCGCCGGCTGTGCTGTGTGTTGCTCTTCGCGCTGGTTTCGGCTTGCGTCGCGGTTCTTCCCTGCGCCGCGGCCCAGGCCGCTCCGCAGGTGACGCTCAAGTTCGCGGGCCAGTCGCCCGCGGACCACACAGCGACGAAATTCATGAACGACATCGCGAAGCAGGTGGCCGAGAAGACGAACGGCCGAATCGAGATCCGTGTCTTCCCGGCCAACCAGCTCGGGGATTACACGCTCGTCTTCGAGGAACTCATCCGCGGAACGATCGATCTCGCCGGCGTCTCCATCCCGAGCCAGTTCGACCCGCGCATGGAGCTGGTCTACATCAACGGTTTCGTCCGGGGCTACGAGGACGCGAAGAAGATCTTCGCCCCGACCGGCTGGCTCTTCGGCAAGATGGACGAACTCAACCGCGAACTCGGCGTGAAGCTCCTGGGCTTCTACGTCGAGGGCTTCATCGGGACAGGGAGCGTCAAACCCGTCAAGGATCCGCTCGACCCGAAGGTTCCGAAGGGCGTTCTCGTCCGGATTCCCAATATGGACGTCTACAAGCTCGCGGCGGAGGCCATGGGCTACCGGACCGTCACGATCCCCTACGCGGACGTGTACCAGTCCATGCAGACGGGCGTCTGCGAGGGCGTCAACGGCTACCCGATCGCCTCGGCCTATACGACGCTCGGCGACGTGATCAAGTACTGGTACAACACGAACTACTCCGTCGAATGCCTGAACTACATGATGAGCGACATGGTCTGGAAGAAGCTCTCGCCCGAGGATCAGAAGGTTCTCCAGGACGCCTTCACGGACGCCACGATGAAGAGCATCGACAACGCGAAGGCCGAGGACGAGCGGCATCTCGAACTGATGCGCAAGAAGGGCATCCAGGTCTTCACGTACACCGACGCGGAGCTGAAGCCGCTCGCCGAGGCCTGCGCCTCCTCCTGGCCGGGGCTTGAAGGAAAGATGACGAAGGAACTCATGGACGAATTCCGGAAGGAACTCGCGCCGAAATAGGCATTTTGAACCACGCGTCGCCTCCGAAGGTCCGCGGCTGCGCTGCGGATTTTCGGATTTTTTCCGGTGCGCCGGGCGAAAGCCGAGCCCGGCGCACCTGTTCTGTCATCCGAAGGAACCGAAAGGAATGATCCCATGCCGGAGAAGATCCGCGAAAACGACGAGTCCGGGGAGACGCCTCTCTCCGCGTCGATGACGCCCGAAAACGACTGCGCCCCGAAAATCCTGCCGCACAACCCGTTCGACAAAATCGTCGTCGGCTTTTTCTCGACCGTCTGCTTCGTCTCGTTCATCCTGCTGACGGTCATCATCGGAGCGGCCACGTTCGTGCGCTACGTTCTCGAAGGGGATCTCTACGGCTACGAAGAGGTCGTGAAGCTGCTCTCCTTCTGGCTCTACTTCGCGGGGGCGGCCTGGGGCGCGTACAACAGGAGCCACGTCTCCGCCGACCTCGTGCAGTCGTTCGTCCCGGAGGGCCGCGTGAAGCGCTTCCTCGTCTTCCTCAAGGACCTCATCACGGTCGCCGTGAGCCTGCTCTTCGTGTGGTACGGCTACGACTTCTTCATGTTCGGCCTTCTCGGTCCGCGCGGAACGGGCGTCGCCGTTCCGAAGACGACCATCTGGCGCATTCCGCTCTGGACGTCGTACCTCGCGATCTTCACGGGGCTCGTCTTCATGGCGTACTATTTCGCGGTCGCACTGGTCGAAAGCGCCTCCGACATGCTGCGCGGCGGACGTCCGAAGGAGAGAGCCGAATGATCTCCGTCGCCATCGGCATCCTGCTCTTCAGCCTCGTGCTGGGCGTTCCCGTTCCGGTGAGCTTCATGGCGTCGTCCGCCTGGCTGATCTTCTTCGGCGGCGCCGGCGGCGCCGGGTACCAGGCCAGCCAGCTCCTGCCCTACGCCTTCACGCAGATGAACTCAGTGTCGCTCGTCGCCATCGCGCTCTTCATCATCGCGGGCGGAATCATGGAGCGCGGAAAGATCGGCGAGAAGCTCATCGACCTCGTGGACGTCTTCGCCGGGAGCAAGCGCGGCGGACTCGGAACGGTCGGGATCATCTCCTGCGCGGTCTTCGGCTCGATCTCCGGCGCAGCCTGCGCGACCCTGTCGTGCATCGGGTCGATCATGTTCCCGCGCCTGCGGGCCGCCGGGTACCCACGCGGGCACGCGGCGGCGCTGATGTCGAACGCGTCGCTCCTGGGCCTTTTGATCCCGCCGAACGCGACGCTCATCATCTTCGCGTGGATCGGCGGCCAGTCGGTGCTCGCGTGCTTCCTCTCGACCGTCGCGCCCGGAATCCTGACGATCGTCCTGCTTTCGCTCGTCAACAGATGGCTGCTGCGGAACAACACGACGGTCCGCGTCGCGCCGCCCCGGAGTTTCGGGGAAAAGGCGGCGCTCTTCCGGCATCGGGGCTATCTCGCGATTCCGGCGCTCGTCCTCCCCATCCTGGTCCTCGGCGGGATTTACGGCGGCGTCATGACAACGACCGAGGCCGCGGCGGCGGCCGTCCTCTACGCGATCCCGGTCGGGATGTTCGTCTACAGGGGGCTCGATTGCAAAGGGCTGTTCACGGTCATCGTCGAGTCGTCCGTGACGACGGGCGTCATCATGGTGATGCTCTTCTCCGTCTCGATGCTGAGCCGGCTCTACATCCTCGAAAATCTTCCCGGGAAGGTGCTGGTCCTCTTCCAGTCCGTCTCGGAGAACCGGTGGATCATCATGTTCATGATCAACGCATTCCTCGTCATCATGGGAATGCTCATGGACGACATCAGCGTCGTCGTCCTGACGACGCCGATTCTGATGCCGATCGTCATGCAGCTCGGATTCAACCCGATCCACTACGCGGCGATCCTCGGCGTGAATACGGGCCTCGGGTGCATCACGCCGCCGGCCGCTCCGGTGCTCTACCTCGGCGGGCGGCTCGCGAACGCGCCGATCGACGAGATGATGAAGCCCACGCTGTGGTTCATCCTTCTCTGCTGGTTCCCCGTGCTCCTCGTGACGTCGTACGTCCCGAAATTCGCGCTCTTTCTGCCGCACGTGATCCTCGGAACGCCCTGGTGACGCCGATGCGACTCTCCGCGACCCCGGCGGCCCGCGCGGCCTTTTTCATGACGCTCGCGACCTTCCTCTGGGCCGGGACCGCCATCGCGGGCAAGGTCGGCATCGGGGAGTTCCCGCCGTTTACGCTGTCGTTCCTGCGCTTTCTGCTCGCCTCGGCCGTGATGTTCGTCATCTCCCGCGAGGCCGCGCGGACGCGCCTGAGCCTGCGCGACATCGCCGTCGTCGTCTCGCTCGGCCTCACCGGAATGTTCGCGAATAACGCGCTCTTCTTCGTCGCGTTGCAGTACACATCCGTCATCAACGTCACGACGATCGCGGCGACCTCGCCGCTCATGACGTCGCTCCTCGCGGCCGCGTGGGCGGGCGAGCGTCTGACGTCCGGACGCGTCGCGGCGATCCTGCTCGCGTTCGCGGGCGTCGTTTCGCTGCTGTTCAACGGCGACATCGACCGCGTCATGCGCCTCGACATGAACATCGGCGACCTCTACCAGATCGCCGCGATCCTCGCGTTCGCGGTTTACAACGTCGTGAGCAAACGCTTCGCGACGAACCTCACGACGCCCGTGATCGTCACGTGGGGACTCGTCGTCGCCACGCTCGCGACGATCCCGTTCGCGCTCTTCGAGGGACCGGTGCGACCCATCCTCGCGGCGACGGCGGCCGGGTGGGGCGGCGTGGTCTACACGGCGCTCTTCGGCTCCTGCGCCGCCTACCTCCTGCAGCAGGCATCCATCAAGATCATCGGCGCGGCGCGGACCGCAGGGTTCATGAACCTCATCCCCGTCTTCACGATGGCCATGGCGGCCGTCGCCTTCGGCGAACGCGTCACCCCGGTGCAGATCGCGAGCGCCGCCGTGATCATTCTCGGCGTCTCGGTCAACTCGCGGTTGTCGCGGTAAGGCTCTTCGCCGCTCGTTCTACGCGCGCCTTCTCCGCAGGAGGAGCGGCAGGACGAGCAATGCGAGGACCGGGGCGAACCCGCCGGAACAACCGCCGTCGCCGCCCCGAATGTCCTGCGAAGAAGGCACGGGCGTCGGCGTCGACGCACCCTTCCGATACGCCACAACCACAGAAGCCACATGGGGAGAGACGCTCCCGTTCACTGTTCCGTCCTCGTCAGTGACGCCGCCGTCCCGAACCGTGAAGGCGCAGAGTTTCCTCCCTCCTTCGGGATCAAGCTCGATGGCGGCGACGTCCTGCATCGCGTACGCTGCGGAGTGGCCGCGTCCGTCGAAGGTCCGCAACAGCACGAAGACCTCCGAAGCGTAATCCGGAGAGGTGGGACCATAGGTGAACTCGATCCGGAATGCAATGTCCGGACTCTCAGGACCGGAATGGTCTTCGGGCAAGAACGTTGAAGTGACGGAAAAGAACCGCACGAGTCCGGCGTTGTAGTCTCCTGCGGCGATCGCCCCGGGATTCGTCCGCAGAAGGCATTTTTCCATGGCTTCGGAGGAGAGGACATCCAGCGAAACCGTCGGGCCCGATATGTCCGACGAGGAGACGATGATTCCCCCGCCGAAACCGCTGACCCAGATCCATGGCAGAATGACGACGGGAGACGGGCCGGGGGTCGGCGTGGGCGTCGACATTCCGGATGGTGCGGGGGCATCCGTCGGCGTCGGTCCTGCAGGCGTCGGACCCGTCGGGACCGGAGATGGAGCAGGCGTCGGCACTCCGGACGGGACGGGAACAACCGTCGGTGTGGGCAATACGGGCGTCGGACTCGACGGGGCCCAAGTCGGCGTCGGAGTCATTGTCGGAGTCGGCGTCGGGGTCATCGTCGGGGTCGGAGTCATGGTCGGGATCGGCGCATATTCGTAGGCCCCGATGTCGTAGCCCTTGAGCATGGGTCTGCTTTCGCCCCGCTGATCCGCAGCGGGAGCGCCGAAGGATGTCCCGGCGTCGATGGCGGAACTGCCCTCCCGGAGCGCGCAGGTTTCGGCAGGGCCTCCGTTGTCCGCGGGCGGCAGAAGCAACGGATCCCCCGAGACGATGTGATTCGCGGCGTCGGTCGCGGCGTCGCACCCCCCACGGACCACGCAGTACGTCACCGTCGGGGAGCCGCCGCCGATCGAGAGATCCCTCCCGTCGCCATCCCAGAGGATGCAGTTGGTCACGGTTGGATTGCCTTCATCGTTGTACATTCCGCCGCCATCGGCGGCCTCGTTCTCCAAGAACGTGCAATTCACGATCGAGGGGCTGCTGTCGTAGTTGAACATGCCTCCTCCGGCGCTGTTGGCGGCATCTTGGGCGACATTTTCCGCAAACGTGCAATTTGTCACCGCGGGGGCAGTCGAGAGGTTCCACATCCCGGCGCCGTCGTAGGCGGCGACGTTCTCCGAGAATGTACAACCGCTCACCGTCGGACTGGCGCCTTCCCCGTTGGCCATGCCGCCGCCGAAGAGGGCTCCGTTGTTTCTGAACGTGCAGGCGGTCACCTCGGGGGCGCTTTTGACGTCCTTGTTGTACATCCCTCCGCCGCCAAGGTAGCTTGAGTTGTTCCTGAAGACGCACCCCGTCACCTTCGGACTGCCCTTTTCGTTGTACATTCCGCCGCCGTAGAAATCGGCGTAGTTGTCCTCGAAAACGCAGCCGGTTACCGTGGGGCTCCCTTCGAAGATATAGATGCCGCCGCCGTAGTTATCGCTGTTCATGATATTCCTGCACGCATAACCTCCGGTGACGACAAAGCCGTCAAGAACGGCCGTTCCGTCCGCGCCGCCTCCGGTCACGACGTGGTAGCTGTTGTCCGCGGAGAGCGCCTGATTCCCGATATTGCCCGAGAGAATCGTGACGTGCGCCGCCGGGTTCCGTTCCTCCCGGGAAGTCTCGGTTCCCGAGAACCCCCCGTAGAGCGCCACGCCTGTCTTCAGCGCAAACGAGACGGCCCGATCCGCTCCCGTGGTGGGTTTGTAGGTCCCCTCCGCCACCCAGATCTCCGTGACGGCCTCGGCGCCGTTCAAGCCACCCCGCAGGTCCGACGAGGCCCAGGCGTGATTCCAGTCGCTGCCGTCGCGTCCCGATGCGCCGCCGTTTTCCGTGACGTACCTCCGTTTCAGCGAAGGAACCGGCGTCGGAGTCGGCGTGGGCGTCAGGGTGGGGATAGGGACGGGGGTGGGCGCGGGAGCGC
>CAYVKE010000037.1:0-2360 GCA_964451935.1 uncultured Synergistaceae bacterium | reverse complement strand
GATGTCGAAACTTCCCCCGACGGGAAACGGCCGCGGCGCGCCCCGCTGGTCCGCTGCGGGAGCGCCTGAGGACGTCCCCGAGTCGATGGCGGAGCTGCCCTCCCGGATCGCGAACATCTCGACGCCGCCGCCGAGATCCGCCAATCCCGAAAGCAGCGGATCCCCCGAAACGATGTGGTTCGACGCATCGGTCGCCGGATCGTACCCGCCTTCGACGACGCAGTACGTCACCGTCGGAGTGGCCGGGGAACAGTCGGCATCGACGACGACCTCGCCTTCTTTGTCGCCCCGGAAGATGCAGTTGGTGACGACGGGACTGCCGCCGCAGATGCGTATGCCGCCGCCCCGGCCACTGTCGACGGCCTCGTTGCCGGAAAAGGTGCAGTTGGTTATCGTGCAGCTGCTGCTGATGCTCATGCCGCCGCCCCGGCCGATGGCGACGTTGTCCGCGAACGTACAGTTCGTAACCGTGACGGAGCCGACGACGGCCATTCCGCCGCCGAAGGTGGACCGGTTCCGGAGAAAGGTGCAGCCCGCAAGTACGGCTCCCCTTTGGCAGTAGACGCCGCCCCCGGCGTAGGACGCCTCGTTGTCGGCGAAGGTGCAGCCGGTCATCGTGGGAGTGCTGTTGTATCCCGTGAACATCCCGCCGCCCATGCTCGAGGTCCTGTTGCCCGCGAAGACGCAGCCGATCACCGCGGGACGGCTGAAATTCGCGTTGTACATGCCGCCTCCCCGGTCGCCGGCATAGTTGTTCGCGAATCTGCAACCGGTCACCGTGGGGCGGCTGGAGGAATCGTTATACATTCCGCCGCCGTTTTCGTTCTCCCCCGCACCGTCCGCGTTCCCGCCGGAGACGGTGAATCCGTCCAGAATCGCCGTCTCGTCCGCGCCGCCCCCATGGACCACGTGGCAGCTGTTATCCGAAGCGCTCCCCGTATCACCGATATTTCCCGAAAGCGTGGCGACATTCGCCGCCGCATCCCGCTGTCCCCGCTCCGTTTCCGCGCCCGAGAAGCCGCCGTACAGCGCGACACCGCTTTTCAGCACGAAAGAAAGGGTGCGGTCCGTTCCCGCGGTCGGCCTGTAGGTTCCGGCAGCCACCCAGATTTCGTCGCCGGTCGCAGCCGCCGTCAACGCGTCCTGCAGGTCCGTGAACGCGTTCGTCCACGATGTTCCGTCATTCGATCCGCCCGCTCCGGCGTCCACATAGCGGATCTGCGCTGCTTCGGCAACCTCCGGATACGTCGGAATCGCCCCGATGCCCGACGCCAGGAGAACCGCAAGACAGATCGCCGTTTTGAAGAATCCGGGCAGAATGTTTCCCAATTTCTCCCATCTCCCGATTTGGATTGCGTATCCGACAATTGCACACAACAGCCGGAGTCATCGACAGTATATTGAGGAGCGGGCGACGGGGGCAGGGGGATTTTTATCACCCCCCCGGGGGTATCGTTCCGCGTACATTTCGGTGGAACGATCGCGGAAAAACGCCTGGGAGCGGATCCTTACGGCGAACGAACGTCGAAACGACACGGTCTTCGCGGGAGCCATGGCTGTCGTCGCCTTCGGCGAACGCGTCACCCCGACTCAGATCGCGAGCACCGCGGCGATCTTCCTCGACGTCCCGGTCAACTCGCGGCTGATGCGGTAGTCCGACGGAACGGACGCCTATATCGTCTGCCTCCGGACCAGCTCCGCGAAGAGCCCTCCCCTCGCGAGAAGCCCGTCGTAGGTGCCCTCCTCGACGAGGGCGCCGTCGTCGAGGACGAGAATCCGGTCCGCGCCGACGCTCGTCGAGAGCCGGTGCGCGATCACGACGCGCGTCGCGGGGATGTTTTCGAGGCTCCGGCTGATCGTCGCCTGCGTCCTGTTGTCGAGAGCGCTCGTGGCCTCGTCGAATATGAGGACGCGCGGAGCGCCAGCGATGGCCCGCGCGACGAGGAGCCGCTGCTTCTGACCGCCGGAAATCGTGTTCGCCCCGTCCGTGATGACCGTGTGGATCCCCATGGGCATCGCCGCGATGTCCTCCTCCATTCCCGCCATCCGGAGGGCGTCCTGTACCTGTTCGACCGAGAGCGGCCGGGAGCATCGGACGTTCGAAAGGATGTCGCCCGGAAGGAGCCCGCCGCTCTGGAGGACGACGCCGATCTGCCTCCGGAGCTTTCCGAGATCGAGTTCGCCGAGGGCCTTCCCGTCGTAGAAGACGCTTCCCGATTCCGGCCGGTCGAACCCGAGAAGGAGCCGCACGAGCGTCGACTTCCCCGCCCCCGACGGTCCGACGACGGCGACGAATTCGCCCGGCTCGATATGGAACGACAGCCCCTTGAGGACCGCCGGTCCGTCGCTCCGGTAGCGGA
>CAYVKE010000036.1:7636-25147 GCA_964451935.1 uncultured Synergistaceae bacterium | reverse complement strand
TTTTTATGTTTTGGGCGAGGGGCTCATGACCTGGCGATCTGTCGTAACGGACAACGGATCGTACGACCTGAACCCGGGCGTAGGAGCCGTGACGATCCGGGTGTGTTCGGTGCGCGCCGCGGAACCGGTTGGAGACAAGGGCAGCGGCGGCGGATGCGACGCGGCCGCAGGGGCAAGCGGCTTCGCCCCTGCGATGCTGCTGCTTCTCGCGCTGGTTCCGGCATTCGCGTTCGGAAGGCGAAGGGCGTCGTAACCGCAAGAGTGCGCTCATCTGCGGAGCAACCATTTTTTCGGATCTGAAGGGAGATAGCGGAGTATGAGACAAACGAAACCAAATAGAGCGTTCGTGCTGTTTTTGTTGTTCCTGCTGACCCAGACGTTTTCTTGCGGGGCGTCCCGCGCCTTTGGGGATACGGTTCCCAACGGCGCCGCGACGGTCCTGGAAGTTGTCGATACCTCCGACGATCCGTCGAATCCCGCGCCGGGGACGCTCCGGCATCTGGTGCTTCACGCCGAGGACCACGACATCATCCGGTTCGCGGAGGGAAAGAACAACATCGCCCTCAAGGCGACGCTCGAGATCGGAACGAGCGTCACGATTTTGGGCCCGGCGACGCTGACGCAGACGGGGAGCGGCGCCGTCGTGATCCTGAAGGCGCAGGACAAGGAGGCGACGCTCACGAACCTGACGCTCTCGGGAGGAACGGACAAGAATATGGGCTACGCCGGTTCGGGCGTCATCAACTGGGGGACGATGCGCCTCGCGTACTGCACGATGACCGGGAACCGAACGTACTGGCAGGGAGCGGGCGTCAACAATACGAAGACGCTCACGATGACGAACTGCACCGTGAAGGGGAATTTCTCCAACACCGGCGGAGGCGGCGTCTACTCCCGAGGGACGCTCCTCATACAGGACTCCGTCGTCGAGGACAACCTCTGCTACGACGACTTCGGCGGCGGGATCGCCAACGAGGGAACGCTGACCGTGAAACGGTGCTCCGTGAAGAACAACACTGCCAACTCGCCCCAGTCGCAAAACGACACAATCCTGGGCACGAATCCCGGCTACGGCGGCGGGATCGGCAGCCTGTCCGGGACGGTCGTCATCGAGGATTCCGACGTCAGCGGCAATGAAGGATACTTCGGCGGCGGCGTCTACATCAAAAACGGGAGCGCCGCCATCCAGGAATCGTCGGTATCGGCCAATACGGCCGGCGCTTTCGGCGGCGGCGTCTACTGCTTCAAAGGAAGCGTGACGCTTCAGACGTCGCGGATAACGGACAACTCCCTAAAGGCGGATTACTACGGAGGGGGCCTCTGCCTGTCGTCGAGCACCGCCTCGCTGCTGGTCGAAACGGTCATCCGCGGCAACGCGCCCGACCAGATCTGGAGTCCCGCTCCGAGTTCGTGGACAAGCGACGGAACGTGCACGGTCGGCGACGCGCCGAATAAGTCCGCGACGGCGTTCTCGGGGTATTCCGGCGAGAAGGAGCCGCAACCGCGCTCGATCGTCGGCGACGCGGACGTCGCGACCGTGAAGAATGCGCTCGCGGATCCGAAAAGCGCCATCTACGCTGCGGTCGAACGGGCGCTCGCTGCCGACCTCGGCAAGACGGTCGAGGGAAAAGCGGCAACGCTCGCCGGCATGGCGGCGACGCTGTACGCCGCGAACACGTTCGAGGACGTCGCCCTGACGAGCGCGGATCTCGCGGTCGAGTACACGGCGTCCTGGCCGGAGAACGTGCGCTACTACGCGCTCTTCTGCAAGGCCGACGGCTCCGGGTACGACCTCGCGGACCGGGGCGTGAAGTTCGAGCTGAAGCCCGGACAGGCGCTTCCCGACGGCGTGACGCCGCCGGACTTCTACGTTCCGGGCGAAGGCCTGATGACGTGGCGAAACATCGTGACGGACAACGGATCGTACGACCTGAACCCGGGCGTAGGAGCCGTGACGATCCGCGTGTGCTCGGTGCGCGCGGCGGAGACGGCCGGAGACAAGGGCAGCGGCGGCGGGTGCAATGCCGCGGGCTTCGCGCCGTTCTCTCTGTTGCTCGGGCTTCCGCTCGCTGCGCTTGCGCGACGGAAGGATCGCTGACGGCGATCGCGGAGGACGACGCGGCATGCGGAGTGACGCGCCCTCTTGACAGTGTCGCCGCGTCGGGGCGCATCATTCCATATGTGAACGGAAACTGCCGGAGGGCGGGAAACATGATGCGGAAGACGGAAGAATGGGGTTTCGGAAAAGCGTTGATTTCAGCGCCGGCGGTGCTGTTGGCGGTGCTGTTGTTGTTGTGCGTCGGAGGGCGGGCGTCCGCCCTCCCGGTTACGTGGACCGTCACGAGAACGGACGACGATCCGTTGATTCCCGCTCCGGGGAGTTTCCGCTACGCGGTCATGTTTGCGAATCACGGCGATACGGTCGTCTTTTCCGGCGAGGCCGCGACGGTCGTTCTGGCGGACCAGGTCGCCATCGGCAAGATGCTCACGATCACGGGCCCCGCGACGATCCGGCAGGGCGCGCAACACAGGCGCGTCCTCGAAGTGACGGCGACGTGCGCGATGAACGACATCACGATCACGGACGGCAACTTCACGAGCCCCGAGTTCTACATGGAGAGGCTGAACGGGGCGGGAATCCGCGTCTCCGCGACGGGAGACCTGACGATGACCGCATGCACGGTGATCCTCAACGCGACCGGAGGCGGCATCGAGAATCTCGGAAGGCTGACGATGAATTCGTGCATATTGTCGCACAATTCGACCTATTGGCCGTACGGAGCGGCGATCTCGAATATCCGCGCCCTCGGCAACGACCCGGCGGCCGTGCGTGCGACCGTTGCGCTGAACGGCTGCACGATCGAAAACAACGCGTTCAAGGGAGGGCCGGGAGGCGCGATCTACAACGAAGACATCCTCGTGATGAACAACACGGTCGTCCGCAAAAACGACGGAACGAACGGAGGGGGCGGCCTCTGTCTCGGCCCCCGTTCGAACACCGCGCTCACGAACGGGTGCAGGGTGACGGGGAACAACCCCGCGCAGGTCTGCAAAAAGACGTCGCAATTCTCGAGTCCGGTCTTCACGTACGACGACACGTGCACGGTCGGCGACGCGCCGAACAGATCGGCTACGGCGTTCTCGGGATACTCCGGCGAGAAGGAGCCCGAGCCGCGATCGATCGAGGGGGACGCGGACGTCAATGACGTGAAACGCGCGCTGTCCGATTCCGGGAGCGACCTCTTCGCGGCCGTCAGAGGCGCGCTCTCTTCCGACCTCGGCCGGACTCCGGGCGGGACGGGCGCGACGCTCGCTTCGCTCGCCGGGCTGACCGCGTCCCTCCACTACGCGAACACGTTCGAGAACGTCGCTCTGACGAGTACGGACCTCGCGGTCGAATATACGGCGTCGTGGCCGTCGAACGTGCGGTACTACGCGCTTTTCGCGCGCGCGGACGGATCGGGGTACGAGCTTGCGGACCGGGGCGTTCAGTTCGAAATCAGTGCCGGGCAGAGCCTTCCGGAAGGCGTGACGCCTCCCGATTTCTACGTTCCCGGCGAAGGGCTCATGACGTGGAAGAACATCGTGACGGACAACGGGTCGTACGACCTGAACCCGGGCGTCGGAGAGGTGACCATCCGCGTGTGCTCGGTCCGCGCAGCGGAGGCGGCGGAGACGGCCGGAGACAAGGGCAGCGGCGGCGGATGCGATGCGGGCGCAGGCGCCCCCCTTGCGTTGTTGCTCGTCGCGCCGGTGTTCATCGCCGTGCGTGCGCGGAAGCGCCGCACGTAGCGTCGTTGCATCCGGTATGAAACATCGGGAGCCGGAGGCTTGTCCTCCGGCTCCTGTCTTTATTCCGCGGGACCGGCGCCCCGCAGTGACGCTTCCGCGAAATTACGGCGACGGACGCGCGCCTGTGGAAGCGCATCTCCCGCAGGATATCGTCGGAGCGCCGCCGCGGATCAGATCTCGAGAAAACGGAAGTCCTTCTCCCGAATCAGACGCAGGCAGGCGTCGACGACCGCGCTGTCATACCATGTCCCCTTGTTCCCGACGATTTCGGCGATCGCCGCGTCGAGTCCTTTGGAAGGCCGGTAGGGGCGATGGGAGGCCATCGATTCGACGACGTCCGCCACCGTGACGATCCGGGATTCGAGAAGGATGTCGTCTCCCGACAGCCCGTTGGGATAGCCGGACCCGTCGAGCTTCTCGTGATGCTCCAGGACGATCCGGGCGATGGGCCAGGGAAAGGCGATGTCCTTCAGGATGTCGTACCCGGCCCGGGGGTGATCCCGCAGCAGTTCGAGTTCCGGCTTCCGGAGCAGCGTGGGCTTGCAGAGAATTTCCGCGGGAACGGAAATCTTGCCGAGGTCGTGGATGAACGCCGCCATCCGGACGCCCTCGATCCGGTCGGCGGGGAGCCCCATTTCTGCGGCGACGGCCTCCGCCAGTCCGGCGACCCGCTTCTGGTGCCCCGCCGTGTACGGGTCTCGGGATTCGACGACGGCGGCCATCGACTCCACCGTTCCTGTCAGCGCCTCCCGCAGCAGCCTGTTGCTGTTTCTGAGGTCTTCTTCGGCGCGTTTGCGCTCGGTGATGTCCTCGCACGTTCCGTGAAGCTCCAGGTTGAGTCCCCTGATGTCGAACTGCAGGTCGCCCAGCGAGTGGATCCAGCGCGTGGTCCCGTCGTTCGCGCGGACGATGCGGTATTCCCGGTCGATGTTCTTCCCGCGGGTCATGGCCTCGTTCAGGATCACGTCGGCCATCATCTCCCGGTCGTCGGGGTGGACGCGGGCCATCCATCCGTCCAGGGAGCGATCGTATGCGTCGTCGATTCCGAACAGCTCGTCCATCACGTCCGAAGTCTTGAAAACCTTCGAGGACATATCCATCGTGAATGTCCCGAGCCCCGCTATCCGCTGCGCTTTCAGGAGGTTCCGCTCGCTTTCCCGAAGCTCCTCCTGCCCCCGCCGGCGCACAAGCGCGTCGACGCACGTTTCGCCGAGAAGCTTGAGTTTTGGAACCAGCTCCGTCGTCCATTCGCGCTCGGTTCCCGTCGTGCTGACGGAGATGACGTGATCGACGGCGCCCTCGACGAAGATCGGAATGTCCAGCGACGATTTCGTCCCCCATTCGGCATACGTCCGCCTGTCCCTGTCCGCCTCCGCGGGCAGTTCATCGAGCCGCGAAAACGACAGGATCTCCCTCCTGTTCAGCAGCGTGTCGAAAACCCAGGGGTGCATCGTGACGGGAAGCTCCAGCCCGACCGGGACCGACGGCGCGTCTTCCACGGCGGCGAAATGGGTGATCCGCCAGACGCCCTTTTCGTGCAACACCGCGAACAACGCGCATCGGTCGCATCGCGTGAATCCGCATATCCGGCGCAACGCCCGCACGATCTCGGAATCCACCCGCTCCGGCGGGATGCTCACGAATTTCGAGGAGAGATCCGAAATTAACTGCTCGAATTCCAACTCCCGTTTGTAGACCGTTTCCGACTGTTCCAGCGCAAGGATTCTCCGCTTCAGGGCGGATAGCTCTTCGGACGGTTCCCGGGTCGTTCCGAATGGGTCGTTCATCGTTCGCTCCCTCTTGTATCGTGATAGGCGTCGCATATTCCGAAACATGCGCGGTTGGAAGCGCATTTATCGTATTTTATATTCGCAAGCAGTATATTATTCGAGGCGCCAAATGGGAAGTCCCGGTGAAGCGACTCGTTCACCTCGTGTTCGGGAATTCAGGGGCGGGGGCGAAAACGGCCTGCGCGCGCCGTTCGTCCTTGACTCTGACACGGTGTCAGGGTGGATCATGGCGCCATACCGCGGAGCACACGGAAAGAGGGAGCTGCGGATGGTGCGATACGACAGTTTGGGACAATGGGCGTCAGACGCCGCGTTCGCGGCGCAGGCGACGGTATGGGAAGTGACGAGTCCGGCGGACGACGAAACGCAGGGAACGCTGCGCCACGCCGTTCAGAACGCGACGGCCGGAAACAACATGATCGTCATCGATCCGGACGTTTTCCGGATCGAGCTGACGTCGGTTCTTGTGCTGACGAAAAAGCTGTACATCATCGGCCCCTGCGTCATCGCACAAAAAGACGCCGCGGAGGGAATCCTCGCGATATCGCCGGAGGGTGACGTCACGCTGTCGCACGTCACCCTGTCCGGAGGGAGCGGAGACCCCGGAATCGCCGTCCGTAACGAGGGACGGCTCGTCATGACGCGGTGCAGCCTGCTGCGGAACAGCGCGGCGTTCGGCGGCGGATCCGTCTGCAACCGGGGGACCATGACGATGGAAGGGTGCGCGATCGCCTGGAATTCGGGCGACCTCTCGGGCGGGGGCATTCTCAACTACGGGACGCTTACGTTCTCCGGCTGCGTGCTGCAGGAGAACGTGTCGCGCCCGGTCGGCGACGCCGAACCCGCCGCGCCCGTGAGGACGGGCGTCCCCGGCGGCGATTCTCCCCATCTTTTGATGTCCCGGTGGCTCCGATCGTCAAAAAGGCGCTTGACTCTGACACGGTGTCAAGGTGTATCGTTTCCGCAGATGATGATGCGTTCGGGGTCGGGGACGCAGGTTCCCTGACCGGAAAAATACATCCTGAGGAGGAATGGACGATGGCGAAGGAGCAGAAAAAGCAGGAACCGAAGAAAGAGAACACCGGCAAGAAGAAGAGCGAGCTGAAGGACGATGAGCTGAAGGGCATCGTCGGCGGCGAAGGGATGTCGGACGGCAAGATCTAGGCTTCGGTATTGATGCGCACGAAAAAAAGGCGGAGCGTGGAGGAAATCCTCCCGCTCCGCCTTTTTCGCGTCTTCCCGCGTCGTCTTCCCGGAGCCGGAAAAAGTCGCCTACCGGTATCTTCGGAAACACAGCGGGGACAGGAGAATCGGGAACAGGAGCGCCGGGGCTCCCGCGTTGCATCCGCCTCCCCCTCCGCCCGTCGCGGCGGCCGTCGGCGCCGCGGTCGGAGTGACGGTTGGGTCCGTGTCGTAATTGACCGTGATGTTCGCTGTTGTTCCCGTCTTCTCGCCGGTCCAGGTCGATCCGGAACCCACGTTCAGCACGATCGAGCTGACGCCGTCGCAGGCAAGGTTTCCGGCAAGGGTCTGGTTGCTCGCCGTGAACGTGATATGTCCGCCGTTGCCGCCGGTTGCCCCCCATCTGTCCGCCGCTGCTTCGATCAGCGCGGCGCCGCTGTTGTTCAGGGTTGTGTTCGCGGCGGAGACGACGCATTCGGTATTCGTCGCGTAGAACATCGCGCCCGACGCCTCGGAAGTAAGAGTCGAATTCGTGCAGGTGAAGGTCGACGTCCCGTTCGCCGCGTCGCCCGAGCCGCTCTGGTATAGCATGACGCCGTTTCCCTGCTTTCCGGTCAGCGTACAGCCGTTGAGCGTAATGGAATTGAACCCTTCGATGACGGCGATCTCGCTTCCGGTCGCGGTTCCCGTCAGGCCTGTCGCCGTGATGCTTCCGGTCGAGTAGATGCAGGGGCTGCCCTCTCCCGCGGCGCTGACCGTCGAAGCGCCGCTCACGGTCACCGTTCCGCCGCCGCGGTCGGTCGCGAGGGGAGCCGAATGCGCTCCGGACGTTGCAATATCGACGTTTTCCGCAGTGATCGTTCCTCCATAGGTCGCGTGCAGCCCCCGCGACGAACCGCCGGACGTCGTGATCGTCACGCCGTTCACGGTGACCGCCCCGCCGTTGGTTGCGACGATGGCGTTCGAGCCGTTGCTGTCGGCGTCCAGCGTGCAGTTCGTGATGCGTGCGGCGCTGCCGTCGCCGCCGACGACGACGATCGAGTTGAGGCCGTAGAAGTTGTACGCGTCATCGACCTCCCCGACGGGGCCGCCGGTCTTGGTGATCGCGGCGCCGTCGATGGTCAGGTTTCCGCCGTTGACGACGAGAAACACGCTCTGATCCGCAGTCGTGGAGCCGTACGTCCCGCCGGACACGGTGACGCTGACGCCGTTGACGAGATGCGCGCCCGAAAGGGTGACGCTTGTTCCATTGAAGTCGACCGTGCAGCTTCCCGGTCCCGGAACGTCCGACGCCCCGGCGGCCTGACGGCCGGCGCCGGAACTGAAGAATGCCGCGCATAACGCGAAAACCAGGATGCCGCAATTCCGTTTATTCGTGGTGATCCACTCCCTCTTCGGAATTTTACGACACATGATATTCCCTGATATGTCAAAAAACACCAAAGAGTTTTTCAAGCAACGATATGCGCGTGTAAAGATGATCTATTGGACGGCATGTGTCTCAACGCCGTGCGACGCGCGAACGGAACGCCCCCCGTTACGCGGAAGGGATGTCGTCGTCCCGGCGGATCACGGCCGGGACGTTTTCCGAACGCGTGCGAAGCATCCGGATCAGCCCCCGGATCCGGTCGGCTGTTTCGGCCAGCAGCCGGGCGCTGTCCGAAACGCCTTCGGCCGCCCGCGTCACGCCTTCGGCCGCCTCTTCCATGGAGCCGCTCAACCGGAGCGTCTCGCGCATGTCCGATGCGACGTCGGCGAGGTTCGACGACAGCTCCGTAACGCGCGCCGCCCTCTCCGTCATGCTCCCGGCGGATCCCTTGACGAACCGCGAGAGCCCTTCGACCGAGTCGAGCGCCCCCGAGGCATCCGATGACTCCCTTGGACTGCTCCACGGTGAGGACAAGCGTCTGCGAGATCTCCGACGCGACGTCGCGCGTCTGCCCGGCCGTTCCGGCAAGCTCTTTCGCGAGCGTCCGGATCTGGCGCGCGGCCTCGCCCGAGGCTTCGGCGAGGCTCCGGACCTCTTCGGCGACGACCGCGAAGCCGCGTCCCGCCTCTCCCGCGCGCGCCGCCTCGATCGCTGCGTTGAGCGCGAGCAGGTTCGTCTGATCCGCGAGGCCGTCGATCTGTCCCGTGAATCCAACGACGGCGTCCACCGACCGGATGAGTCCGTCCATCGCGCCGTTGATCGTGTCGGATTCGCTCCTGGCCTTCGCGATCAGCGACAGGGCCCCCTCGGTTTTCGCTGCGGCGTCCTGCATCGCTCCCTCGGTCTTCACGGCGCTTTCTGCTCCCGCGCGAACGCTGCCGGACGCGCTGTTCGTGTCGGAAACGATCGTGTCGAGGGCGGTCGACACGGTGCGAAGCGCGGTTTCTCCCTTCGTCGCGAACTCGTTCGTCTTTTCCGAGGAACGCCGGACGTTATCGATGGCCGAGAGCGACTGTCCGGCGAGTTCCGTGAGCGAGTGCGCGTATTCGGCCGCGTGGTCCGCCTCTTCCGCGATGCCATCGACCATTCGCGCGAGGGATTCGCTCATGTGGTTGACCCCGCCCGCGATCAGGGCGATCTCGTCGGAGCCGCGCACCTCGCAGCGGCGTGAGAGGTCCCCCTCGCCGATCAGGCTGAGTTCGGAGGCGATCGTCCGGATCGGACGGACGATGCGCAGCGCGATCATGTGCGTCAGGACCAGCGCGATGACGGTCATCAGCGCCACGAGTCCGAGGGTCGTGAGCCTGAGCCGGAAGAGCCCTTCGCTGACCGCGAGCGCGTCGAAATCGGCGCCGAGAACGCCGAGAACGCGGCCGTCCGCCGCGGCGATCGGGACGAACGACGAGATGACGGTGCCGTATTCGTCGGTCCAGATCTCTCCGTGCGTGGGGCGCTTGTATTCGAAGGCTTCCGCCATTTTCGGGTCGAGCGTTTCGAGCGTCTTTCCCGGAAGCGAAAGCTCGCCTTCGGCCGCGTCGGGCGGCATGCCGTCGATCAGATTGATCCACGAACCGTCGGCGAGACGGATCGTCGAATAGAGATATTTCAGGCCGGCGATTTCGCGGATGTGGTTCATCCCGGCGCGAAGCTCGACGTATTCCGGCATCCCGAGGATCCTCGCGACGTCGTCCTTCCCGGGGGAACGCGTCCCCGCGGCGAGCGCGACGCGTTCGAATTTCGCGACGTCGATGCGGGGGACGGCCGCCTGCGCTATCGACATCGCCTGCTCCGTGAAAAAGCGCAGGAGCATCCTTTCCGCGGACAAAAACGACGCGATTCCGACCGCGAGCGAAACGACCATCGCCATGCCCCCGAAGATCAGCGACAATTTCGGACCGAGTCCCCAGCGCAGCTTCACGAGATCCACCCCCTAAACGGATTTTGGAACGACGGACGATGCGCTTCCGCCGGGAAACGGAGCAGCGAACGGAGATATCCTATAGTGGACCATTAATTTTTGTCAAATTCCGACAACAGAACATTGGACGCCGTTCCGGCCGACGCGGCGCCGCAACGTGGAAAAACCTGCGTTCGAATGGCGGGAGGTCCGTTCCTCGTGAATGAGCCGGGCGTGTATAATAATTGAGGAAAATGCCGCAAGGATACGAAGCGGCGGCGCCGGATGCAGATCGTTTTCTTCCCGGAATCCGAAGATCGCGCTTGACTGTGACACGGCGTCACGGCGCATCTTCTTCCCGGACGGCGCAAGGCGTCAGGTGTTCCTGCGTCCGGATTGCGGAACGCAGCGTCGATACACGAATCGCACCACATTTTGAGCGGGGGAGGAACGAACGATGGTCTGCGGAAAGAACAAGCCGTGCAATTCCTGCAATGCGGGAGAAGAGAAACCGGACAAAAAGAAGAAGAGCGAGCTGAAGGACGAGGATCTGAAGGGCGTCGTCGGCGGCGAAGGGATGTCGGACGGCAAAATCTAGCCGGTTGTTTCTTCGAATAACGGACAATACGTGAAGGGAGAGGGGCGACCCTCTCCCTTCGTTGCGTCTTCCGCGACGGCCCCGTTGCGGAAGACGCCTATTTCGTCAGCGCGGAGAGCGTCGTCAGGAACCCGTCGACGTCCTCTTCCTTCGTCGCCCAGGAGGTCACGAGGCGGACGGCGGAGTGCGTCTCGTCCGCGCGCGACCACACGTGGAAGCCGTAGGACTTCCGTAGTTCGGCGATGAGCGCGTCCGGGAAGATCGGGAAGATCTGGTTCGTCGGAGACTGCGTGAGGAATCCGAAGCCGAGCGCCGCGACGCCGTGTGCGAGCCGTTCGGCCGTCGCGTTGGCGCGCCGCGCGAGGTCGAAGTACAGGTCGTCCTCGAAGAACGCCGCGAACTGCGCGCCGATCAGGCGTCCCTTCGCGAGCAGCGCGCCCCGCTGCTTCATGTGGAACCGGAAGTTCTCCTTCAGCTCCGGCCGCAGGATCACGATCGCCTCGCCAAGCAGCGCGCCGTTCTTCGTGCCCCCGATGTAGAACATGTCCAGAAGACGGGCGAGGTCCGCGAGCGTCACGTCCGATTCGCGGCTCGCCAGCGCCGAGCCGAGCCGGGCGCCGTCGAGGTAGAGGTACAGGCCGTTTTTGCGGCACACGGCCGAAAGCGCTTCGAGGTCGGCCTTCCGGTAGATCGTTCCGACCTCCGTGGAGTTCGAGATGAAGACCGCCCGGGGATGGACCATGTGTTCGTCCGTATGGGCGTCGACGAGCGCCTGAACCTGTTCGGGCGTGATTTTTCCGTCCTTTGTCGGCAGCGAGTGGACCTTGTGCCCCGTCGCCTCGATCGCGCCGGTCTCGTGGACGTAGATGTGACCGGATTCGACGGCGATGACGGATTCGTAGGAACGGAGCATCGAGTTCAGGCAAATCAGGTTCGCCTGCGTTCCGCCCGACACGAAGTGAACGTCGGCATCCGGCGCGTCGAGCGCTGTGCGGATCAGTCCGGCGGCCCGGGCGCACAGCGTGTCCGCGCCGTATCCGTCCTCCTGGTCCAGGTTCGTCCGGACGAGGACGTCCAGAATGCGCGGGTGCGCTCCCTCGGAATAGTCGTTGAAGAAACTGTGCGTGAGCATCTCCTTCATCCTCCCTGCGTCGCATCGTTGCGCGGCGTCGAAACGCGCGTACGGAACAAGTATAGCCCCGGCCGCCGCGATTCGCGCGTCCGGCAAGTTCCGTCGCAAATACAGGGAATGCCGATATGTCATGAATCCTTTTTGGTACTATACTGTACGAGCTGTCAGAACCATTCGAATCGTGCCATTCGTCCTTCGTTCCTCTTTCGTTGCGAAGCGTCTTCGGCAAAAATCAGGGGGATTGTTCATGTCGTTCGGATTCCGAAGCGTGCGAAGCAGATATCTCTTTTCGGGGCTCGCCATAGCGCTTTTCCCGTTATTGCTTGTCTCGCTGCTGAGCTATTTCATTGCGCAAAAAATCATTACCGAACAGTCGGAGGCCCGTCTCCGGGAGGCGGCGCTCCGGAACGCCGCCGAACTGGACGGCTGGTTTCGAAAATTCGGGAACGTCCTCAATGGGACGGTCGAGGATGTCGAACTGACGAAAAGTTTCGACCGGGATACGCTCCTGCGGATCGTAAAAGGCAAGAAAGATATCTACGGAGATGACGCGTTCGACTTTTACGTCGGATTCGAAGATCCGAAGATCGCCTTTGTCAGCGCAACGGATTGGGTTCCCGACGCATCCTTCGATTGCCGTGTCCGGGCATGGTACATGAAAGCCCGGAAAACCGGCGGGGTCATTTTCACGGAGCCGTATCTCGACGCGCAGACCGGGAACATGATCCTCACGGCCGCCAGGAGAATCATGAAGGGCGATCGGCTCGTCGGCGTCATGGGGAAAGACATCTTCATCTCAAAGATGATCGACACCGTTCGGGAGTTTCGTATCAGCGAACACAGTTACGCCTTTCTTCTCGATGACAAAGGGAACATCGTGTCGCATCCGGACGAATCGTTCCAGCCGAAGAAAACGGGACTCACGAACATTCGCGATACGGTTATGAAGGACTGCGCACCGATCGCCGGATCCGTCGGCGGCAAGGACATGCGTATTCTCGAAATTCAGGACTACGACGGACAACCCGCATATTTCATGTTGAGCCGCATCCCGGCGAACGGCTGGACCTTCGGAATTTCCATCCTCCGCGCCGATTATCGGAAGCCCCTCCGCACGCTTCTGACGGGATTCCTGATCGCCTTCGTCCTCACCATCCTTGTCGGCGCCGTCGTCATGCTGCGTCTCGTCGGAGACATGGTGCGTCCCATCAGGACCCTCACCGGCGTCATCCGGAATTTCTCCGGCAGGAATCTGGACGTCCGCGTCTCGGTTGAATCGCAGGACGAGGTCGGCGAGATGGGGCGGATCTTCAACGGCATGGCGGACACGATCCGCGAGTACGGCCGCTCCCTCGAAAACAGGGTTCGGGAACGGACCCGGGAGCTTCAGGAAAGGAACACCCGCATCCAGGAGAGCATCGACTACGCGAAAACGTTGCAGGAATCGATTCTCCCGGGGAAGACGGAACTCGAAACCGTACTGAAGGACTACTGCGCCATCTGGCGTCCGAGGGATACAGTGGGCGGCGATTTCTACTGGCTCCGGCGGTTCGGCGACGACTTCGTTCTCGTCGTTGGCGACTGTACGGGACACGGCGTTCCCGGGGCCCTCATGACCATGGCTGCGAAAGCCATTTTCGACAGGGCGGTCACGGACGCGACGTATAATGATCCCGCCGCCGTCCTGGCGGAGTGCAATCGCCTGCTGCACGATACGCTCAGGCAGGAGGGCGGACGCCATATCGAGGACGGACTCGACGCGGGAATCCTTCTCGTCAGCCGCGGGCGGAGCCGGGCGCGCTTCGCCGGGGCCGCTATTTCGCTGTTCGTCGCCGACGGCGGCCGGGTGGAAGAGATTCGCGGCGACAAACACGGTCTGGGACGGTTTTCCTTCAGCAAGGGAATCGCATTCACGCTTCATGAAACGGAACTTCATCCTGGAATGTCGCTCTATATGGCGACCGACGGCATACGGGACCAGATCGGGGGCGGAAACGGCCTCCCGTTCGGGCGGTCGCGCCTGAGCGAACTTCTGGCGTCCGCGCAGGGATACCCCATGGACGAGCAACGGAACATCATCCTGAGAGCGATCGACGAGTATCGGGGCGACGAATCGGTCCGCGACGACATGACGCTGCTCGGCTGGCGAGCCTGACCGGACCGAAACAGAGGGAGGAATTGCGCTTGGAATTCAACCTGTATGACTTCTACCGGGATATCAAGGGCAAACGGATCATCTTCTGCTACAGCGGTCCCATCGCGCACGTCGGACTCGAGGGCGTGGCGCAGACGTTGCGGCGGAATCTGGAGATGGAACAGAACAACGGAAACGCGACGCAGGCCGTCTTTTCGGTCTTCATCGAACAGATGCAGAACGTTCTGAATTACTCGGCCGAACGTCCCGGCCCCTCGGGCGCCGAAAACGCCGATGGGGCGGCGCCCGACCTTCGCGTGGGCATTGTCATCGTCGGCATGGACGATGACGGATATTGCATCCTCTGCGGCAATAACATCCACAACCGGGACAGGGAGCGCATCGCCGCACGAATCGACGAAATCCGCAATCTCGACAAGAACGAACTCAAGGCGCTTTACAAGGAACGCCGCCGGCAGACGTCCGAACCCGGCAGCAAGGGGGCGGGTCTCGGACTCATCGAGATGGCGCGGAAGGCGGGGAAACCCATCGACTATACGTTCACGCGCATTGACGACGCGTTTTCGTTTTTCAGCATCAAAGTCGTCGTGCGCCGGGAGGATATGAAACGATGAATCGTCTCGTCATGGAAAAGACGACGTCCACTCCGGCCGTCGATTTCGACCCGGATGCGGGGCTCCTGCGGATCTCCGGCGAATCGTTCCCGGAAAACGCGGCGAAGTTCTACGCCCCGATCCTGGCCTGGATCGCCGAATTCGCGCAGCGCCCCGATTCTCCCGCGATCGTTCTGGAGTGCGACATTCTCTATTTCAACAGCAGCACCTCGAAGATTCTGATGAACCTCTTCGACACACTCGAAAGCTGCGTCCTCAAGGGAAAGGACATAGCAGTCCGCTGGTTTTGCCGCGAAGATAACGAGACGGCCGTGGAGTGCGGGGAGGAGTTCCGGGAAGACCTCGACAGCCTTCCGTTCGAGATCGTCCTCAGGAAGGACTGACGCATGGAGAATATCTACGAGCGCGAGGACGCCATCGTCGGCGGAGCGCAGGAACTGCTCGCGTCCGCCGGGCGGAACGCGATCGCGCCGGAACACTATGCGGCGCTGCTCGACGAATACTGCAAGCTTCTCAAGCAGACGCGCCGAATGGTCAAAATGTCCGACATGACGCAGTCGGAGTTGAACCGGCTCTCGAGGAAGCTCGAACATATGTCGGGCACGGACGCCCTCACGGACCTATGCAACAGGCGCTTCTTCAACGAGCTGTTCCGGAAGGAATGTGACGCGGCCGTACGCGCCGGAACGTCTCTGGCGGTGCTGATGATCGACGTGGACTTCTTCAAGAAATACAACGACACGTACGGCCACATCATGGGGGACAGTTGCCTGCAATCCGTGGCCGCCGCGCTTCGCGAGGGCGTCAGGCGCCCGCGGGACACCATCGCGCGTTACGGCGGCGAGGAATTCGTCGTCATCCTTCCCGAAACCGAAAGGGAGGGCGCCGTCCATGTGGCGGGGCTCCTCATCGAAAACGTGCGCGCGCGGAATATTCCGCACCTTGCCGCGCCCGAAACGGGAATCGTCTCGGTCTCCGTCGGCGTCGCCTGCGCTCGTCCGGGGCCGGAGGCGCGCCCCGAGGAGCTTCTGAACGCCTCGGACGAAGCCCTCTACCGCGCGAAGACGGCCGGCAGGAACCGCTGGAGCGAATGATCCCGAGTTTCCTTCGGCGCGGAATATGGCATAATATGAGATGTATGCGATTTTCCCGAAGGAGGAACGAAGCATGATCGAAAACTATGTCGATGCCCTGAAGGACGAAATCGTCGGGGCCGTCTGCGAATGCGTCCGAATTCCCAGCGTCGCCGGGGAGCCGGAACCGGACGCGCCGTTCGGGCCGGGGCCGAAGAAGGCCCTCGACTGGACGCTGGACCTTGCGAAACGCATGGGCTTCCGCACCGGCTGCGTGGATAACATGGCCGGATGGGCCGAGATCGGGGACGGAAAGGAAATGGTCGCCGTCCTGGGGCACCTCGATGTCGTGCCCGAGGGCGACGGATGGACGTATCCCTCGCACGGCGGCGAGATCCACGACGGAAAGATCTACGGCCGCGGCGTGCTCGACGACAAGGGCCCGACGATCGGCGCGCTGTTCGCGATGAAGGCCGTGCAGCAGTGCGGCGTCAGGCTCTCCCGCAGGATCCGCGTGATCTTCGGGACGAACGAGGAGCGGGGCAGCGCGTGCATGAAGCGCTACGTCGAGTCGGGGCAGGACCTGCCCGCCGCGGGCTTCACGCCGGACGCCGACTACCCCGTGATCTTCGCCGAAAAGGGCGTCCTCGGCCTGGACCTCGAATCGCAGTTCACGCCGGAAGGGCCCGTCCGGATCGTGTCGATGTCCGGCGGCGTCGCGAAAAACGTCGTCGCGGAGCACGCGACCGTCGAAATCGAGACGGACTCGCACGGCCGCAAGCGCGTCCTCGACGCCGCGCGCGCGTGGAAGGGGCCCGAGAAGAGCTCCGTCACGATCGCCGAGGACGGAACGCGCGTCACGCTCGCGTTTTCGGGCCTTCCCGCCCACGGAAGCACGCCCGAAAAAGGAGTGAACGCGATCCTCTGCCTGTTCGACTTCTGCGCCGGCCTCAACCTGCCCGGCCGGCAGGGGGCCTTTTTCGCCGACGCGGTTCGCCTGATCGGGCAGGAGACCGACGGAAAGAGCCTCGGGGCCGCGATGGCCGACGATATCTCCGGCGCGCTCACCGTCTGCGTCGGTCTTCTCGCGGGCGACGAGAAGAAGGCGTCGTTCACGATCAACATCCGCTACCCGATCTCGAAAAAGATGGCCGACGTGATGACGCCGATCCAAGCGGCCTTCGGCGCGAGCTGCATCCGCATCGCGGGAACGACCAACGCGAACCCGCTGCACATCCCGAAGGACTCCGAACTCGTCACCACGCTCCGCAGGGTCTACAGGGAAGAGACCGGAACGGACCCCGAACCGCTCGCCATCGGCGGCGGAACCTACGCCAAGACGATGCCGAACGTCGTGGCCTTCGGCCCGATCCACCCCGGCCAGGACTACGTGATCCACGCGGCGGACGAGTGCTGGTCCGTCGACGACCTCATGGGCGCCGTCCGAATGGCCGCGAAGGCCATGATCGAACTGGCGAAGTAGCGACTGACTCTCCGGACAAAAACGAGGGGCGGCCCCGAAAGGGCCGCCCCTCGTCGTTTCCTGCGACTTCCTCCGACGGGAGATGTTCTAGGAAAGGAACCGCACGCCTTCGACCGCCGTGATGCCGAGCCCCGGCGCGTCGGGCAGCGAAATGGCGGAGCGCTCGTATTTCGCGCCCCCCGTGACCGGGTCCGCGCTGCACAGAATCGGCGGGTCCATGTCGTAGCGCGTGAAGATCCGCTTCGCGGACGCGAGGTGGCACGCCGCCGTGACGGAGACCTTGCTTTCCATCATCGCGCCGATCATGCACTCGACGCCGTACACCTCCGCAGCCGTGTCAACCACCAGCTTCACGACAGGGTCATC
>CAYVKE010000036.1:0-7626 GCA_964451935.1 uncultured Synergistaceae bacterium | reverse complement strand
CGGCCGTCTCGGCCATCGCGCAGATCTTGAGCGCCTGGTGGATGCCGCCCGTCTTCATGAGCTTGATGTTGATGAGGTCCGCCGCGCGCATCGACAGGATCGTCATCGCGTCGCGCGCGGAAAACACCGCCTCGTCGGCGAGAATGAGCGTCTCGACGGAGTCTGTGACGGCCTTGAGCCCCTCGAAGTCGTGTCCCTTCACAGGCTGCTCGACGAGTTCGATGCCGAGTCCCTTGTCCTCCATGAAGCGGATGGCCCGGACGGCCTCTTTCGCGGTCCACCCCTGATTCGCGTCGGCGCGGAGTAGAATCCGGTCGCCCACGGCGTCGCGGATCGCGGTCAGACGCTCCATGTCCTTCCGAAGGTCCGTGCCGACCTTGATCTTGAGCGCGTCGTAGCCCTCCGCGACGGCTTCCATACTGTCGCGCACCATCTCGTCGGGTTCGTTGACGCTGATCGTGTAGTCGGTCGAAATAGCGCGCCCGTCGCCGCCGAGAAGCCGGTAGAGCGGCACGCCGAACTGCTTCGCGCGGAGGTCGTAAAGCGCGATGTCAACGGCGGCCTTCGCCGATCCGTTGTGGACGAGCGAATTTCCGAGCGTCGTCATGATGTCGTCGAAGTCGTCCATGTCGCGCCCGACGAGCAGGGGCCGGATGCGCTCCCCGATCGCGCCCGCGATGGAGCCGTCCGTATCGCCCGTGATGACGGCCGTCGGCGGCGCCTCGCCGTACCCCGCAAGGGATGCGTCCGTTTCCACGACAACGATATTCGTAACCACTTCTTTGGCCACCCGGAGAGCGGTCTTGAATGGCTTTTTGAGCGGTATGGCGAGTTTCCCCAGCCGGATGTCCGTAATCTTCATATCGTCACACCTAGACCATCATCGAGAGGATCTTCGCCACCATCAGCCCTCCGGCGGTTCCCACGACGTACCCCATGAGCGCCATCAGGACGCCCACCGGGACGAGCGTTTCCTTGTAGGACGCGGCCAGAACCGGCGCGGACGCCACGGCGCCGATGTTCGCGAGGCTCGCGACGGCGCACGTGAACAGGTCGAGCTTGAAGATCTTGGCGATGATCGAAAGCAGCACCGCATGGATTCCGAGGATCACGAAGCCCGCGGCGAGGTAGTAGGGGGCGTCCGCGAGTTCCTTGAACGAGGCGCGCGACGCGATGAGGCAGATGACCATGTAGAGCATCGTCACGGAGACCTGCGACGAACCGGGGATCTTCGACATCGGCGTAAGCGCCGCCACGATGCCGAGCACCGTCGCGATGACGATCGTCATCGTGCTCACGGAGAGGAAGTCGCTCTTTCCGAACACGGCCATGAGCTGCGGCGATACAACGGCTGCGAGGTTGGTCGAAATGGCCGTCGCCACGAGGCTGGATCCGAAAAGCAGCGTCAGGTCGGCGGTCTCGATCTTCGTGCGCGCGTTGTCCTTGATGTTGGAAAGCATCTCGCCGACTTCGTCGATCACCCTCGTGTCGGACTTCGTCCACGTGTTGAACTTATGCGCGAGCGGCACGGTCGCGAGCAGGAAGATAACCCACAGCGAATAGTTCACGTTATCCACGAGAAGGGTGTAGCCCATCGCGGAGTCGTTGATTCCGAGCGCGCCCTGGATCGCGACCATGTTCGCCGTCCCGCCGATCCAGCTTCCGGCGAGCGCGCCCCAGGTCTTCCACGCCTCGGGCGGGAATCCGCCCTTCATGAAGGCGAACATGACGACGAACCCGATCATGATCGTGATGGTCGCCGAGAAGAACCCGACGAGCATCCTGGGCCCGAGCTTCATGATCTTCCGGATGTCGCAGCGAAGCAGCATCAGGAAGATCATCGCGGGGATCAGGTTGCCGCGGACGACCTTGTAGGTGGCCTTGATGTCGTCCGTATTGCTCCACAGGTTGAACGTCGCCATGAGCATGCAACCGATGTAGAGAATGACGGGCGTTGGAACGTACTTGAAGAACGCGTTGTCCTTGTACTTCATTTCGATGAATGAAACCACTCCCGCAAAACACGCCAGAAACGCAAGATACGTAAAGCCGCTGGTGATCACAATGTACCCCTCCCTGTTCCGTACGGATCCCGGCCCCCAGGGGCCGGAAAATAAAAAACGGCGAACAAAGGGTCATGAACGGACCCTTTGTTCGCCGGATTTCATCCCCTTGCGTCGGTGAGAGGCCCCTCACCCGACCGAAGGACGAAGCAGCGTGCGCTGTTCGATTATTGCCCGGTGATTTCCCGGAACTTCTTCACCGCATCCCTGTAGGCCGCAACGATGGCCTTCTGCGACGACCCATGATACCGGTCCTGGACCTGCGCAACGATCAGCGCGTCGTCCCGGATCATGCGCCGACCGACGAACAGGTCCCGGATGAAACGGTTCGTCACCTCGACCGTGACCGAGGCCCCGCAATCCGCGACCTCTCCCGTGGACGGATCCACGACGAGGGAAAGGAAAAACTGGCTGTACTGCAGGGTGATCGGATTGTCGCTCGTCGTCCGCGAGTTGCCGACAAGCAGCAGCGAGTCTTCGGAATAGTACAGCATAGATCCTACCACCCCCGGTCGGTTTTCGTCCAGAGCCACCATATTCTATATGATAGAAAGATCATGCGGAATATCAAGCGGTTCCTGTTGCCCCGGCCAGGACCCTTTGCGTTCCTCGCGGATCGGATTTCAGGCGGAGAAACAGACAACCGTTCTTTTTGCTTCTCCATACATAGTTTAATAGAAACAATTGCGTTGACAAGCTCTCCCGTTGCGCGTATTTTCTTGAGAACGATTTTCGTGATATTTGCTTTTTTGTCCCTGCCGGTTCCCCGAAAGTCATACGCGATGAGAGTCTGGAGACAACTCTCGAGGAGGAGTACGGCATGACAACACCGCAACGATTCCGGCGTTCTGTCACTGTGCTTTTGTTGGCTTCGGCGATGATATTCGCGACCGTGGCGGCGGAGGCCAAGGTCCATTACGTCACGCAGAAGGGCGGCGCGGGAACCAAAGACGGCGAGAGCTGGACAACCGCATACGACGAGGCCGCCTTCTCCGCAGCGATCCTGAGTGCGGGCGCAGGCGACGAAATCCGGGTCAAGGCCGGCGTCTACCGCCCCGTGATCCCGGCAAACCCCGCAAGCGTCACAGGAGCCGAACAGGGAAAATCCTTCGTCCTCAAGGACGGCGTGGCGATCTACGGCGGATTCGCGGGGAACGAAACGTCGAGCGCCGACCGGAACCCGACTGCGAACGTCACGGTTTTGACGGGGGATCTCGCGAACGACGATACGCACGACGCGAACGGCGTCACTGTGAACGCCGCGAACATCATCGGCGACAACAGCCTGTGTGTCGTCGTCGGAAGCGGCGTCACGAATGCGACGGTCCTCGACGGCTTCACGATCACGGCCGGGGACAACACCAACAACGGCGGCGGGATGTACAACGACCACAGCAGCCCGACCGTGACGAACTGCGCTTTCTCCGGGAACACCACCAACTACCTTGGCGGCGGGATGTACAACGTCGACAGCAGCCCGGCCGTGACGAACTGCACCTTCTCCGGGAACACCACCAACTACCATGGCGGCGGGATGTACAATGACACGAGCAATCCAGTCGTGAGGAACTGCACCTTCTCCTGGAACATCGCCGCATACGGCGGCGGAATGCACAACATCAGCAGCAACCCGACCGTGACGAACTGCACCTTCTCCGGGAACACCGCCGACTTTGGCGGCGGGATGTACAACGACCACAGCAGCCCGACCGTGACGAACTGCACCTTCTCCGGGAACACCGCTAACGGCGGCGGCGGGATGCTCAACGACGTTAGCAGCCCGACTGTGACGAACTGCGTCTTCTGAAACGTCTCCGGCGGAGATTTTTTCAACAACGTCTCCAATCCCGCCGTCACGTACTGCGTCGTCCGGGACGGCTACATCGGCACGGGGAACATCAGTGACGACCCTCTTCTCGGCCCCCTCGCCGATAACGGCGGCCCGACGAAGACGCACGCGCTGCTTCCCGGCAGCTCCGCGATCGACGCGGGAACGACGTCCGCGCCGATCGTCATCAGCACGGATCAGCGGGGCGTCGCGCGGCCCCAGGGAGCAAGCTTCGACATCGGCGCGTACGAGTACGGCTTGGAGATTCTGACCGTGAAAATCGTCGGGAACGCCTCCGTGACGCGCGACCCTGAAGGCGACGTCGTGGGAACAACCGGAAAGTGCTGGAGCTACGCCAACGGAACGACAGTCGAGCTGACCGCCGTCGAGGACTCCCGCGACTGGTTCGCGACGTGGAGCGGCGACGCTGCGGGAAGCAATCTGACGGCGACCGTGACCATGAACGGTTCCCGGACCGTCGAAGCCGTCTTCGACCCTGCGTGGACCATCACGGTCTCGGCCGGACCCGGCGGCGACATCACGGCGTCGGGCGATGTGACGGGAGCGACCGAAGTCAAGGTCCGCAACGGCGCCGACCAGACCTTCACCGTCACTCCGGACACGGGGTATTCCATCGCTTCGGTCCTCGTCGACGGCGACATCGTCCTTCTGGGGACGGGGTCGAAATATGCGTTCTCGAAATATGCGTTCTTGAAATACACGTTCCCGAACGTCACCGAGGATCACACGCTCGAAGCGACATTCACCGCGAATCCGACGCCGACACTAACGCCCACACCCACACCGATCCCGAGCGTAACGCCGACGCCGATCCCGACCGCGGCCCCCACGACAAA
The DNA here is from genome assembly GCA_964451935.1 of uncultured Synergistaceae bacterium. Lineage (GTDB taxonomy): Bacteria > Synergistota > Synergistia > Synergistales > Aminobacteriaceae > CALFXN01. The sequence continues at coordinate 2,878 of CAYVKE010000036.1, read as the reverse complement.
CCCGACATCGGCTCCGACCGCAACTCCAACGGTGACGCCGACGCCCGTCCCGACGCCGGATCCGGACATCCCGATGCCCAAAGTGACCATTTCGATCACGCTCTACGCGGGCGGAACCATCGTCGCGGGGCCGTTCGACATCGCCGACCCGGCGACGCTGACCGCGCTCCTTTCATCGCAGACGCTTCTCGCGCAGCTCCTCGCGACGGACCCTGCCGCGATCCTGTCGGGAACCTACAACATGGACCTCGTGCGGTTCTTCTCGCTCGTCGCGGACCTCGACGACGGAGTCCTCGACTTCACGATCCTGCTTGAAATACGGGTCGAGGGCGTCCCGTCCGGGTACATGGCGCGGCTCTTCATGCTGACGCGGACGTTCGACTCGAAGGGCAACCCGACGGGGTACGCCTTCGTTCCGCACTTTGAAGGCGAAAGCGTCTTCCGGAAGGGAAGCGGGGCGAGGGGATGGACGGAAGCCTGGAGCGTGACGGTCCGCGACGGAAGCGCGAGCGACGGCGACGCCAAACAGGACGGCTCCGTCGCGCCGCAGATCGCGGCGGTGGTCGCGGTCTTCCCGATGGCGACGCCGACCGTGACGGTGACGCCGACGCCCGGAGACAGAGGAAGCGGCGGCGGGTGTTCGATCCCCGCGAACGGTTCCGCGGCGCTGTTGCTGCTTGCGCCTGTAGTGCTGGTGCGACGGCGCTGACGGGTTTCTTCCCCGGGTTCTTGACCCGTCTATCGCTGCAGGGTGTATCCTGACGCCGCTGCAGCGACAGGAGGGACCATCATGAACGGAAACACGCGGGAAGCATTCCGGGGACGTCGGGCGACGCTCCGATCCCGGATGCGTCTGGATGCTTCGCCCGAGCGGATCTTTCCATTGCTCTGCCCGGTCAGGGAATACGACTGGATCCCCACATGGTCATGCGACATGATCTATTCCGAATCGGGCGTCGCGGAGAACGACTGCGTCTTCGCGACCGCCTTCCCGGAAGAGGGGCCTCGCGAAAGCTGGGTCGTCGTGCGCTACGAGCCGCCCCTCGCCATCGAATTCGTGCGGTCGAACTCTGACCGGGTCATCCGGTACGCCATCCGCCTCCGGGCGGACGGCGGCGCGACGGATCTCGACTGGTCGCAGATCATGACGGGGCTGAACGAAACGGGGAACGCCCTCGTCGACGCCCGCGCATCCGGCGATGCGTTCGAAGCGACCGTGCGGCGCCTCGAAGGGTTGCTCGCGGAATATCTCGAACGCGGCCGCGCCGGATAACGGCGGAGGCTCCTCACCGTTCCTCGGGGAGCGGGGGAAGACGGCGGCGAATGTCCCGGATTTCCTCCTCCCCGAACCCGAGCATCTCGAGAAACGCCTCGTGCCCCTTCGGATCCTGGAGTTCGAAGAGCGCGTGCCACCGCAATAGCCCGGCTTCGTCCACCCCGATGCGGCGAAGCCGGGCGCTCCATGTCTTCCGGTCGGGGAAGCCTGTCTCCGGCGCGACGCCGCTCTCCGAAAGAAGGCGCGCGATCAGCCGCCGCTGCCGGTTGAGTTCTCCGATCTCCCTGCCGATCGCCTCGGACCGTTCCTGAAGAAACCTGACGGGATCCTTCTCTCCGGACTCGAGCATGATCCGGATGTGTTCGAGCGGAAGCCCCGCGTCCCGGAGCGTCCGGATCGTCCGGAGGCGTTCCCCGCACGATTCGTCGTAAAGACGGTACCCCGCCTCCGAGCGCCGCGACGGACGCAACAGTCCGCACGCCTCGTAATAGAGCAGCGTGCTCCGCGACAGCCCATGCTTTCGGGCGAGCTGCGATACGGTCTCCACGTCAGTCTCCGCCCGTCGGTCCGGCGGGAAGCGAAAACGCGACGGCGCACGGGACATTGCATTTTCCGCGAACGGACATCGGGCGCTCCCTCCCTCGATATATCGAAGACTCTTCTATAATATATGAAAGACTGCCTCCGGCAGGAAGCCGCGCGGCGAAACCGGCGACCTCCGTTCGGTTCTTCCGGTCCTTCATACGGCGCGACCGCGAACGCGCCGTCCCATTTCATTTTTCCACATATAATGCACTATACATAATCTTCTTGACGTGAATCCATCTCAAGAGTATTTTCTGGTGAAGTTCCGTGCGCCTTGAGACGAGAGTCTGCCCGGAAGGTCTTCCGGCGCCCCCCAAAGGCCGGAACGCGCCCCTTGAGGAGGAGTACGACATGACGATGTTGCAACGTTTCCGGCGATACGCGCGCGTGCTTTTCGCGGCTTCGGCGATGATGATCCTTGCGATCGCGACGGCGGAGGCCGAGGTCCATTTCGTCACGCAGGAGGGGGGAGAGGGAACCAAAGACGGCATAAGCTGGACGACGGCGTACGACGAAGCCGCCTTCCCCGCCGCGATCCTGAGCGCGGGTTCGGGCGACGAAATATGGGTCAAGGCCGGCGTCTACCGTCCGTCCACCGCGAATGTCACAACAGCCTCCTTCGTTCTCAAGAACGGCGTGGCGGTCTACGGCGGATTCGCAGGGACGGAAGCGTCGAGCGCCGACCGGAACCCGGCCGCGAACACCACGGTTTTGACGGGGGATCTCGCGAACGACGACGCGCACGACGCGAACGGCGTCACTGTGAACGCCGCGAACATCAGCGGCGACAACAGCGCATGCGTCGTCGTCGGAAGCGGCGTCACGGCTGCGACGGTCCTCGACGGCTTCACGATCACGGCCGGGAAGAACACCGCCGGCGGCGGCGGAATGTTCAATAACAACAGCAGCCCGACCGTGACGAACTGCGCTTTCTCGGGGAACACCGCCACTAACGGCGGCGGGATGAACAACACCAACAGCAGCCCGACCGTGACGAACTGTGCCTTCTCGGGAAAC
>CAYVKE010000035.1:9328-25675 GCA_964451935.1 uncultured Synergistaceae bacterium | reverse complement strand
TCCCGTGCCGGAAGGGTGAGGCGAAACTGCGGGAGGTGCGTCGTATTGTCGGCCTCGTATTCCAGTACCCGGAACAACAGCTGTTCGCCGAGACCGTCTTCGATGAAATCTCCTACGCGCCAAGGAACTGGTCCTGCCCGGAACAGGAAGTCGAACGCAGGGTCCAGACGGCGGCGGAACGACTCCGAATTCCGGAGGCCTCGTTTCAGCGAAGCCCGTTTCATTTTTCCGGAGGCGAAAAACGAAAGATCGCCATTGCGTCCGTTCTCGCCGCGTCGCCGCGATATCTCGTTCTCGACGAACCCACGGCAGGGCTGGATACGACGAGCCGGAAGGAACTTCTGGCCCTTCTGAAGGAGCTTCGGTCCAGCGAAGGGCTTGGCATTCTTCTCATTACGCACGACCTGGAAATAGCGCTCGAAATGAGTTCCCGCATCCTCCTGCTGCACGAAGGGCGACAACTCTTTTGGGGCGCGCCGGATACGCTCCTCCCGGTGCTGACGGAGCGAAACGCCGGGCGTCTCGTTCCTCCGGACATTCTCGCGCTTTCCTCGCGCCTTCTGTCGCGGGGGTGTTCCGTCCCGTTGACGTGGAACTGGGAAACGCTCGCAAACGCACTGAACCGTGAACACTCTTTCATTCTGCGAAAAAAAGAGGCCGACGAATGCGCTTCCTGAATCACATGACATTCGGACAGTATATTCCGACCGCGTCCCTCATCCACAGCCTCGATCCCAGATGCAAGATCCTTGCGACAACGCTTCTGCTGACCGGGATCTTTCTCGCGGATCACGCAGCGGTCTTTCTTCTCTGGGGCGTCGCGCTCGTCGCGCTCTCCGCCGCGTCAAAACTCCCGTTGCGGCTTGTGCTCGGCAGCGCGCGCCCCGTCCTCATCCTCGTGCTCTTCACCGGTCTCTTGCATCTTTTCTTCACCGACGGAACGCCGCTCGTTTCCGTTGGACCTCTCGTCGTCACCCGCGAAGGAATCCGGCTTGCGGCCATGATGAGCTTTCGTCTCGTCTTCCTGGTCCTCTTCGCGTCGTTTCTCACGCTCACGACGAGTCCGATGGAACTCGCCGACGGCATCGAAAGCCTCTTTTCGCCGCTTGTCCGTTTCGGCTTCCCGGCGCACGAGCTGGCGATGATGATGACCATCTCTCTTCGCTTCATACCGACGCTTCTCGACGAAGCGGATCGGATCATGAAGGCGCAGATCGCGCGCGGCGCGAAGCTCGATCAGGGAAACTTCTTCCGGAGACTTCAATCCTTCCTTCCCGTCCTGATCCCGCTCTTCGTCATCGTTTTCCAGAGGGCGGAGGACCTGGCCGTCGCCATGGAGTCCCGCTGCTACAAGGGAGGGAGCGGACGGACGCGAATGAATCCGCTCCGCTGGAGAAACAGCGACAGCATCGCCCTTCTCGGCGTCACACTCTGCATCGTTCTCGCCGAATGTGCGGACAGGAATCTTTCGTGGTTCGTTACGCCGCTGTCGTAGGATACTGCGGGCCCGCCTTTTCGGGATGGCAAATCCAGCCCGACCGAGCAACGGTCCAGGAAACGATCGAAGCATCGATCGGAGCGTCCCGCGGTCGTCCCCGGATTCCCGTTCTTGCGGCCGGTCGCACCGATGCGGGCGTTCATGCCGTCGGACAAGTGGTTTCGTTTGTCCTCGACGAAGCGTTGCCGCCCTTTCGCCTTCTCGGGGCGATCAATGCGCATCTTCCCGACACGGTGCGACTCAGAAAAATCGCCGTCGTCCCGGACGATTTCGATCCGCGGCGGTGCGCGCAGTGGCGCGAATACCGCTATTTTCTCTGGAACGGCCGCGGATACCTTCCGCATATGAAGGACCTTTTCTGGCTCAACAAAGCGCCATGGGACGACGACGCGGTTCGCCGCGCCGTTTCGTTTCTTGCGGGGACGCACGATTTCCGCGCCTTCTGCAAATCCGGAGAATGTCCCGAGAACAGCCTGCGCACGATGATTCGCGCTTCGTTCCGGAGACGCGGAGCGATTGGAATCGTTACGCTGCGCGCCAATGCGTTCCTCATGAACATGGTTCGCATTATCGTCGGAGACCTCGACTCGGTTGGAAGAGGAAAGAGGAGTCCTGAATGGTTGAACGACCTTCTCAGGGGCGCGTCGCGCGATTCTTCCGATGCCACGGCCCCGCCCGAAGGGTTGTATCTCTGGCGGGTCGGGTATAATAAGACGTTTGAATGGATCGAGTAAGGAGGCGCACCGGATTGTTTGGGAGCGATATAGGCATCGACCTGGGAACCGCAACGGTTCTCATATATGTCAAAGGCAAGGGGATCGTTCTGCGGGAACCGTCGGTCGTGGCGGTTGACCTCGAGAACGGACGAATACTGGCCGTCGGATACGAAGCCAAAAGCATGGTCGGGAGGACGCCCGGCAGCATCGTCTCGGTGCGTCCGCTCCGGGACGGCGTCATCGCCGACTACAGCATGACGGAAGCTATGTTGCATCATTTCATGAAAAGCGTCACCCACGGGTTCAGCCGGTTCTTCCGGAACAGGGTCATGATCTGCGTCCCGTCGGGCGCTACGGATGTCGAGCGACGCGCCGTTCTCGAGGCCGCCATCGAAGTCGGCGCCAAAGAGGCGTATCTCATCGAAGAGCCTATGGCGGCCGCGATCGGCGCCGATCTCAACGTCGAAGAGCCGCGTGGAAAGATGGTCGTCGACATCGGCGGCGGAACGTCGGATATCGCCGTCATCTCGCTCGGCGGCATCGTCGTCTCGAAATCGCTTCGCATCGGAGGCGACAAGTTCGACGAAGCGATCATGCGATACCTGCGGAAGCAGTACAGCCTCGCGATCGGCGAACAGACGGCCGAAAACCTCAAGATCATGATAGGCACCTGTGTCCCAACAGAAGAGGAAATGACGATGATCCTCAAGGGGCGCGATCTCGTCCAGGGACTGCCCCGGCAGATCGAAGTCAGCAGTTCGTGCGTCTCGATGGCCATCGGGGAGATGGTCCAGACCCTTGTCGATGGCGTTCGTAACGTTTTGGAGCTAACGCCGCCCGAGCTGTCCGCCGATATTATTGACAGAGGGATCGTTCTGACCGGAGGGGGCTCGCTCCTTCGCGGACTTCCCGAACTCATTTCCGAGCAGACCGGAATCAACTGCTTCGTCGCCGAGGAACCGATGGAAAGCGTCGCCCGGGGAACGGGAAAGGCGCTTGCCGAAATCGATAAACTCAATCGGCTTGGGAGAAGCGGAATCCTTGCGACGAGCCGGAAGGGCCGGAAATGGAAATCCTGAATCCCCCGTAACGCAGGGGCGAGGAGGCTGAATCGGTGAACAGAGGTCTGTATTGCGCCGCATCGGCGATGCTCGTACAGGAAAGCATGCACGACGTCGTGGCGAACAACCTCGCCAACGTCAGTACGGCCGGATTTCGAGGGAGGATTCCCGTCAACAAAACCTTCCCCGATCTGCTGATGGACCGTATCGAAAACATCCCGGTCACGCCGGGCGCCACGACCGGCCCGAACCAGATCCGATACCGCGGAAAAATCCCCATAGGGAATCTGGCGCTTGCGAATGTCTTCTCAGAGGACACGATGACGTTGAAGCAGGGGGCCATGCATGTCACAGATGCTCCACTCGACGCCGCCATCGTCGGCGACGGTTTTTTCGTCGTTCAGGACGCTATGGGAAACACCTTCTACACACGTTCGGGACAGTTTCAGATAAATCAGGACGGGCAGCTTCTCACGCACGACGGCCTGGTCGTACAGGGTGAAGGCGGCCCCATCGAGATCGGTGAGGCTTCGAGAGTCTCAATCAACTCGGAGGGGCAGGTCCTGGTCGACGGAGAAGTCGCCGACACGCTTCAAGTCGTGACGTTCGAGACGCCGACCTGGCTGAAACAGATCGGCGGTTCGCTGCTCGCGGCGAACGAACAATCGGGAAATCCGGTTCCGGTCGAGATCCCGTCGCTGGTTTCCCGGACGCTCGAGCAATCGAACGTCGACGTCGTCTCGGAAATGTCGAGAATGATCGAGGCGACCCGCGCGTACGAAGCCGCGTCGAAAGCGCTGATGACACACGATGACGAAACGGGGCGGCTCATCAGCTCCTTTATGAAGTCGTAAGGGAAAGGCAGGGGACGACATCATGCTGCGGGCGTTATGGACGAGCGCTTCCGGAATGATCGCGCAACAGACGAATCTGGATGTGACGACAAACAACCTGGCCAACGTGAACACCGTTGGATTCAAACGCGAGCGCGCGGACTTCGCCGATCTCATGTACCAGATCGAGCGGGAGCCCGGCGCTCCGGTGGAGCCCGGTTCGTCGCTCCCGACGGGCGTTCAGGTCGGACTTGGGACGCGAGTCGTCGGAACCACGAGAATGATGGGACAGGGCAACTTCCAGATTACGGACAATCCGCTGGATCTCGCCATAGAAGGCGACGGATTCTTTCAGGTTCTGAAACCGAACGGCGACGTGGCCTACACGCGCGCCGGCGGGTGGATCCGAAACGCTGCCGACGGGCAGCTTGTCAACGTCGACGGACTCTTCCTCGAACCGCCGATCACGATCCCCGAGGACGCCGAAGAGGTCATGGTAAGCCCCGAAGGCATCGTGTCGATCCGCGCGCAGGGCGAAACCGAGACCGAAGAAATCGGGCAGATCGAACTTGTCCGGTTCGTCAACCCGGCCGGACTTCGAAAAATGGGAAAGAACCTCTACGAGGCGACAGCCGCCAGCGGAGACCCCATCGCCGGAAATCCCGGAGAAGAAGGACTTGGGCACATAGCCCAGAAAACCCTTGAAATATCCAACGTGGAAGTCGTCGAGGAAATGGTGAACCTCATCATCGCGCAACGGGCCTACGAAGCGAACTCGAAGGGAGTACAGACCGCCGACGATCTTCTCCGCATCGCGAACGGCATCAAGCGGTAACCGTCATGAAGGCGCAAGGCCTCCCGTGGGGTCTGTTCGTTCTTCTCCTTGTCGTTTCCGTCGCCTTCGCGGCCGAAGAACTGACGGTGGAAATCGAACGGCTGCCTGAAGATCCCGGGGAGAGCATCCGCCTTGGAGAAATAGCCCGAATCTCCGGTCCGGACGACCTTGCAGCGCAGGCCGGAGATGTCACCGTAAAAATCCGGGAAGGATTTCTCTGGAGATCCGACGTTGTCGCGGCTCTTGTCAACCAGGGAATCGGGGGAGTGACGTTGCGTCTTCTCATGCCTCCGAAGATCGCGATCCGCGAAGGCGGCGTCGTTCCGGATCTCGAAGCGCTTGTCCTGAGACTTTCCGGATGGCAGGGAAGCGTAAGGGTCCGGAGTTCGGCTGCGGCTCCCCGGGGCGAACTGCTGGCTCCCCTGAAGCTTCGCCCCGGTGCGGCGACGGCGCTTCTGCGCATCCGGACGCAAGATGGGACGCGAGAAGTCCCCATATCGATGGAATGGTTCCAGAACGTCGTCATGACCCGAAGAATCGTTGAGAACGGAACCGTTCTTTCGCAGGAAGATGTCGAAGTCCGTCAGGTCCGGATCTCATCGCCCATGGATGCGGTTTCGGATATCCGACAGGCCGTCGGACGGATGACAAACAGGCGGCTTCCCGCAGGCGAACGGATTTCGCCGGGCTTTCTCCTGACTCCGCCCATCGTTCACAGGGGCGACAGGGTCTTTATAGTGGTCCGGAAGGGAGCGCTCGTTCTCCGGATGCAGGGCGAAGCCATGGAAGACGGCGCCGCAGGTGAGACGATCCGGGTTCGGAACGGGCAGAGCAAGAAAATCATCGAGGCCGTAATCCGTTCAAAGGATGAAGTGGAGGTGCGAATACCGTGAAAAAATTCGTCTGTCTGCTGCTGATTCTGGCGCTGTGTTCCGGAATCCGGCCGGGGAACGCCTCGGCCGCATCGCTTTGGGTCGACGGAACGAACCTCGTCGGCGACAAGAAACCGGGCAGGGTCGGCGATATCGTGACGGTGCTCGTCAGGGAGAACACGAAGACGAAGGACAAGGGCAAGACGAACGTCAAGAAGACCAACGACAACTCCGTGAGTGACGGGAAGGGGATTTTCAGTTTCCTGAAGGCGTTCGGCTTCAACTCGAAGAGCGACATGACGGGCGACGGGTCGACCGAACGCACGCACGTCGCGCAGACATCGATCACCTGTCTCGTTACCGACATGCTCCCCAACGGGAACCTGATCATCGAGGGCACGAGGGACGTCACGACGCACGAGGAAAACCTTGAGCTGAAAATCGTCGGCGTCATACGTCCGGAGGATGTCGACGCGAACAACAACATCCTTAGCGACAGGATCGCGAACGCGGAAATCGGAATAAAAGGGCGCGGAGCGTTGACGCGGATACAGAAGCCCGGCCTTCTGACGCAGATTCTGCAGACGATATTCTGATGCGTTACGCTCGATTTTTCGTTCTTTGCCTGCTTCTCGCGGTTTCTTCCGTATGTTTCGCCGCCCAAAGCGGCGGGCCTCTTGTCCGTATCAAGGATATGGCCGACGTCGAGGGCGTGCGCTCGAACCAGCTGGTCGGCGTTGGATTAGTCCTCGGCCTTCAGGGCACCGGCGACAAGGCCAACATGTCGTTGCAGATGGTCCGGAACCTGATGCGGCAGTTCGGCGTCACGCTTACGGAGAAAGCCGTCAAAAGCAAGAACGTCGCCGCCGTGTCGGTAACATGCGATCTTCCCGCCTTCACCCGCCCCGGTCAAAGGGTCGATGTCACGGTGAGCGCGCTCGGCGACGCGAAAAGCCTCCAGGGGGGGACGTTGCTTCAGACGCCGCTCAAGGCGGCGAACGGCGACGTATACGCGGTCGCGCAGGGCCCCGTGATGGTCGGCGGTTTCAGCGCCGGCGGGGCTGCCGCCACGTTGACGAAAAACACCACGACGGTCGGACGCATCCCTCAGGGAGCCATCGTCGAGCGTGACGTCGAAACGCCCATCGGCGACCGTTCTTCGGTTGCGCTTCTGTTGCGGACGCCGGATTTCACGACGGCGGGCCGTGTGGCCGAAGCCATCAACGGAGCGTTCGGAAACGTGGCCGAAGCGGAAGACGCAAGCCGCATCCGCGTCGCGCTTCCGGCGCAATACGCATCGTCGCCTGCGGCGTTTATCGCGAAGCTCGAGACGTTGCAGGTCGTTCCGGACGCGACGGCGCGCGTCGTCGTCAACGAACGGACGGGAACCGTCGTCATGGGGGGCAACGTCCGCATTTCGTCCGTCGCCGTCGCGCATGGGAACCTTACGGTGCGGGTGACCGAGAGCGCCAACGTCGTCCAGCCCAACGCCTTTTCCGGCGGAGAGACCGCAACGGAAGCCAGAACGGATATCCAGGCGCACGAAAGCGCGGGCCAGTTCGTAACCATGCCCGCGAACACGACCGTCAAGGATCTTGCGGACGCGCTCAATGCGATCGGCGCCACGCCGAGGGATGTCATCGCGATCCTTCAGGCGGTCAAGGAAGCGGGCGCGTTGCACGGCGAACTCGTCACGATGTAACGGGGAGGACGGAAACGATGAATCCGATCATACGGGCCGATGTGACAGGGACTCTTCCGGGAAGCATGGAGAAATCGACGAAAGACAAGCAAAAACTGAAGAAAGCCTGTCAGGATTTTGAAGCGATTCTTGTCGGCAAGCTCATGAAAGAGTCGATGGCCGGAGCACGAAAAATCAGCAAAGGTTCCGGGGCGGAAGACTCGCGTCCGTTCGGGCCGCTTGAGGATCTTACGGTTGAAATGGTCGCCGAGGAAATCTGCGAATCCGGCGGCGTCGGGCTCTGGAAGATGCTGTACGATCAGGTTTCGCAGCAAAACGGAGTAAACGGCGATTCCGGAAACAAGTAGCGCATCCCCGTGGTACGCGGGCGGGCTCAGGTTTGAATGTCTCGGCTGCGGACGTTGCTGCCGGGGGGAGCCGGGCGCGATATGGATCACGCCGGAAGAAAATCTGCGTATTCCGCAATACCTTTCGCTCGATGCGTCCGCATGGCGAAACCGCCTGACGTGGAAATGGGTGTTCGTCAGCATTCGTGAGCGGGCGAACGGGTCGTGCGTGTTTTTCGACGAAGAAACGGCCCGGTGCGGAATCTATCCGGTCCGACCCGTCCAGTGCGATCTCTTTCCCTTCTGGCCCTCGATCATGAAATGCCGCGAGAACTGGGATGAGAACGCCCGGACATGCCCGGGCATGAACCAGGGGCGCCTTCATACCCGGGAAGAAATAGAAACCCTCCTTTCCCGATCGCCCTTTCCCTTTCTTTAGCTTTAGACGGCTGCTTTCTGGATTATCCTCCGAACCGGGACTATAATGTCCGCAGGGATCGCCCCGGGACCACGAAGGGATCCGAGGAGTGAAGAGTGTGCAGATGCAACTGCTCTCCGAAATGAACTGGGGACTCATCGTTTCCATGGTATTGATGAGCGGCGTCCTTGCGTACATCGGCGACCGGGTCGGAATGCACTACGGCAAGAAACGTATCTCCTTCCTCACGCTCCGGCCGCGTCACACGAGCCAGATCATCACGGTCCTCACGGGCATTCTTATTTCGATCGCGATGCTCGTCACCTTTTCATTCGTCTCCGAAGACATCCGGGCTGCGCTGTTCAGCATGAAGTTCATACAGTCCCAGATTACGAACCTCACGGCTGACCTCCAGTCAAGCCGCGACGAAGCTAAACTGTCGGCGCTCGAACTGGTGAAAAGCGAAGAGATGCTGGCCGCGCAAAAGACGCAGCTTCAGGACGTCGAAAAACGTCTTGCAACGGTGACGCCGGAACTCGAAAACGCGCGTTCGGACCTCGAACGCGTCCGGAACGAACAGGCGCGACTGGAGCAGGAAAAAACGACGCTCGAGGCGGCCCTCGCGGAACTCCGTTCCGAAGCGGACACGCTGCGTGCGGGCCTGAGCCAGGTCCGGAGCGGGCGAATTTCCGTCTTCGCCGATGAACTCCTTGCGCAACAGGAAATTCTCCCCGGCAGCGACCGCGATGCCGTCGAACGGGTCTTTTCGGAGCTTCGGCGCAGAACGGAATTCGTCCTCGCGACCCGGCTCGGCGTCAACGTCGAAAACGTCATTCTCGCAGTCGACATCCACGATGAACAGGCCAAAATCACCCAGTGCGCCATGGCGCCGAAGCGGAAGATCCTGCGCGCCCTCGCGGGAGCGAACGTCGTAGCCGGCGAAGATGTCCGCATCCGATACGAAGTCTCCGACAGCGCCCTTGTCTACGCGAAAGGGACGGTCCTTCACGATGAAGTTGTGGACGTCGGCGAGTACGGGGCGGACGGAGAGGCGATCCTCTATACGATGCTTCGCCAGGTGAACCAACGGGCCGTACGGGACGGAATCATGACCAATCCGGCGACGGGAAAGGTCGGAACCCTGGAAGCGACGGAATTCTTCAACGCCGTCGAGGAAATCCGCAAAGGCCGGGGACAACTGCGCATCGTCATCTCCGCAGCCAATGACCTCTACACCGAAGGCCCCGTCCAGATCGTCATCTCGGTGCGCGCGAAGAACGCACCGACAGCATAGGGGGAAGAGAGATTCATGTTGATCGTGGCATGTCAGATTTGCGGCGAGTCGAAAGTCCTTGCAGGGGCGCCGGACGCGGACGGCATGGCGCGCGCCTGGTGGGTCTGCCCCAGATGCGGAACGGGACAGATCATACAGCTTCCCGTATCTTCGGATGCGAGGAATTCCGACCTCCGGAAGATCGTTCACGGCATGGCGCTTGTGCATGCGTGCGCCAAGACCGAAGAGGCGGAAAACGCCCCTGCGGACGCCGGAGGCGATTATGCCGGGTAACCCCGACTACCAGTTCTACGACAACAAACTCGGCGTCACGGCCGACGAGCTTCAGACGCTCTACCGGTTCACGCGGTGGGGCAGGAGCCGGTCGCTCGACGACATCGAACGCATGATCGCCGGTACGTCCCTGTGCTTCTCCGCCCGCTTCGTCGAGACGGGCCGCATGGTCGCCTTTTGCCGGATCCTTACGGACTTCGTCTTCCGCGCGTCCCTGTGGGACATCATGGTGCACCCCGACCACCAGGGCAAAGGCCTCGGGACATCGCTCCTCCGGTATGCGCTCGACCATCCGGCCGTACGCCCCATCCCGCTCGTCATCACGTACACGAGCGAACTCGCCCCCTTCCTGTCGCAACTCGGATTCTCCCATCAGGAAGGAACGCTGATGCTCCTTCGCGTTCCCATCGAGTACTCCTGACCATTTCATGCACCCGGAAGTCGTTGCGGATCTTCTCGGCGCACTGGCGCATCTCGTCTGGCCCTGTTCGTGTCCCGTCTGCGGCGCCGTGGGCGTCGTCGCATGCCCCGAGTGCCTCGTGAAGATACTCGAACCGCCGCTCGACGAATGCCTCCTGTGCGGCGGCATCGCGCCGTGCGGCTCCCACCCCGGCGCGCCCTGGCTGCGAACGGGCGGGTCGCACGAAGGCGTCAGGCGCGACCTCGTCCTCCGGCTCAAATACGGCGGCGAGCGGCGTCTCGGCAGGGAAATGGGGCAGGCGCTCGCGCGCGTCTTTCCCAGACCGGATGTCGATGTTCTCGTTCCCGTACCGCTCCATTCGGAAAGCAAACGGCTCTACAACCAGGCGTCCGTTCTGGCCGAAGGAATGGGGCGAATATGGGATATCCCGGTCGCACGTCTGCTGGAATGGTCCGGCCGGCAGGAGACGCAGACGAACAAAAACGCCGCGCAGCGCAGAAAACTGGACGCAAACGCCCTTCGGTGCAGGAACGGCGCCATAGGCCGCGTGCTCCTGGTCGACGATGTCTGCACGACGGGTTCGACGCTCCGGTGCGCCGCCGAATGCATCCGTTCCTCCGGAGGACGCGTGACCGGAGCGCTGACATGGAGCCGGAGCGGTTAAAGTGGCGCCTGTTCCGGCCGATACATGATCCAGAGATAGTGAACATAGGGGTGAGTCCGATGATTGACAAGATTTCCGGCGTGTACGGCGCAACACCGGTAAACAAGATCAACGTCAAAAAAGGAAGAAGCGAAACCGCTTCGGCGCAGGCATCCGACGGCGTCGAATTCAGCGGATTCGCGAAAGAGCTTGCGAAAGCGGCTCAGGAACTCAAAAAGCTTCCCGACGTCCGTGAAAACGTCGTTGAGGGATTCCGGAAGCAGATTCAGGAAGGGACGTACGCGCCCGACCCCGACAAGGTCGCCCGGAGTCTGATCGTCGCGGGACTCCTTAACAGCGGGGAGTGATCCTTCTGTGAGACCCGCACATCTCATCGACGTCCTCCTGCAGCAAACCCAGGCCTTGCAGGAGACGCTGGATGTCGCTGTTCGACAACGCGAGGCGCTCAAGAGCGGGCGCCTCGATTCATTACAGGGGCTCATGAAGGAACTTCATGACGCTTCGTTTCGCGCGCAGGCGCTCGACCGCCGACGCGAACAGGAGGCCGCCTCGCTCGCCCGGACGCTCGGAGTCCATCCCAGGCTTTCCGAAATGCTTGCGAAACTGAACGAGGGCGAACGGGAAGCGCTCTCTTCCGTCGCCGGGAAGTTCAGCCTCGTCGTACGAAAACTCCAGGCGGAAATGAAAATAATCTCGAGACTTGCGGACGAATCGCAACGTCTGGGAGACCTGATGCTTTCGGAATGGCGCCGAATGGAGAACGCCTTTTCTCCAAGCAGCGGTTTCGACCTCAAGGGATAGGAGTGGACCTCCATGATTAACAGCTTTTTCGGCCTTGAACTTGGGAAGCGCGCGCTCGACTACTTCCGCAGGGGCATGGAAACGGCCGGACACAACATCTCGAACGCCGACGTCGAAGGGTACTCCCGGCAACGGGTCGAAGCCTCAACGACCGATCCATACACCGACCCCGGGCTCGCGCGTCCCGCCATCCCCGGACAGATCGGAACCGGCGTCAAGATCGACGCCATCGTGCGCCTTCGCGACGAATTCCTCGACGTCCAATATCGGGAGGAGAGCACGGTGCAGGGGTATTGGGACGCAATTTCCTCGGCCCTGGACACCGTCGAACTCTATGTCAACGAACCCGGCGGAAAGGGGCTCAAGGCGTGTCTCGATTCGTTCTGGACAAGCCTCGAAGACTTCCATACGCAGGCGGATTCGTCAAGCGCACGGGAAGCCGTCGTGAGTCAGGTCAAAAGCCTGACGGCCGAACTCGACCAGATCGTTCAGAACTACGACGAGTATCGCAAGGCGCTCGATAAGGATCTCGTCCTTCAGGTGGACCAGGCGAACGACTACATCGACCAGATCGCCGCGCTGAACGTCACGATCAAGGAAACCGAGGGCGTCGGCGGAAACCCCAACGACCTGTACGACAGGCGGGATCTTCTGGCCGAAAAGCTTTCGAAACTCATCGATATCGACGTGAACCCGGCGTGCAGCATCTCAAACGAATATATTATCGACCTTCACGGCAAAATCCTCGTCCAGGGCGACCAGACGCGGCATCTCGTCGCGGTCGAGGTCGCCGGCAACAACGGAATGCATGACGTTCAGGTGGAGGAAAACGAGTTCGATCTTGTCGGCAAGCCCGAAGTGCTCGAAATCATCGCCGAACAGGGCGCGCAGGAAGCCGTTCACAACGTTAAGATCGACCGCCTCGCGTCCGAAACGACGTGGAAAGTGGGGCAGGGTGATGCGACTCCGCCCGCCTGTCCGGCGCGCGTCCGCCCGACGTCCGTGAGCGAGGCGCTCAGCCTGAAGGGAAGCGTCACGCTTCAGGTCGGAAGCCAGGGCGTCCAGTCGAAATCGAAAGTGTTATCGGCGCCGCTGCTCACGGCCGGGGCGACGGGGGATACGTATTCCTTCCGAGTGTCGGCCGGGACGAACGAACGGGATGTCACCCTTTCGTGGAATACGGGGACGAGCAGTTGGGATGTTTCGGACGATTCGGTTCCGCCCGTGACGGCGAATTTCGGAGCAGACGTGACGGTTTCCGACATCCAGGGCTTCCTGTCGACGAGCCTCGATTCGATGAACGTCTCCGCGACGCTGACGACAACCGCTGGCGGGGACCAGATGACGCTCGCTTCGGATGACTTCCACTTGATTTCCATCGTCGACGTCAAGGGCGGCATTGTCTCGAAGCTCGGCATGACCGACGACTCGCCGAAGATGACCATCGATGTCACGGAAGCAGACACGCTCGAAACGATCCGGAACAAGATCAACGGCGTGTACGGCATCACCGATTCCGACGGAAACGCGATACTCGACAAACCGGAGCAGTGGCTGCACGCAAGCATCGAAAAGGGGACCGACGACACCTTCTATCTCGTCCTGGAAAGCAACGTCGTGGGCGAAAGCCAGCGGATCAACGTCATGGGCGACGAAAACGGCTCCCTGCACGTCGCGCAGCGGCTCGGGCTCATTTCGACGGCCGTTTCGGGAGAAACGGCGACAAGCTTTATGCAGCAGTCGGAAGACACCTCGTTCACCTTCGACGACCGCCGCTACCTGTCGTCGGGCAACATGTTCCGCGAGGCCCGCCTCGTCCCGGCGAAAAACGAGATAACGCAGGCGTACGACGACTACACCGCGACACGGACGAGCGCCGTGGCCGAAGGCGTCACGCTGAAGCTCAAGAAGGCGAGCGACGAAACGAGCATCACGATACGCCACCACGTCCAGGGCGGTTCCATCGCGGGAACGATGGAGGCGAGGGACGACTACATCCTGAGCTACCTCGACTCGTTCGACCAACTGGCCTACGGGCTCGCGACGGAAATGAACGCGATTCACTACGGCGGACACGGAATCGGCGACAACGAAACCACCACGGGCGTCAACTTCTTCGACACGATCGCGTCGCAATACGGCGCATCGCGATCGCTCGGCATCAACACGGCCGTCGTGAACGACCCGAGCCTCATCGGAGCTGCGCGGGACGACGGAAAGGGCAAGAGTCTGGGGTGCGGCGACGGCTCCAACGCGCTGCTCTTGGCGCAGCTCAAGCAGGCTCGCGTCATGACGGGCGACAGCGCATCGTTCAATCAGTTTTATGAAGCCTTTACCGCCAGACTCGGAAGCGACGCCGCGCGCGCCGAACAAATGAGCGACAACCAGACGGAACTCACTGGCCAGATCGATACGCAACGTCAGGCGACGATGGGCGTCAACATCGACGAGGAAATGCTCGACATCGTCAAATTCCAGCAGAGCTTCAACGCGATGTCGCGCTACATCACGACGATCGACGAAATGCTCGACAAAATCATCAACGGAATGGGCCTCGTAGGCCGCTAGGGAGGGGGAAAGTCACATGCGCGTCAGCAACCTGACGATCCAGAAGACCTTATTGTCGGATCTTCACACGAACCTCTCCCGGATGCTGGAGATGCAAACGCAGATGGCTTCCGGGAAGTTGCACTCCCGGCCGAGCGACGCGCCTGCCGACGTCGCTCGCGAGATGTCGCTCGAAACGTCGCTCGTCGAAAACGTCCAGTACACGCGAAACCTGGACGCCGCGCAGGCGTGGCTCGCGAACACCGATACGGCGTTCGACCAGATGACGAGCGTCGTTCAGCGGATCCGCGAACTCACGATCTACGCCGGCGACGGCGCGCTGGAAGACGCCGAAGTGGACGCCATCGCGACCGAGATATCCGAGCTGCAGGAAGAAATGCGGAACATCGCCAATTACTCGGTCGAAGGCCGGTATCTTCTGGGCGGAACGAAGGTCTGTCAACAGCCCTTCTATCGCGACGCCTCGGGCAAGGTCTGCTATCGCGGCGGCGACGAACACATGGAGTTCGAGATCGACAAGGGCGTCGTCGGACAGGTGTCGTTCACGGGTCGGGAGGTCTTTCCCGAGGACTACACGCGGTACACGCTCAAGAGCGTCGAAGTTCCGCTCGATTTCGAATGGACCGGGCGCGACGAGATTCTGCAGATCAGGGTCGGAGACCGGACGGTCAAGGTTCACATCCCGGAGACGTGGAACGACGACAACACCGATGGAACAATAGATGACACCGATTTCAACCGTTTCCGCGATCCGAAAGAGTCGCAGGGACTGTCGCTCGACGACATCGCGAAACTGATCAACGAATCGATGTCGATGGGCGACGTGAGCCGCATCGTGGACGTTTCGGTCGTGAAGGACGCGGAGCGCGGCGTGCAGCAGCTCGTCTTCGCGAGCCGCACCGGGGAGCCGGTCCAGGTGACGGGCTGGCCCGAGACGGATCTCGTTGACATGAAACAGGGCGTATCGGGCAAGTCCGTCGAAAACACGACGCCCCAGTGGACCGCGGCTGTAGCCGGAACGATCACCGTGCGGATCGACAACGGCGAACCGATCGTCGTCGACGTTGCGGCCGGAGACACCCTCGACAATATCGCCGCCGCTCTTTCCAACGTTCAGGGGATCCAGGCGCGAGTGAACAAAGACGACGCGCCGGGAACGGAAGCGAGGCTTGTCGTATCCGCCAGGGAAACCGGAAAGTCGTTCACGCTCGAATTGTCTTCGGAACCGGGCTCGAATCTGACGGACCTCTTTACCCCCGGAACGGACGGGCTCGTATCCTCGACGCCGGTCGAGCGCGCCGTGGACCACAGCCACATTGACCTTGCTGCGTACCTCGGCATGGAAACGACCGTAAAGAGCGTCCAGATGCCGACGACCGGAGCTGTGCTTTCCGGCGGAACCGGTGAGCTGCAATGGCGTCTCCAGAGCGGCGATCATGTCGTCGACCTCAAGATCGCCGGCATAACGGGGCTTTCCGCTGATGACCTCGCGAAAAGGATCGAGCAGGTCGCCGGCGACTGGCTCGAAGTGACCGTCGAGACCGACGAGGAAGAAATAGAATCAGGCGTCTGGGAGCCCGGCGTCAACAAAGAGGACGCGACGAAGCGCATCGTCCTTCGGCCGAAAGACAACGAACCGCTTGTCATCTACGACCGTAATGCGAACACCTATGCCGCACAGCTCGGAATGAGCACGGCGATCCGGTGCAACAGCTCGGCCGTTGCGGGCGATGTTGTCTTTCCGACGCTGCCGTGTGTTGACCCGAACATTCCGTCGCTCGTGAACGTGCGGGTCGGAGAGCGGAGCTTTGAAGTCAAGCTCTATCTTGATGACGTCAAGAACGCGGGTGGAACCGTGGACCGGACGAAAGTCATGGGGCAGATCGTTTCGCAAGTGAACAGCCAGGCGGGGGAGGCGCTGCTGGTGAGAGACGTCCTCGACTCCGCCACCGGCGAGACGGTCCTCTTCGCGAAAACGGGGGAAGCCCTGCGGATCACCGATCTCCCGATACCCGACCCGGCGCTCAATCCTTCATACACCGGCGGGATCGCATTGCAGATGGGG
>CAYVKE010000035.1:0-9303 GCA_964451935.1 uncultured Synergistaceae bacterium | reverse complement strand
CAGACAAGATTCGCGCTGCTGCGGGCTCGTGGCTTGATGTCGCTTTCTTCGATGGCGATCTGCCAAATCCGCCGACACCTACAGGAACCAATGTCATGATGGCGCTCTCCGCAAAGGACGGTTCCGCGATCTCCGTGTATGACGTAACGGGCGATTCGTCACAGATGCTCACGATCGACACCGCCTTGCGCGGCGAGGATGCAGCATTATGGGCGCCAAGCGTCGGCGGCGGGGACGAAATCGCCATCTCCGTCGAAGGATACACCCACGTAATAGACATTGATGAATTGACACCCGATACGCCTCCGTCTCCGTTGTCCGTTGAAGATGTCGCGAAAGCGATCAACGCGCGCTTCCAGGGCGGCGACGTTCAGGCGGAGGTCGTTCAGGACGGAGCCGAAAAGCATCTGGTCCTTTGGTCTCCAAAGGGAGCCATTGTGACCATAGATGAGACTCGTGCGGTTGCCGGAAACGGTGTCTTTTTCCCTGCCCCTGGAAGCGGAGCGGCGACTTCTTTGCGGCGCGGTTCTCTCCCCGATTCGCCCTTCAACCAGAACGTCGTCACGCGTTCCGCCGCGAGCCGCGAGAAGACGGACTTTTTCGGTTTTCTCGAGGACTTGACCGGCGCCATCAAGGCAGAGGATCGTGAAGGCATCTCCGACTCCATGATCACCAAGATCGACGATTTCCTGGACAATCTGCTCAAACGGCGGACCCAGGAAGGTGCGCTCCTCAAACGGTATCAATCCGACGATTCGCGGATGAAGCAGAACAACACCAACATCACGGAACTGTACAGCAAAATCGGCGACATCGATCTTGCCGACGCGGCCACGCAATTCGCCATGGCCCAGTCGGTGTACCAGGCGAGCCTTGCCGTGATGGCGAAAATCGTCCAACCCACGCTGGTGGACTTTTTGAGATAAAATACCCCGTATGGGCGGTTATTACGAACGAAACATCTTTTTTCTGAAGAAACGACAACCGGAACTGGCGCGTGTCCTGAGCCTGAAAAAACGCGACAGGGCATGCGCCGATGCCCGAAAAACCGGAAAGACGGACACCCTCGCCGACCGCATATATCCCGATCGGTTGGCGAAAGAGCCCGTGCTCTATATTCTCGGTCTGGAGCAATGCGACCAGGTCGCTTCATATCTCAAGCGGTTGCCCCCGCACATTCGTTTCGTGGTTCTTCTCGAACCCGATCCTCTTCTGCTGACGTCTTTTCTCGATACGATCCCCGTTTTGGATATTCTCACGTCAAAGATTTGCGTCTTCGTGACGTCGGAAGAGAGCGTTCTGCTTGACGAAGCAGTCGCGGCCGCATTCGGCCACAGCGGCTTTCTCGTCGGCCGCTGCGCGTCGAGCGTCCGTTTCGGCGACGATGAATTGGAACATTCGGCGCGAAGCGCCTCTCTTGCGAACGCGTTTGAACGGGCGCTCTCGTTCCAGATCGAAAACCTCGGGAATTCGCCCGAAGACTCCCTTCTCGGACTCAGGCAGATGGCCTTGTCGTCTCCGTGGACGCTCTTCGCGCAAAAATTGCGACCTCTTGAGGGCCGCTTCGGAAACTGGCCGGCCGTAATCGTTTCCGCAGGGCCGTCTCTCGACAAAAACCTTCACCTTCTCAAAGGCCGCGAAAACGAAATCGTCATCATCGCCGTCGATACGGTTCTTGGAAAACTGCTGAAAAACGGAATCGTTCCCCATTTCGTCACGGCTCTCGAAAGAGGAACAGCCGTCTACGACTATCACTTTCGCGGAGTGCTTGACGAAAACCCTCCGGAACTGAAAAACATCGTCCTCGCTGTCCAGTCGGTGTGCGTTCCCAGAATTGCGGGAAGGTGGCCCGGGCCTGTCATCGTCGTCGGAAAACGCGACATCGTTCTGGACAGGGAGATTGTCGGAGGATTGCTCGGCGGCAGCGTCATCCCTTCGGGGGCATCGGTGGCGCACATGGGCCTTGGGCTTGCGAACGCACTGGGATGCTCCGCCGTAGCGCTGATTGGTCAGGATCTGGCGTTCGCGGCTGACGGGCGAAGCCATGCGGGGCAGACTCATTGGGAAAAACACAGCCTCGACATGCAGACGCCGCACGAAGATCGAATAACAGTTCCTGCCTCTGACGGCGGAACCGTCGAGACGACGCGGATATGGAGGTATTTTATCGACCGCTTCACGCGAATGGCCTCCGAAATGCCGATCCCCGTGAATGATTGCACGGAAGGAGGCGCACTGATCCCGGGCACGGTCGTTATGTCGTTGATCCGGTTTATTGCTGACAATCCGATTCGGGAAACGTGCGGAGCCATCCCTCAATTTCTGAAACGCATTATCGAAGAGCCGTCTTCACGACAAACGGATCTCGCGGCATTCGACCGTCGATACCTTGCGTTGCAGCAATCGTTTCATCGATCGAAGCAATTGATAGATCATGTGCTCGCGCTGCTCCGGACGCTCGAAGCGCCGGTTCTGACATCGCAAAGACGTGACGCGGTCATTGGCGATGTCAGGAAAATCCTGAACGATCTGACGACCTCCGCGCCGATACTGACGTATATCGGACAGGCGCAGTTTGCGACGCTGATAACGGAAAACTACCGGCTCACGGATGTAGCCGACAGACCGATACTTATGCAGTGGGTCAGGCGACATCGCGAATTTCTCCAAAACCAGGCCACCTCGGTCGAAATGATCATCGGGTGGCTTTTGTACATCGACGGGGTGCGACAAATGGAAGGAACCCTCGCGCCTATGTTGGCGGCGGACGATCCGGAATCCCGGCTTGCCGCGCTCCTGGAAAGGACCGGGGAAGAAACATTCCGCGACGCCATAACGATCGACCTTCTGCTTTCCCGGGTCGAGCCGACTGCCCCGGGTTTCCCGGAATCATCGCTTTTGCGGGCGGCGTTCCACTATATGAAAGAAAAACGCTTTGAAGAAGCCGCCCGGATTTTTGAATACATTTCGTCGGACTGCGAAAACATGAACGGTGCCCCGGGGATCCTGATCCGGTGGGTTACATGCCTTGTTTCGGCGGACTTGTGCTGGAATCCGGAATTCGGAAAAGCCCGAGCGCTTCTTGCCGAGGTCTTTCGCTTGGAACCGCACAGGAACGAAATCGACGACCTTTTACGCCGACTTCTCCGGACATGGATCCGAAAGCACGAACAAAACATCCTGCTGTTCCGGGAGAGAAGTGCTATCGGTGCGATGAGGCGATCCGTCGCGGAAAAGGAGTCCCTTGAGAAGACAGTTCGGCTGTTGGAGAAAGATGCAGGCAGGGCGAAAATGGAGTTTCTGGCGCCGTTCTTCAGGCGGCCGATAAAGGAAGGAGCGGATTGCGATCATGCCGCGAACGTGTGCGACAACAAGGTTCGGTAACGTCACAATCAACGAAGACAACATCATCCGGTTCCCGCACGGAATTCCCGGATTCGAGGAAAACAAGGACTGGTATATCCTCGGCGAGCAGGAACACCCGATCAAATGGCTTCAGAATCTGGAGGACGGCTCAATCGCCCTTCCGATAATGGCCCCGCACGCGGTCTGTACCGAATATGACGCGAAGGTTCCGGATTCCGAACTCGAGACCATACGCCCCGAGAACGCGGATGATCTCGTTCTCGTCTGCGTCGTCGCGATCCCGCCGGATGCGCCGTGGGACATGACCGTCAACCTCCGGGCGCCGGTCGTCATCAACAAGCGGCTGAACCTCGGGTGCCAGGTCATCGCACTCAACGAGGACTATGGCGTCCGGCACCTCGTGTTCCCCGAAGAAACCCGGCGTCAGCTTTCTGAAGAGGCGGCGCGAGTACGCGCAGAGGCCTGAACATGCTGGTTCTTTCTCGAAAGACCGGCGAAGCGCTTGTAATCGGGGAGGAAATCGTCGTTGAAGTCCTCGAAATCCGGGGAGACGCGGTTAAACTGGGCATCAGCGCGCCCAAGAAGATCCCGGTCTGGAGACGCGAGCTGCTGACGGAAGTCAGGGATGTAAACGTTGCAGCAGTGAAAACTGCGCCCGAAAAGATCGACGACCTGAACGAATTGATCCGGAAAGGTGGCAAGTAACGTGGCGGTTTTGCCGGAACTCCTCGAAAAAAACCTGAAGACCCTGGAGCGCTCCCAGCCGAAGCTGGCGGCGCGGCTCCGCGAAGCCGCTCAAGGCCTGGGACGCTTCCCCGAACCGGTCATCAGCGAGACTTCAGCGGGGCGGTGGATCTCCGGATTAACGGAGCGTCCCTTTTTTGAACCGTCGCCTGAGGAAACGTCACGCCCAAAACTCGCGAAAGGCGCCGTGTACCTCGTTCACGGCGCGGGATGCCCGCCGTATTTGTTCCACATCTTGCGGGCTCTGCCCAGGGACGCGCTTGCGGTCATCGTCATCGAGCCGTCCGTCCTCGTGTTGCTTCATGCGCTTGCCTCGACCTCCGTTTTCATGGCGCTTCCCAAGGGCTGCAGGATCAGTTTCATCGTATATGAGGATCGTCCGCTAATCGACGAGGCGTTCGAGCACAACGTCATCCCGATCGGTATTTATCCGATAGCGGACGCTGTTTCAGCCATTCACAAGGGAATGCAGGAAATCCGCTCTGACGCAGAACGGGCCGTCGGGAAGCGATTCAGCGAAGAAGTCGTTTACCGGCTGGTTTCACTGGGGAATTCGCCTGAAGATACATTGCTCGGCATCCGGCACGGCGCTCTGAACACCTTTCGGATTCTTCGAAGTCCCGCCTTTGATCAGCTCAAGGAACACATACACGGGAAGCCGTTCGTCTGCGTCGCTTCGGGCCCCTCGCTCGAGAAGAACGTCGATCTCCTGAAGGGGATGGAGGACAAGTGCGTCATCGTTGCGTGCGACACGGTCCTGCTTCCTCTTTTGCGGCGCGGAATACGGCCGCATGTCGTCACGACGATCGAACGCCCATTGATTACCTATGAGACATGGGTGCCGCCTGTTCTCGATGAGTTCCCCGAGGAATGCAAAAAGATCCTCCTTCTCTCGCAATCGGTCAGCCATCCGCTGATCGCCGGGCGCTGGCCTGGGCCGAATATTATTGTCGGAAAACTTGAAAGCCCCGCGGACAGGTGGCTCGTCGGGCAAATTCTTGGGCGGACGATTTTCGCGTCGGGGATGTCCGTCGCGCACATGGGACTATCCCTGGGAATCGTGATGAATGCCCCTGCGATCGCCTTGATCGGACAGGATCTTGCGTACGCCGAAGACCAGCGCACGCATATTTCGGGTGCGGTTTCTGAAGGCATTATCGCGATCGAGAAGTCGCGCGAGCGCATCGAGGTTCCGGGTGCGCTCGGCGGAACGGTGCAGACGCACAAGCTGTGGCTGAGTTTCTTGCAGATATTCGAGCGCTTTCTCGAGGCGTATGGAGACCGCTCCAGAGTCTGTGACTGTACCGAGGGGGGGGCTTTGATTCGAGGGACAGATGTCCTCCCTTTACTGGCTTTCTTAGATGAAGAGGTCAGCGGCAAGCCGGTAAAGGAATGGAAACCGGAGGAGATCCGACCGGCGCCGCTCGGGGAGACAGAGACTGCCCGTCTCTTGGAACGAATCGAAAACGCGTTTGCGGCGCTTGATCGCTGTGATGAATACCTTGGAAAGATGGAGGAGGGTATAAGAAATGCGACGGCAGCCGCCTTGCTCCCCGAGAAACGAAGGGAGTACGCCTTCGGGGTTGCCGGCTTCCTCGATGATTGTCACGGAATGCATCCGGTCCTCTCCTTCATTGGACAGAGCTATACACACCTTGCGGGAACAGTGCTCGCGGTGAACCGTTTTATGGAGAACACGGAACAAGTGACGGCCTGGAGAACGATGAATGAGGAGATCGTCCGATCGCATAGAATCAACGTAGCCTTTCTGCGACAGTGGCTTCAATACATTCGGGAGATTCTGAAGGCTCAAACGCACGGCGTGCTGGCGGACACAGTTTTTCAGGAAGATGATCTTGGTCGTATGGTGGAGGGGCTTTCTTCCACAGAAAATGTCGATCCTCTTTCTGAACAGGCTCTGTTGATTTCCGATTCCCTCTGTCGCATCGATGTCGCTCTGGGCGAACATGATCCGCTAGGATCCTGGAATATTGCGCGTTTCTTGTTTCTGCAAGGACGCTCTTTTGAAGCTCGAAGAATAATGAAAAATGTGTATGAACATTCGCAGGGATCGAAACAAGCAACGCAGTTTATTGGCGAGTTCTTTCTCGATTGGGCGCGATTCGAAGCGACACACGATTTGTGCGTTATCCCGAATTTTTCGAAAGCCATCGAGTTGACCAACAGTGCGGTTTCTTTTCTTCCGGAGCGTGATGAAGAAATCAGGAACCTTCGTGAATGGATTCTTCAGGAGCAACGAAAATTTTATAAACGATATCGGAATCTTGATGCGTCGAAGGGCCTCGAAATGTCCATTCTTGAGTACAGAAACAGGGCTGAAGAGGCCTTGTCCCGTCATGATCTTCCTGAAGCCTTTGAATGGATATGGAAGCTCATTGAGTGCGGAACGGAGCGATTTCCCGGAAGCAGTCTTCCGAATGCGAAATGGTTGCTCGATACGGCTTTAAACTGCCGGTATGCAGTTGATCCGGGCATTGCCGTCGCATCGAAGAACGCGCTTGAAAGACTCTGGAGGGACAGAACGATGCTGGAACGGGCGGGATTCCGATGGCCGAACGCGATGATTGAGTATTTGAACGAAACAGGGGTTAAGGTTTTTCTTGAAGAAGCCGATATAAAAACAAAGAACGACGAAACGCTTGGGGGTGACTGAAAGACACGGAGAAAAGCGGATACTGGAAGATGCGCTTCACGCTTCATAGTCGACGGCAGGGACGCCGTCATACGACAACAAGGAGGTAACGAAAATGAGAGTGTACCACAACATACCGGCTCTATTTGCGTACAATTCGCTGAGTGCGACGAATAATCTGCTGCAGAAGTCGATCAACAAGCTCTCCACAGGTCTTCGGATCAACAGCGCCGCTGATGATGCAGCTGGACTTGCGATCAGCGAGAAGATGCGCGCCCAGATCAGCGGGCTTGATCAGGCTGTCCGCAATTCGCAGGACGGTATTTCGATGATCCAGACCGCTGAGGGAGCGCTCAACGAGACCCATTCCATCCTGCAGAGAATGCGCGAGCTGTCCGTCCAGGCCGCGAACGACACACTGACGTCGCAGGACCGGAGCTACATCCAGGACGAAATCAACCAGCTCACTGACGAAATCGATCGGATCTCCACGACGACACAATTCAACAAGAAGCAGCTTCTCGACGGAAGCGCCGCCGCGCTGTGGTCCTCGGACAACCTCGCGACGAAGGCGTTCATCCGGGGCGGACTGCGTCAGGTCGACCAGTTCGGGCAGAAGGCCGCGCTCGAGGGGAACTACAAGATCAGCGTCATCGCGGATCCCGGCGACGCGCAGGTACAGAAGTCCGATATCTTCAAGATCAAGCACGAGAACGTGATCATGAACGTAACGAAAAACGATGCCGTCGGACTTGAAAATGTCCGGGTCGACAATCTTCCTGCCGGAACGTATAATGTCACGAAAGATGCTGGCGCTGCGACAGCAGATTTGACGGGCATCCAGTACTTCGGCACGACTGCCGTCCTCGCGGAGGTTGCTGCGGACGTTCAAGGTGTCGCCGGAGCGTCGATATATCTTGAGGTCGTCAACGTCTCGACATCGACGAACCAGGTCACCTTCCGGGCGGTTTCCAATATGCTTCTGAACGACGGATCGGTCCTTACGAAGGTCAAAGAGGATCTCGTCATCGGAGAGACGGCAGTCAGTCTGATCAATATCGGATTGTCCGGGAATACGCTCGCTCTTGGCGTAACAGCCGGTGACCCGGGGGGTTCCCAAGACTACTCGATTGGCGACAAGGTCGTCCTTTCTTATGTTGGAGTTGGCGTCGCCAGCACGGCGCTTGGTATGACCGCCGCTGCGGATGTGACTGTAGCGATTTCTGGTACTGTGAACTCCACTTGGAACGGCTTCTGGGGGCCGAATGCGAACTCGGCTGGAACTTACGTCACGGCAGGAAGCACAACTGGAGTTCAGACTCTTTTGCATGACCGTTCATTCTCGCTCGTTGCGTCTGCATTGATCGGAAAGGACGTTCATTTCCGAAACTTCTTCCTGAACACCGCCAACGGTACGCTGTATGAGTCCGACATAGTTCTTCAGTTCAACGATAATCTCACAGCTGCTGGGGATGTTGTTCTGGCGAGTTTCGATGCGGCGTATGTCGGACAAGTCGCCAAGGGGGACGTGCAGCTTCGGGACCTCGACAAGTTCTGGGACGCGAACGGCAAGTTCATGCTCGAGGATCCGCAGGTGCTCACCCTGACGCAGGGCGACGGGAAGCAGACGACCATTACACTGAACTCGACGGATACGCTTCGGGACGTCGAATCCAAGCTGAACGACGCGATCGCCTTTCAACTCGGTCAGGCGCAGTATGTCGACGCCGGCACGGATCGTTTCGTTGATTTCGTCGAGACCGAGACGGACGGAACGTCGGAGTCAGTCGAAGGCACCTACGTGATCCGGTCGCTGATCGCCGGCAAGGCGGGAGAGCTGAATTTCGCTGGCGACGAGGATGTCATCAAGGCGCTGAGCCTCAACGTGATCCAGAAGTCTTCCGAGAGTTCGTACCGTGTGTCGATCGCGGACGCACACAGCGGGAACACGGTCGCTTCGAACGTCAAGGTGACCGGAAATATGCTCTACGGCGTGATCAACCCGAACGTCGACGTCGAGTTCGACGCGATGGCGAACGTCAAGGCCGAATGGAGCGAGAGCGCGAAGGCGTTCCGTCTTTCGACCGACAGTGCGAATATCTACGAGACGACGCTCCACCTTGCGGACAACACGACGGTCTTCCAGATCGGCGCCAACGAGAGCGAGGACATGGGGATCAACATCGGGAACATGAGCGCCTCCGCTCTCGGTGTGAGTAACATCCTCGTGACGGATCGCGAATCGGCGGCTCGTTCGATCACCGTCATCGACAGCGCGATCGACAGTGTGTCCAAGCAGCGCAGCAAGCTCGGTGCCTACCAGAACAGGTTGGAGCACACCATCAACAACCTGACCGTCGCCAGCACGAACATGACTGCGGCCGAGAGCCGTATCCGCGACCTCGATATGGCGAAGGAAATGATGAACTTCACGAAGCTCAATATCCTCATGCAGGCGGGCAACTCCATGCTCGCGCAGGCGAACCAGCTGCCGCAGGCAGTGCTGTCACTGCTTCGGTAAAAAGTTTCGGACAATACGA
>CAYVKE010000034.1:0-26323 GCA_964451935.1 uncultured Synergistaceae bacterium | reverse complement strand
GTTGCGTCCGGCCGTCGCGCATGACCATGATCCGGTCGGAGAGCGCCATCGCCTCAGCCTGGTCGTGCGTGACGTAGATGATCGAGAAGTCGTACTTCCGTTGCAAGTCCTTGATCTCGAAGCGCATCTCCTCGCGAAGGTGCGGGTCGAGGTTCGAGAGCGGCTCGTCGAGCAGCAGCAGTCCCGGGTTGATCGCAAGCGCCCGCGCGAGCGCGATCCGCTGCTTTTCCCCGCCCGAGAGTTCGTTCGGGTAGAGGTGCGCCTGCTTCACGAGGTTCGTGTTTTCGAGAGAGTGCTTCGTGCGGCTTTCGATCTCGCGCCGCGCGACGCCCTTGATCCGGAGCGGGAAGGCCACGTTCTCGAAGACGGTCATGTGCGGCCACACGGCGAACGCCTGGAAGACCATTCCGAACTCGCGCTTCTCCGGCGCGAGGTAATACTTTTTCAGACTCGACGAGATCAGCCGCCCGCCGACTTCGATCTCCCCCTCCTCGAGATCCTCGAAGCCCGCGACCATCCGGAGCGTAGTCGTCTTGCCGCACCCCGAGGGGCCGAGGAACGAGAAGCACTCGCCCTTTTCGATCGAAAGGCAAAGGTCGTCGACCGCGGTGACCTGCCCGAAGCGCTTCGTCACGTGCCTGAGTTCAACGAACGCCATTGTCATGCCCCCCCGTTGTCGACGCGCTTTTTTCGCTCGAAGAATCGCTTGATGAGAATCTCTCCGCCGACGATCAGCAGCAGGGCCACTCCGGCGAGCGCGCACGCGTACACCGTCTCGCCGTCCTCGTTGAGCGTGTAGATCGCGACGCCGATGGTCCGCGTCGTGGGGCCGTAGAGCAGCACCGATGTCGTGAGTTCGCGCAGCGCGGGAAGGAAGATCAGGAAGAACGCCGCGATCATCCCCGGACGGATCAGCGGAATGACGACGTCCCGAAGGGACTGCCACGGCGTGGCCCCGCTCGCGCGGCTCGCCTCGACGAGCGAGTCGTGGACCTGTTCGAGCGCCGCGCTGTTGGACTTGAGCGAGAAGGCCATATAGCGGGCGATGTAGGCGACGAAGATGATCCAGCCCGTGTTGTAGATGTTGATCCCGAACCGGCCGCTCCAGGTGAGGATCACGCCGAGCGCGATGACCGTCCCGGGAAGCGAGAAGGGGAGCATTCCGAGGAATTCGAGGAACCACTTTCCGCGGACCTTCATCTTCACGAGAACGTAGGAGATGATTCCCCCCGCGACCATCGTGACGAGCGCCGCGCCGAGGCTGAGGTAGAGCGAGTTGAAGATGGCGTCCTTCGTGAGCTTCCACTTGAACAGCACGTAGAAGAAGTTCTGGAACGTCATATTCTCGGGCTTGAGCGGCAACCCGTAGGTCTTGAGAAGCCCGACGAGGAAGATCGTCACCGTGGGCATCACGACCGTGACGAGAAGATAGACGATGCAGAGGATGAAGAGCGGCGCCCTGAGCCCGCGCAGCTTGAGGACGGTCGGTCGGACGCTCTTGCCCGCGATGATCTGGAAGCGGCCCGATGTGACGACGCGGTTCTGCGCGTACAGGATGACGGCCGCCGACAGCACGAGAATCACGGACATGACCGTCGCGGCGCGGATGGCCGTGAAGCTGCCCGCGCTCTGGTGGATGAGTTCGTAGATCTTGGTCGGGATCGTGTAGATCCCAACCTCCGTGCCGAGGATCGCCGGCGTGCCGAAGTGCGCGAGCGAATAGAGGCACACGAGAAGCGCGCCCGACACCACGGCGGGGAGGATCAGCGGGATCGTGATCTTCCGCGTGATCGTGAACAGCCCCGCGCCCGCGATCCGGGCGGACTCCTCGAGCGTCGGGTCCATGCGCTCGAGCGCGCCGCTCACCTGGATGAACACGAACGGGAAGAGGTACATCGTCTCGATGATCACGATGCCCCAGAAGCTGTAGATGTTGAACAGCGGCGTCCGCGTCTCGAAAAGCGTCATCCAGAGCTGGTTGATGTACCCCGCGCGCGGCGACAGGAGCATCTTCCACGCAAGGGCGCCGATGAAGGCGGGCAGCATGAACGGAATCGTGAACAGCACCTTCATGGTCTCCTTGAAGGGCATGTCCGTCCGCGTCACGAGCCACGCGAATAGCGTTCCGACGAACGTGCACGTCACCGTGACGGCCGCGGCCAGAAGGAGCGACATCCGGAGCGCCTCGTACGTGTCGGGGTTGCCGATGACGTCGATGATTCCGGAGAGGTTGAAATGCCCGTCGATGACGAACGACGTCCAGAAGATCAGAAGCACCGGCAGCGCGACAATGACGATCAGGATCAGGATCGACAGCGCGAAGAGGACCTCGGCGATTCCCCATTTCTTCGTCCTATTCATGGCTCCCGATCCCTTCAAGCGTCTTCGAGTCGAACAACAGCGGGTTGGCGATCCGGAGCCCCGTCATATCCCCTTCGCGGAAGATGAGCCCGCCGCCGACGGCCTTGTGCGTATCGAGCTGCGCGCGAAGCTCCAGCCCCGCGAACTCCAGCCGCTGGTCCACGATCGGGCCGAGGAGATTCACGCGGCGGACGCGCGCCTTCGGTTCCTCCGGAGACGGATCGCGGATGAGGTCGATATCGGACGGCCGGCACCCGAGGATCGGATTCGGGGGGATCTCCCCCGGAAAGTCCCTCACGACCGCGACATCCGTCCCCCGGACGAAGACGTCGCGGCCCCGGACATCGACCGGAATCATATTCGAAACACCCATGAAGCGGAAGACAAACGCGTTTCCGGGGCGTTCGAAAACGTCCGCGGGCGCGCCGATCCGGCATATATTCCCGTTATCGTCGAGAACGGCCATCCTGTCGGAAATCGCGAGCGCGATCTCCTGATCGTGCGTGACATACAGCACGGTGATGCCCTTCTTCCTCTGAAGCGCCCGGATCTCGAACCGCATCTCCTCGCGCAACTTCGCGTCGAGGTTCGTCAGAGGCTCGTCCAGGAGCATCAGTTTCGGCTCCGCGACGAGCGCGCGGGCCAGTGCGACGCGCTGTTGCTGGCCGCCCGAAAGCTGGTACGGCATCCGGTCCTCGAGGCCCGTGAGATTCACGTTGTCGATCGCGTCCTGCGTTCTCGCGGCCGCCTCGGAGGCCGGAACCTTCTGGATCGCGAGCGGATACGCAACATTCTCCCGCACCGTCATGTGCGGCCACACCGCGTAGTCCTGGAACACCACCCCGAGCGACCGCTCGTTCGGCGGAACCGCGATCCGTTCATCCGGCGACGAGAGCGTCACGCCGCCGACCGTGATCGTTCCGGCGTCGGGCTGCTCGAAGCCCGCAACCATCCGCAGAAGAACCGTCTTGCCGCACCCCGACGGGCCGAGAAGCGTGAAGCACTCGCCGTCGTTGATCGTCAGGTTGAGATTTCGGTAGACGACCTTCCCGCCATACGCCTTCCGGACGTTTTCAAGTTTGACCTCCGCCAAAAACATCACCCCTTCCGAACGACGCGGGGAAGGTCCGCAACAGGCCTTCCCCGCCTTTCCGCCACAGAACCGTTACTTGCCGGGCCGCAGAATATCCGTGAACTTCTTGATCGTCTCTTCCTTCGTGGCGCTCATGCTCGCGAAATCGAGGACGATGGCCCGCTGGACCGCGTCGTGCGGATTGGGGAGCAGCGTGTCCTTCGGAAGCTGAACGTCGGCCCTCACGGGGAGCGTGCCGCTGTCGGCGATGATCTGCTGCGCTTCCTTCGAAAGCAGGAAATCGACGAACTTTTTGGCCGCCGCGAGGTTCGGCGTCCCCTTGATGATCGCGACGGGGCTCGGAAGCATGATGACTTCCTTCGGATAGACGAAGCCGAGCGTCGCGCCCTTCTTCACCTTGTCCGTCGTGATGTAGTCCACGCCGATGCAGGCGAGAAGGTCGCCCATCGCCGTATCGTCGACGACCTGGCCGGATCCCTGGCCCATCTTCGCCTCGTTCTTCTTGCAGTTCTCGAAGAACTCCCAGCCGAACGTCTTCACGAGCGCGGCGACGCTGCCGTAGGCCGTTCCCGAAAGCGCCGGGTTCGCGACGCCGAACGCGCCCTTGAACTCGGGCTTCAGGAGATCCTGCCACGAGGTCGGCGGGGTCTTGATGAAGCGCGTGTTGTACGTGATCGCGAGCGTTCCGTTCCTGGCGGGCGTGAAGAATCCCTCGGGCTCCTTCACGGGGCTCTCGACGAACTTCGCCTCGGGCGAGACGTAAGGCTCCAGGACGCCTTCCTTCTTGAGCTGGTAGAAATCGGGAACCTCGCTGTGCCAGAGGACGTCGACCGTCATCTTGCCCGACTCGCGCTCGGCGGCGATCTTCGCCATGAGCTTTCCCGCTCCGGCGGAGTAATAGTCGAAGTCGATACCCGGGTTGTTCTTGACGAACGCTTCCTTGAGCGCGCCGATGAGGGACTCCTTCATCGACGTATAGACCGTGAGCTTTTCTCCGGCCATCGCTGCGCCGGAAACGCAGAGAACAGACACAAGCACAAGAACCGCAAGCAGTTTCTTCACCTGTCGCACCCTCCCTTTGCATGTTCGACGATAGCTCCGTCCGCGTCTTCGCGACGCCACACCCGCCGCACGCCGGTCGCACAAAAGCCCAAGCTTCGCGTTTCCTCCGAGGAACCACCTCCGGACATCCCGTCTCCATCCGTCGCATATCGCGGAAAATTGTAACGGTTCTGTTACCGTATCTTACTGTAATACGTGACTGGGTTCGTGTCGAGAACTTTTTCGCCGGTTATCGGGTTCACGCCGCCTCCGTTCCGTCGCTTCCGGGAGGCGGCGGGGGAAGGCGGTCTGTCGCCCGGATACGCGGAGGGCCCGACCATCCCGGGATGATCGGGCCCTCCGAAAAAAGTCGTTTTCCGGTCGCGCCGGGGTGTTTCGCTACTTCTTCGGCGTGACGTCCTCGATGTCTTCCGTCCGGACGCGGTCGAGCGGGAAGGCCGTGATGCCCGCGTCCGTCGGGGCGAAGCTCACGCGCTTCATGTCGACCATCCGCACCCGCCGGTTGAGGTGCGTGTGGTAGTAGAGCGCGAAATTCTTCGTATCCCACGCGGAGGTCCAGAGCGTGGAGCTTCGCAGTCCGGAACGCGCGGGAGTCTTGAGGTCCGATCCTTCGGCGAAGCCGAGCGGCACGTTGAAGTTGTCAAGGATGCGGAACATCTCATAGACGGCGTCGGGGCCGTCTGCCGTCGGACGGGCCGTCTGCGTGAAGGCCACGGCGCGGATGAAGCGCGACGGGGGCGTGAAGTCGCCCGGCAGGCCGATCATGCCGCTGCCCGCGCCGAGCGGCGCGAAATCGAGGTCGCGGATCTTCTTGTCGGGCCACGCGATGGACGACAGGTTGACGTAGTTCCGCAGGTTCGTCATGTGCCAGTCGTAGTCCGGCGAGTTCGTGATGACGCCGAGGGGGTTGTCGTAGATCCGCGCCTGCCCCTCGTGGTATTCGACGACGATCGCCGCGCCGTCCGGCTGCGTGACGAGGAAGTGAACCGGCGCGGGAAAGCCTATGCTCGGTTCCGGGACCGCCGCGACCACGATTTTTCCGAGTTCGGCGCGGACCTCGTCGAGCGTGCCGCACTGCGTGAGGAGGTACATCACGACGTCGGAAGGGCCGACGGTATTGTCCGCCTTCGCGGGGTCGTAGGTCTGATACTGCGTGAAGCCCGGAAGGTAGAAGAGTCCGACGGCGAGCCCCTTTTCGTTCATGCCGTCGGCGAGCGCGCCGCGTTCGAGCATGTCGATCCCGAGAACGCCGTACTTCGCGGTCCAGCGTTTCCCGGGTTTTCCGTCGGGCGTTCCTCCGACGAACGCGTGCTCTCTCGGGACGATGATGACGCGCGAGTTCAGGTCGAACGCGCCCCATTCGTTGGTCCGTCCGTAGAGGACCGCTCCGTCGCCGGCCTTCAGCGTGATGCCCGTGCAGGCGTCGGCCGTTCCGGACAGGGACGGGAAAGCTATGGCGATCGTCAGTGCAAGCGCAAGAGCCGGAAGACAATATCGCATCGATGAACCTCCTCTTCGTGTGTGCATCCGATTTCGTCGGCTATTGTATGGCGTCCCTCCGGAATACCGCAAGCGGTTCAGGAACGGCGGCGCGTTCTTCGCTCCCGTTACCGGCGTGCGCTGCGGACCGCGGCGGCGCGTTTTTCGAGTTCGGCGGCCTTCTTCGGCTTGCCTGAGGCGCGGTAGAACGCCGCCAGGCCGTCGAGGCTCCGGGCCGTTTCGGGGGCGTCCGGGCCGCAGACCTTTTCGACGATCGCGAGCGACCGAACGAACAGCGGTTCCGCCTGCGCGTATTTGCGCTGCGCCGCGTACACTTGGGCAAGGTTGGCCAGGCTCACGGCGACATCGGGGTGCTCCGGTCCGAGCGCCCGTTCCCAGATCGTCCGCGCGCGAATGAAGAGTTTTTCGGCCTCGGCGTACCGCTTTTGCGAATGGTACTGCAGCGCGAGGTTGTTGAGGCTGATCGCAACGGAGGGGTGGTCGGCGCCGAGCGTTTTCTCCTTGATCCCGATCGATCGCTTGTAGAGCGGATACGCCCGGTCGTACGCGCCCTGGAGCCGATACAGCTCCGCGATGTTGTTCAGGATCGTGGCGACCGACGGGTGTTCCGGGCCGAGGACTTTTTCCCGGATTGCGAGCGAGCGGGAATACAGGGGCTCGGCCTTCGCGTATTCCCTCTTGGCCCGGTAGAGTTCCGCGAGGTTGTTCAGGCTCGTCGCGATCGCCGTGTCGTCGGGGGCGAGCGTTTGCTCCCGGATTTCGAGCGAACGGACGTAGAGCGGCTCGGCCTGGTCGTAGCGGCCCCGGGCGTGACGGAGCATCGCGAGGTTGTTGAGCCCGGCGGCGACATTGAGGTTGTCCGGGCCGACGGTCGCTTCGAGGATTGAGATCGAGCGCTCGTAGAGCGGTTCGGCCTCGTTGGGGAGGCCCTTCGCGTCGTACGCCAGCGCGAGGGTGTTCAGGCTGAGCGCGACATCGGGGTGCTCCGGTCCGAACTCTCTTTCGGCCAGGTCGAGGGCCTTTCTCGCGGCCGTCAGCGCGGCGTCGAAGTCCCCGGCGCGATAGAACGACGTCGCCTCGCGGTCGAGGCGCTCCCATTCGTCGACGGGCTCCGCGCAGAACGCGGGCGCGGCGGCTGTCAGGAGCAGCGCGAGCAGCCCCAGTGCGTGAACGAATTTCCTCATCGTACGGAACACTCTCCCTTTTTTTCTCGCGGATCGGGTGGGCGGGGGGCTACCCGGCCGTTTTGTTCGAGCCGCGTCCGACGTCGATCATGGTGATTCCGCTGTCGATTTCCCTCTCCGGGGTGTCGTCGAGGTCGCCGAGTTCCTTCAGCTTCTGCGATGTCTCGTAAATGATCGAATCCATGAGGCGCAGCGATTCCCGGTCCAGCGGCTTGCCGCTTTCGCCTTCGAGCCGCATGAGGACGAGTCCGTTGAGGGCGTTGTTCACGATATCCTGGACGGTTCGCATCGTCGCCTTCAGGACGCGGAGGCGCTGCCGCTGGACCTCAAGTTCGTGGTCGCGCCGCAGCCGCATCCGAACGAGGTCCGCGATCAGCCCTGCGGCGGTCAGGACGGCGGCGATGACGATTTCGTCCGCTTCCGCGTGTTCGTGGTTTCGGAGAAGTTCGAGCGTCGCCTCGAAGAAGTCGACGTCGAACGCGAGCGACAGGACGTAGATCGCCGCTCCGAGGAGGGCGCAGATGCAGGTCGCACGGTAGTCGCAGGCGAATTCACGGATCGTCTTCATGACGGCGCGGGTTCCCCCTTTCCGGACGTCTTCCGAAGCGCGACCGTGTGAATCGTCGGGCCGTCGAGCATCCGCGCGATCGTCCATCCGGCGCGCCGCGCGATCTCCGAGAAGGCGGCGGAGCCGAGATACCGGATCGCGAGCGCGCTGCTGCGGCGCATAACGCGCGTCACGCGGTCGTCCTTCAGCAGCGACCCCGCCATGACGAAGCCGTCCGGCGTGTTTTCCCGAATGACGTCGAGGTTTGCGACGATGTCGCCGTCGGAGCCGTATTCGAAGAGCCCCCCTTCGCTCGACCCGACGGCGGGGCGCGTCTCCCGCAGGATGTCCGCCAGCTCCG
Organism: uncultured Synergistaceae bacterium; assembly: GCA_964451935.1. Taxonomy (GTDB): domain Bacteria; phylum Synergistota; class Synergistia; order Synergistales; family Aminobacteriaceae; genus CALFXN01. The sequence continues at coordinate 18,215 of CAYVKE010000034.1, read as the reverse complement.
CGGGGTGCGTCCAGTCGTAGGGGATGCGTTCGACCGCGAGGTCGAGCCCTTCGAGCGGCGCGCCGGAAGATCGCAGCGCCTCTGCGGCGCGCATTCCGAAACGGGGGCCGTGTTCGTCCGTGTCGAGGACGAGCACGCGGAAGGAGCGTCCAGGCAGGAGGTCGGACCGCTCGGCGCGGATCAGGAGCAGCGCGTTGAGGCTGTCCATCGCCGGGCCGCCCGCGATGTTGAGCAGCGTCACGGGGCCGTCTCCCGATTCGAGCGCCGGGACGAGCGCGTCGGCGAGCAGCCGCGCCATGTCGCGGAGGCGGATCCGAACGCCTGTGGGAGGAAGCGCCGACGCCACCTTGCGGTCGATGCCGCTCGCGTACCCTGCGCCCAGATTGTGGGGGCCGAGCTTCATGAGGTAGGTGCTCATGCCGCTCAGGAGCGCCCCGTCGGCGCCGGTCCCTCCGCGGGCGAGGATCGAGTGCTTCCGGAAGTATCGGCCCACGATGTTTTGCAGGAACGACGGGAAGCGTTCCCATCGCTCCGTCTCGCGGATGTAGGCTTCGGTGCGTTTCGCGAGGTCGTCTTCGCTCAGCCCGAGCGCGAAGGCCGGGTGAGTGATGTCGATGACGGGAAGCTCCACGCCGTCGTCGGTCGGCGCGTAGCAGACGCCGGGTTTCTTCTTCGTTTCGGGGATGCGTACGATCACGAAAGGCCTCCTGGTTTCGGGGCGGCGCCGTCGGATTCCGGCCGCGCCGCGACGCAAAATGACGGCCCGCATGGGGCGGCGCCGTCAGATCGTATCAGGGTCGCGGTTTTTTCGCCACTTTTTTGTGCGGCGTGTCACACATACTTGGCCTCGTCCCGGATCCTGTTTTTCAGGAGTTCGTTCATGGTCCTGCCGGCCGGGATGAGATCGACGGGGCGGCGCAGATCGCGCGCCAGGCGCGGAGTTTTTCCGCGTACGCAGGGCCGGTCGAAGACAAGCGCCGTCCTGCGTGAGACGGTTCGTGCGAAAAGTTACTCCTTCAGGTCGAGCAGGATCCGTTCAAATGCGGTTCGAAGTCCAGGAATGTGATTCCTGCATACGGAATATACGATCTCCGCATTGATATCGAAATAGTGGTGACTGATGATGTCCCGGATCCCCTTCACACCCTTCCAGTCCACTTCGGGGTAACGGGAGAGAAGGACGCCGTCTGAAACCTTGTCCAGATTCTTGCAGCTTTCCCCAATGGCGATCAGCATCATGGAAATGCCGTCGAGGCGATCGATTCCCTCATCGCTCGATAACAGGTCCTCCGGGCAGGAAATACCCGAAAAACGTCGTTCAATCCGTCCGATTGCAGTCAGCATCTGCGACAGGATTTCCCGGACAAGCGGCGTGTCACACATACTCGGCCTCGTCCCGGATCCTGTTTTTCAGGAATTCGTTCATGGTCCTGCTGTACGGAATGAGATCGACAGGGCGGCGCAGATCGTTTTCCAGCGCTTCCCTGATGTGGACGAGAGCGAAGAGATCCGGTTTGGCAAGCTCGACGACGATGTCAACGTCGCTTTCCGGCCTGGCCTCGTCCCTCGCGTAAGATCCGAAGAGAGCGAGCCGCAATACGCCGAACCGCATCATCAGATCCGGCTTCATTCGGCGGAGTTCGCGCAACAGCGCGTCACGTTTCAACGTATCGTCTCCCATCTTCTCCCTCCTCGGAAGAAATCGTCCGTTTCACATTCGATATTTGTTCCGGCGTCCTTCGGCCGTCCGTTTCCGGCAGAATCGCGCGCCAGGCGCGAAGCTTTTCCGCGTACGGGACGGACGCATACGCGGGACTGGTCGACGGAAGCCGCGCGCACTGAAGCTCCGGACCGCGTGCGAGATTCGGCCGGACGCGGCGCAGGAAGAGCCGTTCGGCGGTCGCCCCGTTGAAGAAGACGCGCGTGACGAGCGGATGACGTCCGAAGAACGCGGCGAAGTCGTTGCAGACGATCGTGTCGGGCTCGATGTCCGAATCCATGCTTCCCGGACGCGCGCAGTTCATGAGGACGTCCCACAGCGCGACGCCCGAGGCCGCGAGCGCCGCCGTGCGGACGGCGTAGGGCGCGGCGGGATCGAAGCCGAACAGCTCGCCCGCGATCCTCCAGAACGCGTTCTGCGGGTGCGCGTAGTATTGCCGCGCGCGAAGCGACGCCGCTCCCGGCATCGACCCGAGGACGAGAACGCGCGCGCACTCCGGTTCGACGGGAGGAAAGCCGTGAAGGATCCCGGCTGCGGCGTCCGGGTCTTTGGGCGGCGCCGGTCGTTTCAGCGTCACGTCAGTCGGACTGGACTCCGCCGGCGTTTTTCGGATCGCCGCGACACCAGCCGATGTAGAGGTCGGGCGGACAGATGCGCGGAATCCTGGCGATCGTGTCCGGGGCGACGGAGACGCCGAAGAGGGAGGCGAACCTCCGGAAGTCCTCGAACCCCGCGCTTCTGTCGCTGAACGAGTGGATCAGCATCAGGGCCGTATCGACGCCGAAATCCTTCGCGGCGAGGACGGCTCCGGTCGCAAGCGACAGGCAGCGGTGTTTGATGGAGATCATCGGGCAGGCGTTCAGCGGAAGGGAAAGTTCGAGTTCCGCCTGCATCGCGTCGATGCGTCGGATCTCTTCCGGTGCGTCCCGGTGCAGCCCGTCGCTGACGAAATCGCCGAGTCCGTCGTCGTTCGCGCCTCCGACGGATATGACGAAAAGGCCCGCCTTGCCGTGCGCCGGCACGAGAAGGTCCGTCCGGACGGTCGCCCCCGAGCCCGGGAGTTCCGCGCCGTACCCCGGGAGCATGACGATCGGACGGACGCCGGTGAACGCGAGAACGAGCGACGCGTCGAGAAGGTAACGCACGTCCTTCGGCAGGGCTCCGTCCGCGGCCTCCCAACAGGCCGCCAGCGCCGCCGTCGCGTCGGGAGACGCCGCTTCCCCCGCGCCCTCGGAGAATGGTTTCCAGTCCCCGACGCCTTTCGACGGAACGAAAATTCGCTTCATCGCGGATTCCTCCCCGGTATTTCCCGACTGCGCCTTTTCGGCCGCGCGGGTCTTTCTCTTGCCATTTTAGTCTACCGCAACGGGCGTTCTATCGCCATCACCCGTGGAACTTCAGCCCGTCGACGACCTTCTCGACCGCCTTCTTCTCACCGTACAGGGCGAGGCCGAGGATGTCAGGCGACGAAACGGAAATTCACAACGAAGAATCGGGAGGAAGGCGGATGGCGCACAGAAAGCGGTTGCACTCCTCGCGGAGTCTGGGGGCGTCACGTTCGGCAATGACCCATACGACGGCGTCATCAACCGTCTGATACTCGTGCGTCAGCAGGTTCCGAAAGTCGACGATCCTGCGGGCGTGCGAAATTGAGGCGAAGATTTCCGGAGCGATACGGGAAAGGGCGCCGACAGCTTCTCCAATGATGATGAACTCCCGTTCGACGGAAGATCGCACCAACCGGTTCCCTTCATAGAGGCTCAGCGTCAGTCCGCTGATCGCCGAGGCGATCGCGTCGCAGGATTCGACGATGTCGGAAAGGTATGCCTCCGAACTATGCTGCGGCATAGAGGATCTTCCGTGTGCGGTCGATTTCCGCCGCGATGGTGCGATTTTTGACCGCGCCCGCCATGACGAGGTCAATGGCGTCGCCGAAGAGTCCGCGGAGGTCGTCGAGAAGATCGAAATAGGCGTCGGCGCGCGAATAGGGATCCATCGGGGCGAATTCGACCAGAAAATCGATGTCGCTTTCTCCCGGCCGATAGTCGTCGCGCAGCGCAGAGCCGAAAACATCCAAACGCGACACGTTGTGACGAACGCATGCCGCAACGATCCGATCACGTTTTTCCAGAAGGACTTCCAGCATGAAACGTCACCTCCGTTTCCGCCCAGTCTACCGCAACGGGCGTCCTGCCGCCATCACTCGTGGAACTTCAGCCCGTCGACGACCTTCTCGACCGCCTTCTTCTCGCCGTACAGCGCGAGGCCGACGAGGTTCAGCGACGCGCCCGCGACGCTTCTGACCGTGGCGCGGTTGTCGTCGTCGTTGTCGGTCGCGAAGAGTTCCTCCGTGTAGACGGCGAGGCGCACGCCGCGCCGGAGGGCGCGCTCGTACACCGTGCGGATCTTCTCTTTCGTCGCCGAATAGACGAAGACGGGCTGCCGAAGCATCGGCAGATATTCGCGGCCGTCGGCGTCTTCGTAGGGCTTCCCGACCGTCTCCCCGACGCTCGCGACGCCCCCGGCGACGAACGCGGTCACGTTGAGCTTCTGCCAGACCGCGAGGTCCTCCCTTACGACAACGGCGATCTTCGTTCCGAATTCCATGAATTCGTCCCTCCCCGTGCGGGTTTCGCGGGCGGACGCATCGCGGACGCGTATTGTCCCGGCGTGATGCCGCAGACTTCGCGGAAGCGGCGGTTGAGGTGGCTCTGGTCGTAAAACCCGACCGAAGCGGCCGTTTCGGCGAGGTCCATCCCGGACCGGATCAGCGCCCGGGCCCTTTCGACGCGGCACTGGATGTGGAAGCGATGCGGCGGAATCCCCGTCACCCGTCTGAAATGGCGCAGGAAGACGTACGGCGACGCCCCGTAGCGCGCGGCGAGGTCTTCCAGCGTGATGTCCCGCGACGCATTGTCCCGCAGGTAGTCCATCGCGTCTTGGACGAAATTGACCGACCGCTCGCGGTCGCGCCGCCGGGGGCCGGGGGAGGCGAAACGGGCGAAGAGTCGGGCCATCGCCTCAGTGAAGGCCGTCACGACTTCGAGGGAGGAGGCGTCGGTGGCGTCGAGGATGTCGAACATCGCCGCCATTCGCGCGGAGAGATCGGCGTCGTCGATAAGCGCGGAGCGGAAAAAGGCGCCGCATTCGGGGAATACCGCGTCGCCGAGGAGCCGCGCGAGGGCGTCCTTCGGGACGTAGGCCATCCGGTAGGAGAATCCGGACTCCTGTCCCGCGTGTCCGTCGTGGATTTCGCCGGGGTTGATCGCGATGACGCTTCCGGGCGTTCCCGCGAAGCTGCCGCGGCCGCACCGGAAGACCTGAACGCCGCGGAGCGTCATGCCGACTGCGTATTCTTCGTGCCCGTGGAGCGCGTAGGAAAAGCTGCGGAAGCTCGCGTCGAGGAACGACACGCCGCCGAGCGCGCCGTTCCTCCCGTACCGGACGAATTCGCCGTCCCGCACGCGTTCCATCGGCCGCGTCTCCGCTGACGTGTCCGCTATCCGGCTCCGCGGGCGTATTCCTGAAAGGCCCCCGCGAGCCGGATGATCGCCTCGGTGACGGCCTCGATGCACGACTCCCGGCACGAAACGGGGCCGAAGTTATAGTCGCCGTCGCTGCACGGCACGCCGAGGAAAAAGACCGTGTCGAGTTTCTCGGAGTACACGTCCGATTCGTCGAATTGCGAGATCGGGTCGGGGCAGCCCTCGAAGAGGTCGAACGACATCCCCTTGAGGGCGTTCTTCACGAACGAGCGCATGGCCGGGGAGGCGCACTTTTCGATCGTGAAGCCGCTCTTCGTCGGAATCCCCGTCACGTCGACCACGACGACGACGTCGCCGGGCGAGAGCGTCTCGAGCACCTCGCGGGCGCCTTCCATGTCGGTCTCCTCGCCGTGCGTCAGTTCGATGCGGATGCGCGGGTAGTTCATCCGTCCGCTGAAGTAGGCGTTCATCACGGCGTGGACGCCCGCGAAGTTGTCCATGTGGCCGACGAGAACGCCGCCCTTCGTCCGGCGCAGCCGGTGCGACGGGAAGCCTGTGTCGGCGTGGCACGAGAAGACGAGTTGCGGGGTTGCGGCAGAACTCATAGCGTAGCCTCCGGAAGAAAAATTTTCGTTCGTGGGGATCACGGCCGTTTCGTGCTCATCACATCAGCGGGGCGATTATACCCCGAAGCTTGCGCGCCACCGTGCATTCGACGCCGCAAATACGATTGTAGTATACGTTGTCGGGAATGGGTGGGAAATCCTCAATCTGCTGCTATCATGCACTCAAGGGACACGGCAGCCAAAATGTCGACATCTGATCTGCGGCCTGATATGGACGAAGTCTTTCCGACATGGCGGGAAGCCCCGACACAGTCGAAAAAACATTGAATCGGTTTAATTGTATATGTGGCTCCTGCTCTTGTTTTCTCGGATTTTGTAGCGTATATATGATGAAAAATCCATGATTACAGAGGTCGAAGCATGCTGGCGTGGGAATCTTTGTCGCTTTTGGATTATGAAGAAATAAACTATCCGGTTCTGAGAGAACTCCTCAAGGACTACGCGAATCCCGACGAAGCCATCGCCTCGCTCGTTTCCAGAGGCGATCTCATCCGGGTTTGCCGGGGGTGGTATGTCCGGGGCGAGCGATTGAGAAAGCGCCCTGTGTCGGGGAGGTATCTCGCGAATATGATCTACTCTCCGTCGTTCATCTCCCTTGAGTTCGCGCTTGCGCATCACGGTCTCATTCCGGAGCGGGCGCACACGGTGACTTCCGTTGCCTCGCGCCCCTCCAGGACGATCGACACGCCTCTCGGGCGTTTTTCGTACCGTCACGTTTCGGACGAGTTTTTCGTGGGCGGAATGGACCGGTGCGCACCGGAGTCCGGGCCTCCGTTCTTTGTGGCGACCCCTGAACGGGCGCTCGCGGACACGATCCTGGCCGCGAAGGGGTGGACTCCCCGGAATACGGTCGATTGCGAGCAGTGGCTTTTCGACAACCTCCGAATCGATCCGGAGGACTTCCGCCGCCTCCGTCACGACGAGCTTCGCGCCTTTGCCGAACGCTTCGGCTCCCGGAAGATCGGGCGCATTGCGGAGCTTCTTGCGTCGATGTCCGCGGCGCCCGCTCGCAACGACGCTCGCAATAACGCTCGCAACGAAAGGAGGGAACGAACATGACGGGAGACGCTCTCCGGAATATGCTCGGGCGGTATTCTCTCGTGACGGCCGAGGACGCGGAGAATGCGCTGCGGGAAACCGTCCAGAATATCGCGCTCTTCGGTCTGTGGAAGGCGCGATTCTTCGATTCGGCTGCCTTCTACGGGGGATCGGCGCTCCGCATCCTGTATGGGCTCGACCGTTTCTCCGAAGATATGGACTTTTCCCTGCTTCGGGCCGATCCCGGTTTTTCCTTCGAGCCGTATCGTGGGGAACTCGTTCGGACGCTGAACTTCTTCGGATTGTCTGCGGAGTTCGTTCCTCGGCCGCACGTATCCGCCGGAAACATTCTTTCCGCCTTCCTGAAGACGAACACCGCTATACAACTTGCATCCATCGGCGTTCCGGATCTTCCCGGAATTTCCCGAGGAAAGATCCTCAGGGTAAAGATTGAAGTCGATATCATCCCGCCGGGGGATTTCGAAACCGAGCTGCGTCCGGTGCTCGAACCGACGCTCTTCCAGCCCAGGGTCTTCGGTCTGCCCTGGCTGTTCGCGGGAAAGATGCACGCGTTCTGTGCCGGGCATGGGGCGACAGGGTCAAGGGACGGGACTGGTACGACATGATCTGGTATCTCCGGAGGAAGACTCCGGTCGACCTGCCGCACCTCGAGGAACGAATGAGACAGACGGGGCACTGGAAGGACGAGTTCTCCCTGACGCCCGCCGCATTTCTGCGCCTGTACGAATCCGCCGCACGTTCGCTCGATATCCGCGCCGCAATCTCCGATGTTGCGCCGTTCCTCAAAAACCCGGAGGATCTTTCATCCGTATGGTCGAACGAGCTTTTCGCGCAGCTTGGCGAGGCATTCCTTTTTCACCCGGGGAACGCCGGATCCGTCTGAGGGTCGCGGTCCGTAACGAGCATGCCTTCCGGCGCACCGAGCGCCGTTCGTGAATGCAACTTTCGGTGAAAAATGTTCCATCTGCTGCTATCATTTGAAATGCGCCGCAACGAGGACAGCGCCCTCATGCGGTTCGGCACCGGAGTCCGGGAACCGTCCCGGACGATATTCCCGCAAGCGGAAGGGCGAGTTCATGAGCGTCAGCATCGGAACGATTACAGCGGTTCTCATCGTCGGGCATATCGTCGTCTTTCTGCTTCTCCTGCTCGATGCGCGGCAGGGCGTCGTGACGGAGTACGACCGCGCATTCCTGTGGGGAAAGGCCCTTCAGATCGCGGGCTGGGGGCTCATGATGGCTGCGGCGTCCACCGGCCTCGTCGTCCTGTTCTGCGCGGGCAACGCGACGCTTGTCTGCGGATGGAGCCTCGAGATTCTCGCGATGCTCTCCCTCAAGGTCGTCATGAACCGCGCGTACACGGCCGGTTACGTTTTGCTCGCGATCGGCTCCGTCATCGTCATGCTCGTTCCGCGGCTCGCGGTCGAAACGCGAATTATGGCCCTCTGTCTGCTGCAGACGGCGACGTACCTCATTCCCGGAGCCATTCTGATGTTCTCGCGCCGCGACACGTCGCTCATCCAGAAGGTCACGGGCGCGATTTACCTGTTGTGCAGCATGTCGACCTTCTATCGCGTCTTTGCAATTCTGCAGGACGGCGCATATGCGGCTTTTCCCGGAGCGTCTTCGGACCAGACCGTCGTCTTCGCGCTGCTCCTGCACCCGTTCCTGCTGCTCCTGAGCAGCATGGCGTACGTTCTTCTCAAGAAGGAGCAGCTCAGCCGCAGCCTTCAGGTCTTCGCCGAAACCGACCCGCTGACCGGGCTTTCCAACCGGCGGGCCTTCTTTCGCCTCGCCGCGGAGTATGTCCGAACGGCCGCCCTCAAGAACGATCCGTTCTCGCTGCTCATGATCGACATTGACAACTTCAAGACCATCAACGACACGCACGGCCATTCGGTCGGCGACGAGATCATCGCGAGCCTCGCCGCGACGCTCCGGAAATCCGTGCGCGAGACGGACATCCCCTGTCGCTTCGGAGGGGAGGAGTTCGTCGTCCTGCTCACGGGGTGCGACCCGCGCGAGGCGTTCCGGATCGCCGAACGGATCCGAACGACTGCGGAACGCTCGGAACCGGCGACCGTCCGCTATACCGTCAGCATCGGGATCGCGGGCGAAACCGGCGTGACCGCGAACCTCGACGCCCTCATCCGCCGCGCCGACAACGGCATGTACCGCGCGAAGAAGCTCGGCCGCAACCGCGTCCTTCAGGAGGAGTAGGAAGGTTTCGGCGCCTCCGTCATTTCGGCGCGCGGGGCGCGCGGTTCTCTTCCGTTCCGTACCCTTCCGCGATCGCCCGAAGGAGGATTTCCGTTTCCGCCATATTCTCGCCGAGCCGGCACGCGATCTCCTGAACGGTCACGAGGTTTTTCCGGATGACCTCTTCCGCCCGGTGCGCGATCTGGTCGCGGCGAAGCTCGCGTCGTGTGACGTCGAGCATGACGGCCCCGACGGTCTGATGGGGTTCGATGGAGAATATCGTTATCTCGAACAGCTGTTCCCCCAGAGGGAAATGATCGAAATGGACGTCCTGGTCCGTTTCGAGAACGCCCTTGAAAAGATGGGCGAGGGAAGGCGCCAGCTTTTCGACGCATGCCCCCTTCAGTCTCTCCGTTGCGCGATACAGGACGAGCGTTTCCTCTCCGATGAGCGCCGCAAACCGTTCGTTGCACTCGACGATCGAAAGATCCCGGTCGACGATGGCGACGCCCGAAGGCATGCAGCGGAGAATGGCGTTGGCCTTCTTCTGCGCCTTCCGGCGCATGTAGGAGACGCACATCGTGACTTCCGCGCGACCCCGCACCAGCGCTTTCGCGAATTCCCGGCAGGTGTCGTAGCCGCATCCGCCGCAGTTCATCTCGTCTTCCTTCCGGCTCTTCCCGACGAGAAGGAGCGCCGTCCGTATCGCTTCGTCCGATACCGGAGCGTCCTCGCGCCCCTCGGGCCGGAACCGTTCTTCCGGTTCGATGCGGCCCGCGCGACCGGCGGCCTTCGCGAGGTCGCCCGCGCGATCCTTGACATGCATCCATCGCGCGAAAACGGAACGCCCCGCGGCCGAGGCGGGGCCGTTGATGCAGCCGCCGGTGCAGGCCAGGCATTCCGCGAAGACGGGAACGTCGAAAAGTTCGGGGCGGACGTCCTCGAGCGCCAGTTTGATCGTGTCGAGTCCGGAAAGGGTGAGAAACCGGACGTCGGGGCATTCTCCCGAGGCGCGGATCGTGTCGATCATCCCGCCTTCAACGGGATAGTGCGTCCCTTCGTCGGCGCGGGTCGGGAAAAAGGACGCGCCGTCTTCCGGAAAATCGGCCGGATTCACGTGTTCCTCCGCGAACCACGTCCGGAGATTTTCAAACGTCAGAGCGGCGTCGAGAAGGTCCGGGTGTGTTTCCGCCTCCCATTTTTTCGCTGCGCACGGGCCGAAGAAGACGATCGCGGCGTCTTCCCCGCCCAGGGATCGAAGCAGCCTGCAGTGCGCGATGAGAGGGGAGGAGACGCTCGTCAGGCAGGGGGCGAGGCGCGGCTGATGCGTGACGATATAGCGCACGACGCTCGGACAGGCGGTGGACAGATACAATCCCGGCTTCGCGTCCCTGAGCGAACGCGAGACGTTGACGGTGACCTCCTGGGCGCCGAGCGCAGTTTCGCTGACCTGCGCGAACCCCAGTTTCCGAAGGGACTGAACGAGCTGCGCCGGGAGAACGTCCGGAAAGACTCCGACCCAGGACGGAGCGACGGAGGCGTAGACGGTCCGTCCCGACGCCAGAAGCTCCCGTACGGGGTCGAGGTCGTCGCGGATTCTCTTGGCCCCCACAGGGCAGACGGTGACGCATCGGCCGCAGAGGACGCAGCTTTCGCGAGTGACGCGGGCGTGCCCGTCCCGGACTTCGATGGCCTTCATGGGACAGGCCCGGACGCATTTGTAGCAATCCTGACAGTCGTTGACAACCGTATAGACGGGGAGGAACATGACAGTCTGTCACCGGTCCTTTTCATTCGAGGCGCGCGTCCCGAAACGGAGCGACGCGCTGCTTTCCGCATCTATGATACACGATAGGGGCGCGGCCCGCGGCGGAAGGGAGCCCTGAATGGATTTGACCGGAAAGACCCGACGCCGGTATCATCATGGCGTCCCCGTCTTCCCGGTGATCGGGCGACGGCATGTCCGTTTCGCGGACATGAAGCTCGCAAAAAGTGGTGAAAGCACATGAAGGAACCTGTGGAAATCGTCATCTGCCTCGGAAGCTCCTGCTTCGCCAGAGGGAATGCGCGCGTGCTGGCGGAGATCGAGCGCCTGGTGGAAGCGCGGAAGCTTCAGAGCCGCGTGCTTGTCCGCGGGAGCCGGTGCGAAGGGGCGTGCGCCGGGGGGCCTAACATCCGGATCGCAGGAGTCGCGCATCACGGCGTCCGCGTGGAGGATGTCGGTTCGCTTCTCGATGAGGCGCTCGGCGAATCCCCGGGCGGGAATGCATGAACAGGGAGCCGCTTTTTCTCGAGGTCGATTTCGACCAGCGCCGCAAAGAGGGAGAGTATATCTGCGGCGACAGTTTTCTGACGAGAAAGACGCCGGGGGAAAACCGGGTTGTCTCCGTCCTCTCCGACGGCCTCGGGAGCGGCGTCAAGGCGAATATCCTTTCTTCCATGACGGCCACGATGGCGCTGCGTTTCGTCGAGGAGAACATGGAATTTCTCCATTCGGCCGAAATCATGATGGATGCGCTCCCCGTGTGTCAGGTCCGGCATATCAGCTACGCCACGTTCACGATCGTGGACTCGATGCTTCACGGCTGGACGAAGATCATCGAAATGGACAGTCCCGAGTGCTTTCTGGTTCGAAACGGCGACATCGTCCCGCTCCTGCGGCGATCGGTTTCCTCGTCCCGGTGGAAAGACCGGACCATTCAGCTGAGCGAAGCGTATACGCTTCCGCAGGATCGCCTCATCCTTCTCAGCGACGGCGTCACGCAGGCGGGAATGGGATCCCGTGCGCATCCTCTCGGGTGGCGGGATTCCGGGGTGCGCGAGTTCGTCCTCCGCGTCGTCCGTTCCTCGCCCGGCATCTCCGCGCGGCAGCTTTCCCATCGGATTATCGAAGAAACGTTGCTGCATGAGCCGCACGGCAAGCCGGGCGACGATATGACGTGCGCCGTCATGTTCTTCCGTTCGCCGCGCGCGCTGCTCATTCTCTCCGGCCCGCCCTTCGACGCGCGGCGCGACGCGGAATTCGCGGGAATCCTCGAGAATTTCAACGGAAAGAGGGTCATTTGCGGAGGAACGACCGCCGACATCGTGGCGCGGGAGCTGAAACGGAAAATCGGCATGGATCTTCGGAGCGCCCGAAGAGGGTATCCGCCGGAATCCCGAATGGAGGGCGCGGATCTGGTCACGGAGGGGATCCTCACGCTGACCCGGACCTGCCGCATCCTCGAGCGCACGGAAGAAGCCCGGCCGGACGACCCCGCCTCGCGTTTGTACGAACTCCTCATGGAAAGCGACCGGATCACCTTTGTCGTGGGGACCAGAATCAACGAGGCGCATCAGGATCCCTCCCTGCCCGTCGAGCTGGAGATCAGGCGGAACATCGTCCGGAATCTGGCGCGGCTTCTCGAGGAACGTCATCTCAAGGAAACGAGCGTCTCGTATATATGAACGCGCAAGAGAAACCGCTCGTCCGCGGCGTCCCGCGCAGGACGGGACAAGCGCCGTGAACGTCCACATCGGAGTCGTCATCGTCGTCCTGATCATCGGGCACATCCTCACGTTCCTCCTGCTCGCGTCCGACATCTCGCAGCATGCGCTCACGCGCTTTGACCGGGCCTTCCTGTGGGGAAAAGCGTCCCAGATCGCGGGGTGGAGCCTGATCCTCTGCGGGGAGTTCCTGTGGCCCGTCGTCCTCTTTCCTGCCGGCAACGCGCTGCTGTTCTGCGGCTGGGGGCTGGAGACGCTTGCGATGCTCTCGCTCCGGGTCCGCGTCGCGCGCCCGCAAGCAGCCTTCTATTGCCTTCTCGTCGGCCTGTCGCTGTTCTTTCTGGCGGTTCCGGGGCCGGATCCCGGGCGGCGCGCCTTCCTGCTGTGCGTCCTCCAGACGACGATGTTCGCCCCGCCCGGGGCTGCGCTGCTCTTCTCGCGGTTCGAGACGTCGGCTCTCCAGAAGACGGCGGGCGTCATCTACGCGCTGTGCTGCGTCACGACGCTCTACCGGGGGATCGCCGCCCTGAACGGGACGATCGACGTGTACCGCCCCGCGGATTCGCCGCTTGCGGCGCTGCTGTTCGGAACGCTGCTGCCGCCGCTGTTGCTCCTCCTCGGCGGCATGGGGTACGTCCTGATCAAGAAGGAACAACTCAGCCGGACCCTCAGGGTCTTCGCCGAAACCGACTCCCTGACGGGGCTCTCCAACCGGCGGGCCTTCTTCAGTCTCGCCGGGGAGTATGTCCTCCGTGCAGCGGCGAAGAAGGAGCCGTATTCGCTGCTCATGATCGACATCGACAACTTCAAGAAAATCAACGACACGCACGGCCACGCGGCCGGGGACGGGATCATCGCGGGGCTCGCCGCCACGCTCCGGAAGTCCGTTCGCGAGACGGACGTCGCGTGCCGCTTCGGGGGCGAGGAGTTCGTCGTCCTGCTCGCGGGGTGCGACCTGCCCGAGGCCTTCCGGATCGCCGAACGGATCCGCGCGACCGTCGAGCGATCGGATCCGGCCTCGATACGCCATACGGTCAGCATCGGAATCGCGACGGAAAGGGGCGGCGGAACGGATCTCGACGCGCTCCTCCGGCTGGCCGACGACCGGATGTACCGCGCGAAGCACCTCGGCCGCAACCGCGTGCTGACGGAGGGGTAGCCCTACACCGTCTTCGGCGACTGCTCCTGCCGCATGCAGGACTGGAGGTCGTTCGACGTGTAGGTCAGGTGGTAGGTCAGCGCCGCGATGGCCGCGTCGAGGTCGCGCGCGGCCACGGCGTCGAGGATGGCCCGGTGCTGCTCTTGCGAGACGTCGCGCATCGACGCGAGGTGGATCCGGATCTTGCGGTCCGTCTTCTGGCGCAGGCGCGCGAGGAAGTCCATCGTGAGCGGTCGGTCGGCGGGTTCATAGAAGAGCGTGTGGAACATGTAGTTCCGGTCGCGCCACTTGATGCAGTCGAGTTCGCCGTCCATCGCGGCGAGAACGCGGCGCGCCTCGTCGATGATCCGTCCCGTGATCTGCGGAAACGCGATCCGCATCAGGCTGCACTCGAGCGCCGTCACCATTTCGTAGAGTTCGCGCGCTTCTTCGAGCGAGAGCGCCGTCACGAACGCGCCCCGGTATCCCTGGAACGCGACGAGCCCCTCGACCTCAAGCAAACGCAACGCCTCGCGGAGCGGGATCGGGCTCACGCCGAGCTTCTGGGCGAGTTGCGCCTGGTGCAGCGGCCTGCCCTCTTCGAGGATGCCGCGGTAGATGGCCGCGCGGAGAACTTCCGCGATGAAGTGCGGCGCGGTGCTGTCGCCGCTCATCCCGCTCGCGAGCGTTTCGATGTCCATCTTCGTCTCCACGGTGAATCCTCCCCCTCGCGGGGCGTCGGGAATATATTCTTCGCGCCCGGATTATACGTTTCACCTCCAAATTATACTCCGTTGACAGAAACATCCGGTCACATCAGTATTTTGGTGACCATGCAGCAAAATCGTCACAAGGAGTGATCGTCATGGGTGTTCCGATGAAGTTTCTGACCGAAGAACTCGACGCGATGAAGCAGAACGGCCTGTACGGCACGATTCGTACGCTCGAAAGTCCGCAGGGCGCGTGGGTGACCATCGGCGGGAAAAAATACCTCAATCTCTGCTCGAACAACTACCTCGGGCTGTGCAACGATCCCCGCCTGTGCGCGAAGGTGAAGGAGTGCGTCGACGCGTTCGGCGTGGGCCCGGGCGCGGTCCGCACGATCGCGGGGACGATGAGCCTCCACCTCGAACTCGAGAAGAAGCTTGCGGCGTTCAAGGGCGCCGAGGCGGCCATCGTGCTCCAGTCGGGCTTCTGCGCGAACCTGGCCGCGATTCCGACGCTCGTTCCCTCGGCCGACGACATCATCTTCAGCGACTCCCTCAACCACGCCTCGATCATCGACGCGTGCAAACTCTCGAAGGCCAAGGTCGTGCGCTACGAGCACTCCGACATGGCCGACCTGAAGAAAAAGCTCGAAGAGTTCAAGGGCGCGGCGGGACGCAAGCTCCTGATCACGGACGGCGTCTTCTCGATGGACGGCGACGTCGCGAAGCTGCCCGAGATCGTCGACCTCTGCGAGGCGTACGGCGTGATCGTCGCGGTTGACGATGCGCACGGCGAGGGCGTCCTGGGGCGGGGCGGACGCGGCATCGTGGACCACTTCAAGCTCCACGGACGCGTGGACGTCGAAATCGGAACGATGTCCAAGGCGTTCGGCGCAATCGGCGGCGTCATCGCGGGAAGCGTGACGCTCGTCGACTACCTGCGGCAGAAGGCGCGGCCGAACCTGTTCAGCAGCGCGCTCACGGTCCCGGATGTCGCGGCGAACCTCGCGGCCGTCGAGATCCTCCAGTCGGGCGACGATCTCGTTCAGAAGCTCTGGAGCAACGGCCGGTATCTCAAGAAGGAACTGTCCGCGCTCGGTTTCAACACAGGCAAGAGCGAGACGCCCATCACGCCCGTCATCATCGGCGAGGCGCAGGACGCCAAGACCTTCAGCGCGAAGCTGTTCGAGGCCGGCGTCTTCGCGACGGCCATCGTCTTCCCGACCGTTCCGAAGGGCACGGCGCGAATCCGCGCGATGGTCTCGGCGGCGCACTCCGAGGACGACCTCGCGTTCGCGGTGAAGAAGTTCGCCGAGGTCGGCAGGGGAATGGGGATCATCGCATGAAGCGAATCCTCATCACCGGGTCGAACGGCCAGATCGGGGCCGAACTCGTCCCGCACCTCAGGAAACTCTACGGCGCGGAGAACGTCCTCGCGACGGACCTCCAGCCCAAACCGCTGACGGCGGCCTCCGAGGGCGGCCCCTACCAGACGCTCGACGTCCTCGACGCGGCTGCGTTCTCGGATGCGCTCAAACGCTTCAAGCCCGATACGATCTTCCACATGGCGGGCATTCTCTCGGCCAAGGGCGAGGCGAACCCGAAGCTCGCGTGGGACGTCAACGTCACGGGGTCGTACGTCGCGCTCGAACTCGCTCGCGAATACAAGACGTCATTCTTTTTTCCGAGTTCGATCGCCGCGTTCGGGCCGAACACGCCGCACGCGAACACGCCGCAGGACACGATCCAGCGCCCGTCGACGATGTACGGCGTCGCGAAGGTCACGATGGAGCTGCTGTGCGACTACTACCACCTGAAGTTCGGCCTCGACACCCGGGGGGTGCGTTTCCCGGGCCTGATCTCCTATGCCGCGCTCCCCGGCGGCGGGACGACCGACTACGCCGTCCACATCTACTACGAGGCGTTGAAGAAAGGGAGCTACACGAGCTACATCGGCAGGGGCACGTTCATGGACATGATGTACATGCCCGACGCGCTCGACGCCGTCGTGAAGCTCATGGAGGCCGACCCCGCGAAGCTCGTCCACCGGAATTCGTTCAACATCACGGCGATGAGCTTCGACCCGGAAGGGATCGCCGCGTCCATCCGCAAGCACATCCCGAACTTCGCGTTGTCCTACGACGTCGACCCGGTGCGCCAGGCGATCGCGGACTCGTGGCCCGACAGCCTCGACTGCTCGGCGGCCTGCGAGGAGTGGGGCTTCGAGCCGAAGTACGACCTCGACCGGATGACTGCTGACATGCTCGCGCGGCTGAAGGAACGGATCTGAGGAAACGGTTTCCGGAAGCGATAGTTGCAGAAAGCCCACCGCAGAATCCTGCGGTGGGCTTTCTTGTTCCCCGCGGCGGTGCGCGCTTCATCGGGATCGCTTTCCACGTACGGAATTTGTCCCCCGGAGTCACGACCCCTCTGGTTCTTCCGGCCGTGTTTCCCGGGAGAAGATGGGCGATACTACCGGAAACACGGTCTATCGCCGTAACGGCGCCGACACGAAAGGGGAGCGATGCGTCATGAGAAGCGGAATGTGGAAACGGGCTTTCAGCTTGTTCAACCTGTGCGTCCTGTGCGCCGCGCCGGCGTGTCTCGCGACCGCCGCCTTCGCCGCAGGAAACGAGCGCATCATCTTCCTGCACCACAGCACGGGCGGCGTCGTCTGGGACAACGGCGTTCCGGAATGGTTCACCGCGTACAACGCCGCGAACGGGACGAACTACCAGATTGAAGACCGCTGGCATCCCGGGGGCGGCAACGATCCGTACGACTACTGGAACGTCTGGGTGAACCATGCGGGAAACGAACCCTATCTCGGGGACGACACGCTCGAAATCCTCACGCAGACCTACGACGTGATCGCCTGGAAGCACTGCTACCCGGTCAGCGAAATCGAGGCGGATGCGGGGACGCCGGATGTCGCCTCGACGGAGCGGCGGCAGGAGAACTACCGGCTCCAGTACGAGGCGCTCAAGACGAAGATGCGGTCCTTCCCGGCGAAGACCTTCGTCGTCTGGACGGGCGCGGTTCACGTTCAGTCGAACATCTCGCCGGAACAGGCGACGCGGATGCAAAGCTTCACCGACTGGGTGCGGAACGTCTGGGACGAGCCGGGGGACAACATCTTCATCTGGGACTTCTACGAACTCGAAACCGACGGCGGGCTCTACCTCCGCGACGAGTATTCGGCCGGGGAGGGCGACTCGCACCCGAACGCGGCGTTCGGCGCGCGCGTCGCGCCGCTCTTCGGTCAGGCGATCGTGGACGCGATCAACGCGACGGCTCCCGCTCCCACGGTCACACCGATGCTGTCGCCGACGCCGCAGTCGTCACCTACGTCGAACCCGAGCGTTGCGCCGACGGCAGCGGGCGGAAGCGGCGGGGGCGGATGCGCGGCGGGGTTCCTGCCCGCGATCGCGGCGCTGTTGGCGTTTCCGCTGCTGTTCCTGAAACGGTAGGAGAAAGCGCATGACGGGCGAACCGGACTGGACGCAGGGCTACATCCACGTCTACACGGGCGACGGCAAGGGGAAGACGACGGCGGCGCTCGGGCTCGCGTTGCGCGCTGCCGGGGCGGGGCTCCACGTCCTGTTCGCTCAGTTCGTGAAGGGGATGCGCTACAGCGAGGTCGCTGCGCTTGAACGGCTGTCCGACCTCGTGACCGTCCGGCAGTACGGACGGAGCTGCTTCATTCGCAGGGAACCGGAATGGGAGGATATCGACGCGGCGCGGGCCGGACTCGCAGAGATCCGTGCGATGTTCGACCGCGGCGGCGACGGGTATC